>NZ_JAUSTB010000006.1:0-297273 GCF_030812615.1 Pseudarthrobacter niigatensis | reverse complement strand
CTAATCCACCCACAAGTGGGCATCATCGTTCGACTTGCATGTGTTAAGCACGCCGCCAGCGTTCATCCTGAGCCAGGATCAAACTCTCCGTTGAAGAAAAACAGACACAACCAAAACCACCGGAAATAACGGCGCCAATGGCTGCACAAAATTTGAAACCAGCTAAAAACACCAAACCACACCACAGGGGCGGCACGATTCGGCAAATTCAACCAATCACATTACATAATCGGTATCAACAAACTTGGCACACTATTGAGTTCTCAAACAACAGACACATTCGAATATTCCCGGAACAATTCAGAACGAATTTGTTTTCCGTATTTCTTCGCTGCGATGTTTTTATCTTATTTCATTCTTGTTCGCTTTTGCAAATCCGGCTATTTTCCCGGAATTCACTCAACGGAATGAATCCGCCCAGCAAAACGGGAAACAATTTTCGTTCCATGCACGGCATGGCCGAGAATTGCTTCTCAATATCAGTTGGGGGTTTGTCACCACTCAGCGGCGGCGACTCAGAAAACAATACACGCCCCTCCGCGGCCGCGCAAATCGGCTGCAGAGGGGCGTGCAGGTGGTAGGTTGCGCTCCCGCGTCAGGGAACAAGAACCTCGACGGTTGCCAGGTTCTTCTTGCCCCTGCGCAGGAGCAGGTACTGGCCATGCAGGAGTTCCGACTCCGCAATCACGGCTTCAGGATCGGAGACTTTTTCGTTGTTCACATAAGCTCCGCCTTCGCCCACGGTCCGGCGCGCGGCGGACTTGCTCTCGGAAAGGCCGGAGGCCACCAGCAGGTCCACGATTCCCATTTCGTCCACCTGGACTGTGGTGGAAGGAAGCTCGGACGTGGCAGCCTGCAGCGTTGCCTTATCCAGCGCAGCCAAGTCGCCGTTCCCAAAAAGGGCAGCCGAAGCGGCAATGACCTTTTCGGTGGCGTCAACGCCGTGAACCAGGGAGGTCACCTCAAAGGCGAGCTTCCGCTGGCCTTCGCGGGCGAACGGACGCTCCGCCACCGACACTGCGATCTTTTCGATCTCGGCGCGCGTCAGGAAGGTGAACACCTTGAGCCGGTCCACCACGTCCGCGTCGGCGGTGTTGAGCCAGAACTGGTAGAACGCATAGGGGCTGCACATGCCGGCGTCGAGCCAGATGGCGTTGCCTTCACTCTTGCCAAACTTGGTTCCGTCAGAGTTGGTGATCAGCGGGGTTCCCAGGGCATGGACGCTCTTGCCCTCGACCTTGCGGATCAGCTCCGTACCGCTGGTGAGATTGCCCCACTGGTCCGAGCCGCCGGTCTGCAGTACACAGCCGTAGTCGCGGTAGAGCTGCAGGTAGTCCATGCCCTGCAGGATCTGGTAGCTGAACTCGGTGTAACTGATGCCTTCATCCGAGTTCAGCCGGGATGCCACGGCGTCCTTGCGAAGCATGGTGCCCACGCGGAAATGCTTTCCCACCTCACGCAGGAAGTCGATGGCGCTCAGCGGCGCCGTCCAGTCCAGGTTGTTCACCATCCTGGCGGCGTTGTCCCCGTCGAAGCTGAGGAAGCGCTGAACCTGGGCCTGCAGGTAGCCAACCCACTCCGCTACCGTGTCCTTGGTGTTCAAGGTGCGTTCCGCCGTCGGACGCGGGTCCCCGATCATGCCGGTGGAGCCTCCCACGAGGCCGAGTGGCCTGTGCCCTGCCAGCTGAAGCCGCCGCATGACCAGGAGCTGGACCAGGTTACCCAGGTGGAGGCTTGGCGCGGTGGGGTCGAAGCCGCAATAGTACGTGACCGGCCCGTTGGCGAGGAGCTTTTCGAGCTCCGCTTCGTCGGTGGAGACATGGACCAGCCCACGCCACTTCAGTTCCTGCCAAATGTTGGCGAAAGTGGGGTCGTTGCGCTGCGGTTCGAGGTTGTTCAGTTCAGGCACGCTTCCTAAGTTAGCAGTAACGCCCAACGCCCGGTCAGCCGGCAATCCCGGCAGGCACGGGTTGCGAGGCAATCAGCCGCAGGCGCTGCGTGGCACGGGTCATGGCCACGTACAGGTCCCCCACCTTGCCGTGCTCGTGGTTGAGCATGACCGATGGTTCCAGGACCACGACGCCGTCGAACTCCAGGCCCTTGGCCTCGCGCGGGCTGATCACCACGATGTCCTGTTCGTAGCTGCCGGCGCCGCTGCCAATCCTGCGCCCATACACTTCGCGCAGGGCTGCCGATGCCTGGGGCAGGAGGTCGCCGTCGGCAATCACGGCGAGCAGGCCGCCGTCGAGCGCTGCAAGCTCCTCGGGGAGGACCTCCACCAGCCGCTCCACCACGGCGCCGGCGGACACTTCGTCGATAATGGGGTCCCAGCGGCCCTCGCGGACAGCCTTCGGCGCGGAAACCACCAGGCCGGCGGCGTTGGCCATCCTCACGGCAGCCTCGGCGATCTGGGACGGGGTGCGGTAGTTGACGGTCAGCTCCTCCAGCTGCCAGCGGTCACCGAACATCGGGGCCAGCGCGCCCTGCCAGGAATTGGCGCCCGCCACTGAACTTGTCTGCGCGATGTCACCCACGATCGTGAAGGACTTCAGCGGGCACCGGCGTACCAGAAGCCGCCACTGCATGGGGGAAAGCTCCTGGGCTTCATCCACCACAATGTGTCCGAAGGCCCACGTGCGGTCGCTCGTTGCGCGTTCGGCCGCCGTCTGCCGGGCTTCCTGCTCCCGGTTCTGCTCCGCCAGTTCTTCCGCGGACATCAACGGATCAACTCCGGCGGCCTCCATGTTGACCAGGGTCTGCTTTGCGTTGGCGAGGTCCCGGGCCCGGTCGTGCTCCTGCTGGGCCAGCCCGCGGCCAGCCGCCGGGTCCAGCTCCCCGAGCAGTTCGGCGGCTTCATCCAGCAGCGGGACGTCGGACTCTGTCCACGGCGCATCGGCCGGACGCTGCAGCAGCGCCCGCTCGGCAGGTGTCAGGTGCGGGGTGCAGAACTCCAGGATTTCCGGCTTGCTGAAGAGATCGGAGATCAACTTCTCCGGCGTCATGGGCATCCAGCACAGGTTCAGGGCGATCCGCACGTCGCGCGCGGTCCGGACGTCCTCGGCGAGGTAGGAACGGTCTGCGTTGTTGCCGATGTTTCCGGCCTCGACGAGCTCGGTCATCTGCTCGGTCAGTTCGCGCAGCAGGATCTTAACGAACGTCACGCGGGCCTCGTTGTAAGGCTTTCCGGTGGCGCGGGCGCGTTCCCGCGCGCGGCGCACTTGCCGGGGCGTGAGGGTCAGCTTGCGGCCGTCCACCTCGAGGATCCTGTTCCGGGCGGGGACGCGCATGCGGTTGGAGACGGCGTTGGCCACGATGGTGGCCATGTCCAGCCGCCCCTTGATGGCTGCGACGCCGGCGTCTGTTTCGGGCACGGCATGGATGCCCGGCATCAGGCGGCCAAGGCTGGCCATGACCACTCCGGTCTCACCCAGCGAGGGCAGCACCCGTTCGATGTATTTCATGAACGACGACGATGGCCCCACCAGCAGCACGCCGGCACTCTTGAGGCGGTCACGATGGGTGTAGAGCAGGTAGGCGGCGCGGTGCAGGGCCACAGCGGTCTTGCCTGTGCCGGGTCCACCCTGGACAACGACGGCGCCGGAGATGGACGAGCGGATGATCCTGTCCTGCTCCGACTGGATGGTGCTGACGATATCCGACATGCGGCCGGTCCGCTTGGAGTTCAGGGCAGCCAGCAGGGCACCTTCGCCCTGGAGCGATTCGTCGTCCGTGAGCATGCCGGCGTCCAGGACATCGTCCTCGATGGCCTTGACCTCACGGCCCTGCAGGATCAGGTGCCGCCGGCGGCGGACGCCCTGCCGGTCAAAGGCCGTGGCCTGGTAAAAGTGCCCGGCCTCCGGGGCACGCCAGTCCACCATGAGCCGTTGGAGGTCTTCGGTGGTGAGGCCGATGCGGCCGATGTACTGGGCTTCGCCGGAGTCCAGGTCCAGGCGGCCAAAGACCAGCCGGTCATCCACCGCGTCCAGCTGCGCGAGGCGGTCCTCATACAGTGCGGCGAACGCGTCACGTTCCGAAACGTTCTGCATGGTGCCCACGGCTCCAGCGCGGCGGACCTGTGCCAGCTGGCCGCGCTTCTCCTCCCGGAGTTCCTCCAGCCGGGCGTACAGGCCGGCTACATACTCCCGTTCGTGGGCCAATTCGGCGTCGTGCATTAACGTTCCCCTATCGCGAAAGACAGACCGTCCATTCTACAACCATTTCCGTTAACGCTCGTGAAACCCGGGCGGCGCACCGGCGGTGTTTCGGTTCCTCGGTTTTGCCACCTTGTACTTTGACACGGTGGGGTCGCCGGTGAGCCAGAACCGCCAGGCGTATTCTTCCGTGCCTCCGGCTCCGGACACCCCTACCCGGGGACCGGAACTGACCGCGCCGGCGGGAACCGACGGAAGTTCCAGCCGGAACGGCGGAGCCAGCGCGTCGCGGCCGCTGTCCGCCGTCGTCAGTCCTAAGGCCTTGGCAAGGCGGGCGGGCCCGCTGGCCAGGTCCGCAGGAGTTTTCGACGTCGGCCTGCGGCGCCGGGCCAGCGCCAGCCCGTCCACGACCTCCCCCGCCCGCAGCAGCAGCGCGGATGCGACGCCGGCGGGACCGCAGACGATGTTGGTGCAGTGGTGCATCCCGTACGTGAAATAGACGTAGAGGTGCCCGGGCGGCCCAAACATGGGGGCGTTGCGCGGCGTCGGGCCACGGTAGGTGTGCGATCCGGGGTCCGGGTGCAGGGAGTCCTCCGGCCCCATGTAGGCCTCCACCTCCGTAAGCCGGATGGACACAGAGCCGTCGCGGGACTCGTGGGTGAGCAGGGCTCCGAGCAGCTGCGGTGCGAGTTCGCGGGCGTCTGCGGACAGGAAATCCCGCAGGTGTTCCCGCGCCCCAGTGCTGTGGTTCATTGCTTGACCTTACCCGGATGCTGCGGTCTTCATCCGTCCCCTGCACGTGGTCCGGGGAGCCGTTTCGGGGCCGACGGCCATGTCCGATTTCCGCTAGCAGCGCCTGCCGCCGGCTGGCAGGATGGAGCCATGGACTTCTGGCAGCGCTACCGGGCAATCGACGCCCGCGATACCCGGTTCGACGGCCAGTTCTTCACAGCCGTCCGCACCACGGGAATCTACTGCCGCCCCTCCTGCCCCGCCCGGACGCCCAAGGCCTCCAACGTGACGTTCTACGAGACGTCCGCCGCGGCACACGAGGCAGGCTACCGCGCCTGCAAACGCTGCCTGCCGGAAGCGGTCCCGGGCACCCCGGCCTGGAACGTGCGGCAGGACATCGCGGGGCGCGCAATGCGCCTGATCAGCGATGGCGTGGTCACCCGCGACGGCGTGGCGGGCCTGGCCGCCCGGCTGGGATATTCGCCGCGCCAGCTGAACCGGATCCTGGGCCAGGAACTCGGTGCCGGCCCCCTGGCATTGGCCCGCGCCGCAAGGGCCCAGACTGCCCGCACCCTGCTGGTTTCAACGTCCATGAAGCTCGCTGACGTCGCCTTTGCAGCTGGCTTCAGCAGCGTCAGGCAGTTCAACGAAACCATCGCCGAGGTGTTCGATATGACTCCCACGGCGCTCAGGAAGACCGTCCGTCATCCGGTGACCGGCGCCGGCGCTGCGGCCCTGATCCTGGACCTGCCCTACCGGCCGCCCTTCGATCCCGGCATCTTCTCCTTCCTTGCGGTCCGCGCCATCCCGGGGATCGAGGAGGGAACCTCAACCTCTTATGCCAGGACACTTCGCCTCCCCCACGGGGACGCGCGGTTCCGGGTGGAGTACGACGGCGGGGCCAGGGAACGTCCGCTGACACTCACCATCGGCGCGGTGGACCTTCGCGACCTTCCTGCGCTGCTCAGCCGCGTCCGCCGGCTCTTCGACCTGGACGCGGACCCTGAAGCTATCGACGGCACCCTGGCCGCTGATGCCCGGCTCGCCGGGTCCGTCGCAGGCGTGCGTGGGATGCGCCTGCCGGGCGCCGTGGATCCGCAGGAACTGCTGGTCCGGGCCATGGTGGGGCAACAGATCACGGTGGCAGCCGCCAGGACCGCCCTGACCCAACTGTCCGCCGCGGGCAGTCCCACCAGTGCACCCGGCGACGGACTGGACCGCCTGTTTCCCACTCCAGCGGAAATCGCGGCCGCCGGACACCTGCTCCGCGGCCCCCGGCGCAGGACCGAATCGCTGCTGCACGCCGCGTCCGCAATGGCTGGCGGCCGCCTGGAGTTCGGCTACGGCGACGACGTCCCCAGCCTCACCGCAGCGCTTTTGCCGCTTCCCGGCGTCGGGCCCTGGACCGTGGGGTACGCCGCCATGCGTGTCCTGGGCGCCCCTGACATCTTCCTCGCCAATGACGCCGCCGTGCGGAACGGCATCCGCGCCCTCGATAATGGAACCAGCGCCCTGAGCCTTGACTTCCGGGAGGCCAGCCCCTGGCGCTCCTACGCCACCATGCACCTCTGGCGCGCCGCCGCCCGGCCCGCCGCGCCAACCACCATTCCCGCGAAAGGGACGCCATGAAAGCCCAACTTGTCCAGCTGTCCACGCCTGACGGACCGTTTACTGTCCTCGCCCGGGACGGCGTGGTCCTTGCGTCCGGCTGGACGGCCGGGATGGCGGAACTCACCGGCCAGGTCCATCCCTCACTGCGGCCCGACGCCGTGGAAGAGGTAACGGACCTTGGCGGGATCTCATCGGCCGTGGAGGCCTTCTACGCCGGCGACCCTGCCCCGGCCATGGCAGTGCCGGTCCGCCAGCAGTCCGGACCGTTCCGCGCCCACGCCTGGGATGTGCTGCGCCAGGTCAAGCCAGGCTCACCCGTTACGTACGCGGAGTACGCCGCTCTGGCGGGGAATCCACGCGCCGTGCGGGCCGCCGCCAGCGCCTGCGCGTTTAATGCCGCGGCCCTGTTCGTGCCATGCCACCGGGTCATCAGGACCGATGGCTCATTGGGCGGTTTCCGCTGGGGCCTGCGCATCAAGGAGAGCCTGCTGGCCCGCGAGGCCGCCTGACCGCTCCCCTGGCTATTTGGGGTCCGGTATTGCCGACGGCCAGGGCAGCAGGCCGGGAAGATCGGTGCCGTCCCCGGCGGCCGTGGCCCGCAAGCTGTCCAGTGACGGCTCCCGGCCCGCAAGCCAGGCGGCGATGTCCGTCACCATCCCGCTGACGACGACGGTGCTGCCGCCCGTTCCGAGGGTCAGCGGCGGCAGTGCCATGGGCTGCAGGACCAGCCGGGTTTCCGCCGGCACCCGGGCGGCGAGGAAGTCGAAAAGGTGGGAGCAGAAGGCCCTGTTCCACGTTTCGGGTCCCGAGCCGGTGTCCAGGTCCGCGGTGTGGATGACCAATTCGCGCCACAGGGCCAAACCGGCGTCGAAGATCACGCCGTCACGGAAGGCGATGCGCGTCTGCCATTCGTCTTCCCCCAGCGCATCAAAGGCGGCCAATGCCCGCTGCACCGCGGCCGCGACGTCCTCCCGGTGATCCTCCAGGCTGTGGCCGGCGGCAAGCTCGATGGCCCGGTTGCGGCCGTCCACTCCACCGTCGTAGAGCTCCACCGTTTCGCCGCGGCGTCCGTATTCCACCTGCCGGGCCAGCGCATTGCAGATTCCGGCGACGTGGGCCAGGAGGTGGCCGCGGCTCCAGCCGGGAAGGGTGGAGGAGGCCTTTTCGCCGCCGGCCGGAATCCGGTCCACCGCAGCGGTGAGTGCGTCCGCGGCTTTGTGCAGTTCAGCGGGGAGGGCGGCAGGGGAAGGTGAGGTCATGCGGCCAGCCTAGCCGAGCGGTCAGTCCAGGGGGCTTCCGTCCGGCCCGACACGGTGGCGGACGTGCCGGCGGTCGTTGCTGGCCTGCCAGAACTCGATTTCGGCCGGCTGGAGGGCGTAGAGCTGCCAGTCCGGATTGTCGCTGCCATCGGCCCGGGGCCGCTCGTGCCAGTCGACGGCGGAGGCTTCGGCGGACAGTTCTGTCACCGCTCCGACCACCCGCACCTGACGGCCCAGGGCCGCCCAGTAGAAGTTCATCGCCGCGCGCGGTGACTCCGACAGTTCGCGGCCCTTGCGGGAGGTGCGGGACGTGGCGAAGTGCCAGCCGTCGTCGTCAATGTTCTTCAGGATGAGCATCCGCGACGAAGGCTGGGGGGCGCCGCCGGCCCCCGCGCCCACCGTGGCCAGGCTGAAGGCATGCGGCTGCTGCTCCCCCGCATCCAGCGCCTCGTCCAGCCACTGCTTGAAGAGCAGCGCCGGGTCCTGCGGTGCACTGGCCGGGTCGAAGCCGGGCAGGTCGGAGGGAAAGTCGGGCAGCGTGCGAAGGAACTTGCGGAAGGTTTCGCTCATGGAGCCAGCTAACCACAGACGCCAAGGGGCCCGGCGGAAACCGCCGGGCCCCCAAACACGGCTGACTACCCTGCGTACTCCCGGACGCCGGCAAGCTCGCCTTCCAGCGCGGCCAGCTGGCGTTCGACGGCGGCCGGTGCTGTTCCGCCCTGGGAGTTGCGGCTGTTGAGCGAGCCTTCGGTGGACAGGACCGTGCGCACCTCGGGTGTGAGGTGCTCCGAAATGGCGGCATATTCCTCATCCGACAGATCCCACAGCTCCACGCCGCGGGACTCGGCCTGCTTGACCGCGGCACCGGAGAGCTCGTGCGCCTCGCGGAACGGCACGCCCTGGCGGACCAGCCATTCGGCGATGTCCGTGGCCAGCGCGAAGCCCTGCGGGGCCAGCGATTCCATCCGTTCGGTGTTGAATTTCAGGGTCGCGATCATGCCGGAGACCGCCGGAAGCAGGACTTCCAGGGTGTCCGCGGCGTCGAAGACCGGTTCCTTGTCCTCCTGCAGATCACGGTTGTACGCGAGCGGCAGGCCCTTCAGCGTGGCCAGCAGCCCGGTCAGGTTGCCGATCAGGCGTCCTGCCTTGCCGCGGGCAAGCTCTGCCACGTCCGGGTTCTTCTTCTGCGGCATGATCGAGGACCCCGTGGAGTATGAATCATGCAGCGTAACGAAGGAGAACTCCTTGGTGGCCCAGAAGATGACTTCCTCTGAGATCCGGGAGAGGTCCACGCCGATCATCGAGCAGACCCAGGCGAACTCGGCGAAGACGTCGCGGGAGGCGGTGCCGTCGATCGAGTTGTGCGTGGCGGAGAAGAAACCGAGGTCAGCCGCCACGGCCTCCGGGTCCAGGCCCAGCGAGGACCCGGCCAGCGCGCCCGAGCCGTACGGCGAAACCCCTGCCCGCTTGTCCCAGTCCTGGAGCCGCTGCACGTCGCGCAGCAAAGCCCAGGCGTGGGCCAGGAGGTGGTGGCTGAGCAGGACCGGCTGGGCGTGCTGCAGGTGGGTGCGGCCCGGCATGGCGACGCCATGGTGCGCCTTGGCCTGCTCCACCAGCGCGTCCACGGTGGCCAGGACACCGCGGGCGATGATCCGGGCGTGGTCGCGCAGGAACATGCGGCCCAGGGTGGCCACCTGGTCGTTGCGGGACCGGCCGGCGCGGAGCTTGCCGCCCAGCTGGGCACCGGCGCGCTCGATCAGGCCGCGTTCCAGCGAACCGTGCACGTCCTCATCGGACTCCGCCGGCAGGTAGGCGCCGGACGCCACGTCCTCGTCCAGCTGCGTCAGGGCCGCGAGCATGCCTTCGAGCTCCGCGTCGTCCAGCAGGCCGGCTTTGTGCAGCACGCGGGCGTGCGCCTTGGAGCCGGCGATGTCGTAGCGGGCCAGCCGCCAGTCGAAGTGCGTGGACTTGCTCAGCGCCGCGAGGGCGTCCGCGGGGCCGCCGGCGAACCGGCCGCCCCACAGGGCACCTGCGTTCGTAGCCTCCGTTTTCTGCTCAGCCACGCGGGCTACTTCCCTGCGACGCGGATGTCGCGGCCGGAGGCAACCTTGGCGGACATGCCCCACAGCTCGATGAAGCCCTTGGCCTGGGACTGGTCGAAGGTGTCGCCGGTGTCGTAGGTGGCCAGCGAGAAGTCGTACAGCGACGTGTCGGAGCGGCGGCCGTTGACGATGGCCTGGCCGCCGTGGAGGGTCATGCGGATGTCGCCGGAGACGTACTTCTGGGTGTCCTCGATGAAGGCGTCCAGGGAGCGCTTCAGCGGGGAGAACCACTGGCCGTCATAGACCAGCTCGGCCCAGCGCTGGCCAACGGTGGCCTTGAAGCGGGCCTGCTCGCGCTCCACGGTGATGTCCTCGAGGTGCTTGTGCGCGGTGATCAGGGCCATGGCACCGGGGGCTTCGTAGATTTCGCGGGACTTGATGCCCACCAGGCGGTCCTCGACGACGTCGATCCGGCCCACGCCCTGGGCACCGGCGCGGCGGTTCAGTTCCTTGATGGCCTGCAGCGGGGTGACCTTGACGCCGTCGATCGCTACCGGGACGCCGGCTTCGAAGGAGATGGTGACTTCATCCGGTGCCGGCGGGAACTCCGGGGTGGCGGTGTAGTCGTAGATGTCCTTGGTGGGGGCGTTCCAGATGTCCTCGAGGTAGCCGGTTTCCACGGCGCGGCCCCAGACGTTCTGGTCGATGGAGTACGGGTTCTTCTTGGTGGTCTCGATGGGCAGTCCCTTTTCCTCGGCGAAGGCGATGGCCTTGTCGCGGGTGAGGGCAAGGTCGCGGACCGGTGCGATGCACTTCAGGTCCGGGCCGAGGGTCTGGATGCCCACTTCAAAGCGGACCTGGTCGTTGCCCTTGCCGGTGCAGCCGTGCGCCACGGTGGTGGCGCCGAATTCGCGGGCTGCCTTGACCAGGTGCTTGACGATGACGGGGCGGGAGATGGCGGACACCAGCGGGTAGTGGCCCTGGTAGAGGGCGTTGGCCTTCAGCGTGGGCACGCAGTATTCGTTGGCGAACTCGTCCGAGGCGTCCGCGACGTAGGCCTCGACGGCGCCGCAACCGAGGGCGCGCTGGCGGATGGTTTCCAGCGATTCGCCGCCCTGCCCGACGTCGACCGCCACGGCGATGACCTCGGCACCGGTGGCTTCACCGATCCAGCCGATGGCGACGGACGTGTCCAGGCCGCCGGAGTAGGCCAGCACAATGCGTTCAGTCACTTTAAATGCTCCTTGTTGGGGTTGGTTGATTCGTTGTCTTCAAGCTTATTGCCCGGCTTCCTCGGCGAGTTGCAGGAAGCGGGCGGCGAGGTCCGGGCCGCCCAGCGGGTCACGGGAGACCAGCAGGACGGTATCGTCACCGGCGATGGTGCCCAGGATGGAGGGCATCACCGAGTGGTCGATGGCCAGGGCCAGGAAGTTCGCGGCACCGGGCGGGGTCCGCAGGACGGCGATGTTGGCGGAGGCTTCGGCGGTGACCAGCAGTTCGCTGCACAGCCGGGCGAGCCGGGCGTCCAGGATCTCCTGGGTGACGCCGCTCCTGGCGCCCCGTTCGCCCCCCTCGCCGGGGACGGCGTACACCAGGACGCCCTCCTTGCCGCGGACACGGACGGCCCCCAGCTCCACGAGGTCACGGGACAGCGTGGCCTGGGTGACCTGCACGCCGTCGTCCGCCAGCAGCGCCGCCAGTTCCGCCTGGGAACGCACGGACTGCCCGGTGAGGATGGCGGTGATGCGCGCCTGCCGGGCGGTCTTGGTGGCGGGGCTGGTGCCCGGGGAGGACGGCTGGGAGGACACTAGAACGTGCTCTCCCCGGTGCCCTCGACGGGCGAAAGGCCGTCCACGAAGGCCAGGCCGGACCGGTGCATCAGCCAGGCCATCAGCGCTTTCTGGGCGTGGAGCCGGTTCTCGGCTTCGTCCCACACGATGGACTGCGGGCCGTCGATGACGTCGGCGGAGATTTCGTAGCCGCGGTAGGCGGGCAGGCAGTGGAGCACGACGGCGTCATCCGCAGCGAGTGCCATGGCGCCTGAGTCCACGGAGTACTCGCGGAACAACTGCATCCGGGCTTCCTTCTCGGCTTCCTGGCCCATGGACACCCAGGTGTCGGTGGCCACGACGTCCGCCCCCTGCAGCGCTTCCTTGGCATCGGTGGTGATGAGCACGGAGCCGCCGGTTTCGGCCGCCCGTTCCTTCGCGGCCGCCACGATCTCCGCGGCAGGCAGGTAGCCTTCCGGGCCGGCAATGCGGACGTGCATCCCGGCCGTGACGCCGGCCAGCAGGTAGGAGTTGGCCATGTTGTTGGCGGCGTCGCCCAGGTAGCTCATGGTGAGCCCCTTGAGGTCGCCTTTGTGTTCCTTGACGGCGAGCAGGTCAGCGAGCAACTGGCACGGGTGGTAATCGTCGCACAGGGCGTTGATGACCGGGACTTTGGAGTTGGCGGCCATGGCCACCAGGCCGTCGTGCGCGCCGGTGCGCCACACGATGGTGGAGACCATCCGCTCGAGGACTTTGGCGGTGTCCTCCACGGATTCCTTGTGCCCGATCTGTGCTTCGCCAGGGTTGATGATCAGGGCGTTGCCGCCCATGTCCGCGATGCCCGTGGCGAACGAGACGCGCGTCCGGGTGGAGGTCTTGTCGAAGATGACAGCCACGGTCTTGCGGCCGCTGCCCTCCGCGGCGAAGGGCTGGACGCTGTACGGGGCGGCCTTCATCCGGGCTGCGAGTTCCAGCACCTCTGCCTGCTCGGCGGGGCTGAGGTCGGTGTCCTTGAGGAAGTGCCGGGTGCTGCCAGGCACCGTACCAAGGGATGAAGCTGTGGGGGTCACTGGGCGTCCTTAGCTGCTTGGAAGATTGCCGGGAAAGCGGAGAGGAAGGTATCGGCCTGCGCTGTGGTGAGGATCAGCGGAGGTGCCAGGCGGATGGTGCGCGGACCCGGGCTGTTGACGATGAATCCGGCGTCGAGGGCGGCCTGCACCACGGCCGGCGCGACGTCGCCGTCCAGGTCGAAGCCGATCAGCAGTCCTTCGCCGCGGACTTCGGTAACGCCGGGGATGGCGGCCAGCGCGGAGCGGAGGTGCTCCCCCACCGCCGCCGCATTGGCCAGCACGTGCTGGCTTTCCACGACGTGGAGGGTGGCCAGGGCCGCTGCGGTCGCCACGGGATTTCCGCCAAACGTGGTCCCGTGCTGGCCTGCGGACAACAACGACGACGTCTGCTCACCAAATGTGACCAGGGCGCCGATGGGGAAGCCCCCGCCCAGCCCCTTGGCCAGGGTGATGGCGTCGGGCACGATGCCCGCGTCCTCGCTGGCGAACCACTTGCCGGTTCGGCCGATGCCGGTCTGGACCTCGTCCAGGATGAGCAGGGCGCCCACTTTGCTGGTGGCCTCCCGCGCCGCCTTCAGGTAACCGGGCGGCAGCGGACGGACGCCGGCTTCGCCCTGGATCGGTTCCAGGAAGACAGCGGCGACGGTGTCGTCCACGGCGGCTTCCAGTGCGGCGATGTCACCGAACGGGATGTGCACCACGCCGCCGGGCAGCGGCTCGAAGGGTGCCCGGTAGGCTTCCTTAGCGGTGAGGGCCAACGCCCCCATGGTCCGGCCGTGGAAGGCACCTTCAAGGGCGATGATCTTGGCCCGTTTCACCGGCCCGTCGCCGGTGTTGCGGCGCGCCAGCTTGAATGCGGCCTCGTTCGCTTCGGTGCCGGAGTTGCTGAAGAACACCTTGGAACCGGCGGGCGCGTGGGCCAGGTCAAGGAGTTTTTCGGCCAGCGCGACCTGGGTGGGGCTGGTGAAGAAGTTGGAGACGTGCCCCAGGGTGGCCAACTGGCTGGCGATCACCGAGGTCACGAACGGGTGCGCGTGGCCCAGGGCGTTGACGGCGATGCCGCCGAGCAGGTCCAGGTACTCCTTGCCGTCCGCGTCCCAGACCAGGCAGCCGGCGCCGCGGACCAGGACCCGCTGCGGCGTGCCGAACACGTTCATCAGCGAACTGGAGTAGCGGGAGAGCCACTCGGAGCCTGCGTGGCCCGTGGTTTCCACGAGCTCAGTCACGGGGGACTTTTCCATGGTGTTCATCCGTTGATCTCCTCGTCCGGGACTACCTGGGTGCCGATGCCCGCCGTCGTAAATGTTTCAAGAAGCATGGAGTGGGCCAGCCGCCCGTCCACGATGTGTGCGCGTTCCACGCCCGCGTCGACGGCCTTGAGGCACGCGGCCATCTTCGGGATCATGCCCGACTCAAGCTTCGGAAGCATCTTCCGCAGTTCCGACGCGGTGAGGGACGAGATCAGGGAGGACTTGTCCGGCCAGTTGGCGTAGAGGCCTTCGACGTCGGTCAGGATCACCAGCTTGGAGGCGCCAAGCGCCGAGGCCACGGCGGCCGCTGCCGTGTCGGCGTTGACGTTCAGGACCTGGCCGGTGGGCTGGAACCGCGCGGCTCCCGCCACGCTGTCACCGCCGTCGACAATTTCCGGGGCCACCGTGGAAATCACGGGGATGCGGCCCGCGGCGAGGATGTCCATGATGCCTGCGGGGTCGACGCCGACCACCTCGCCCACCAGCCCCAGGTCCACCTCCTTGCCGTCCACCACGGTGCCGGTGCGGACGGCGCGGAGCAGGCCGCCGTCTTCGCCGGACATGCCGACGGCGTAGGGCCCGTGGGAGTTGATCAGGCCCACCAGTTCGCGGCCCACTTGGCCGGTGAGGACCATGCGGACCACGTCCATCGCCTCCGGGGTGGTGACGCGCAGGCCGCCCTTGAACTCGGATTCGATGCCCAGGCGGCCCAGCATGGCGTTGATCTGCGGGCCGCCGCCATGGACCACGACGGGATGGATGCCCACGTGGTGCAGGAAGACGATGTCCTCGGCGAAGGCACGCCGGAGTTCGTCGTTGACCATGGCGTTTCCGCCGTATTTGATCACCATGGTGGTGCCGGCGAACCGCTGGATCCACGGCAGGGCCTCGATCAGGGTTTCTGCCTTGTCCTGGGCGGCGGACATGCTGGTGGTTTCACGCGTCTGGGTGTTCATGGTGTCACTTTCCACGGCAGTTTGGGCCTGGCGGGTCGCGCGCCGGCTGGGATTCCTAGCTGGAGTAGGCGCTGTTTTCGTGCACGTAGTCGTGGGTGAGGTCATTGGTCCAGATGGTGGCTTCGGCGTCGCCTGCCTGCAGGTCGATTTCCACCAGGACTTCGCGGGGTTCCAGGTCCACCAGGGAGCGGTCATCGCCGATGCTGCCGTTCCGGCAGATCTGGATGCCGTTCATGGCGACGTTCAGCTTGTCCGGTTCGAAGATGGCATCGGTGGTGCCCACGGCGGAGAGCACGCGGCCCCAGTTCGGGTCCTTGCCGAAAATGGCGGCCTTGAAGAGGTTGGAGCGGGCCACGGAGCGGCTGACCGTCTCGGCGTCGGCTTCGCTGGCTGCGTTGAAGGTCCGGATGGCGATGTCATGGCTGGCGCCTTCGGCATCGGCAATCAGTTTGCGTGCCAGCTCGGCGCAGACCTGCGTCAACCCGGCACCAAACGCCTCGGCGGACGGCACAGCCCCGGAAGCGCCGGAGGCCAGCAGGACCACGGTGTCGTTGGTGGACATGCAGCCATCCGAATCGGCGCGGTCAAAGGTGACACGGGTGGCGTCGCGGAGGACGACGTCGAGCATTTCCGGCTGTACGTCGGCGTCCGTGGTGAGCACCACCAGCATGGTGGCCAGGCCCGGGGCCAGCATGCCGGCTCCCTTGGCGATGCCGCCGATGCTGAACTCCTGGCCGTCGGCGTCGGTGCCGATGAAGAGCGCTGACTTGGGCACGCTGTCCGTGGTCATGATGGCGGTTCCGGCGGCGGGACCGCCATCGGTGCTCAGCGCCGCCGCGGCAGCCTCCACCCCCGGCAGGATCTTGTCCATGGGAAGCTGCTCGCCGATCAGTCCCGTGGAGCAGACGAAGACGTCGGTGGCCGAAATGCCAAGGACCTTCGCCACTTTCTCCGCTGTGCTGTGGGTGTTCTGGAAGCCGGTAGGGCCGGTGCAGGCGTTTGCCCCGCCGGAGTTGAGGATGACGGCGTCCACCCGGCCGTCGGAGACCACCTGGCGGGACCAGTGCACGGGGGCAGCTGCCACGCGGTTGCTGGTGAAGACGGCGGCGGCTGCCTTGGAGGGGCCGTCGTTGACGACCAGGGCAAGGTCAGGGTTGCCGGAGGCCTTGAGTCCGGCGGTGACGCCGGCGGCCCGGAATCCCTGGGGTGCGGTGATGGTCACGGGGCTACTCCCTGCAGGTTGAGGCCGGCGGTTTCCGGCAGGCCGAGTGCGATGTTCATGGACTGCACGGCGCCGCCGGCAGTGCCCTTTGTGAGGTTGTCGATCACGCAGGTGACGATGACCCGTCCGGTATGCGCGTCGAAGGCCAGCTGCATGGCGGCATGGTTGGAGCCCTGGACCGATTTAGTCGTCGGCCACTGGCCTTCCGGCAGCAGGTGGACGAACGGCTCGTCGTCGTACGCCTCGGCCCAGGCCAGGCGCAGCTGCGCGGCCGTGGTGCCTGCTTTGACTTTGGCGGTGGCGGTCGTCAGGATGCCGCGGCTCATCGGGGCAAGGGTGGGCGTGAAGGAAACGGAGACCTGCTCCCCCGCAGCATTGGACAGGCCCTGCTCGATTTCCGGAGTGTGCCGGTGGCCGCCGCCCACGCCATACGGACTCATGGAGCCCATGACCTCGGAGCCAATCAGGTTGACCTTGGCGGCCTTGCCCGCACCTGAGGTCCCGGAAGCGGAAACGATCACGACGTCGTCGGCCTCCAGCAGGTGCCCCGCGAAGCCGGGAGCCAGGGCGAGGAGGGCGGACGTGGGGTAGCACCCGGGAACGGCGATGCGCTTGGCGCCCTTGAGTGCTTCGCGCTGGCCGGGCAGCTCCGGAAGACCGTAGGGCCAGGTGCCGGCGTGGGCGGAGCCGTAGAACTTTTCCCAGGCGGCGGGGTCCTCGAGCCGGTGGTCTGCGCCGGCGTCGATGACCACCGTGCCCTCCGGCAGCTGGGCGGCGATCTCCGCGGAAGCACCGTGGGGCAGGGCAAGGAAGACGACGTCGTGGCCGGACAGGTTCTCCACCGTCGTGTCCTCGAGGATGCGGCTGGCCAGTCCGTGCAGGTGGGGCTGGAGTTCACCGAGGCGGGAACCGGCGTTGCTGTGGGCTGTGATGGCGCCGATGGTCACACCGGGGTGCCCGGCAAGCAGGCGGAGGACCTCTCCCCCGGCGTAGCCGCTGGCTCCCGAAACCGCAACAGAAATAGTCATGCTTCGACTATACAGCAATAGTTATGCATTGCTACCGATAATTATGCATATAGGATGGCTATCAGGCGATTGGTACTTGTCCTGCCAGCCCACTGTGTCCCTAGGATGGGTTCGGCAGCCGGGGCCGGAGACGCCGGGACCCGCGAAAGGAGCGCCATGACGCACGCAATCGTCGCACGGCAGGCAGGCGGACCGGAAGTCCTTGAGTATACGGAGTCGGAGCCCCCCGTTCCGGGCCCGGGGCAGCTGCTGGTCAAGGTCGGCGCGGCGGGCGTCAACTTCATCGATACCTACAAGCGCAGCGGCACCTACAAAGTCTCCTACCCCTTCACTCCCGGTTCGGAGGCAGCGGGCACGGTGGAGGCAGTGGGCGAGGGCGTGACCGGCTTCGCCGCGGGCAACCGGGTAGCCACCGCGGAAGGCGTCAGCTGCTACGCGGACTACGCCCTGGTGGATGAGGATGCGGCACTGCCGGTACCCAAAGGCCTGGATGTCTTCACTGCCGCAGCGCTCCCCCTGCAGGGCGTTACCGCCCACTACCTGATGAATTCCACCTTCAAGGTGGAACCAGGCCACAAGGTCCTGCTGCACGCGGGCGCCGGCGGCGTGGGGCTGCTGCTGATCCAGCTGCTCAAGGCACGTGGCGCGGAAGTCATCACCACGGTCTCCACCGACGAAAAGGAACAGCTTGCGCTCGACGCCGGCGCGGACCACGTGCTGCGCTACGACGGCTTCGCGGAGCGGGTCCGGGACATCACCAGCGGAACCGGCGTCGACGTCGCCTACGACGGCGTGGGTAAGGATACGTTCGACGGCTCCCTGTCAGCGCTGCGGATCCGGGGCATGCTGGTGCTGTTCGGAGCAGCATCCGGGCCCGTCCCGCCGTTTGACCCGCAGCGCCTCAACGCCGCGGGCTCCCTGTTCCTGACCCGCCCCACCATGGGCCACTACCTGCGGGACGCGGCGGAACGGCGCTGGCGCTCGGACGAGGTGTTCGCTGCCGCGGCCGACGGCAGCCTGAAGGTCCGGATCGGCGCACGCTACCCGCTCAGCCAGGCCGGGCAGGCGCACCGCGACCTCGAGGGCCGCAAGACCACCGGGAAAGTCCTCCTGGTGCCATAGCCGCGGGGCGACGTGAACAACAGGCAAACGCCCGAACGGCATGAATCGGACCGTCCAGGCGCGCGCGACACCTTCCGTTCATCTTGTCCCGGCACAATGCGCAGGTGACTCAGCAGCAGGTCCCCTTCGGGGATTCCGGTTCCGGCGTGGAGCCAGCCAGCATCATCCGGGACGGCGCAGGAGCCGGTGGCCGGGACCAGGCGTCCGGGGACGCCGGCCACGGCATTGCCGTCCACCGGCCCCAGCTGGCCGGGGCTCCCGCGGCACCGCCTGCCCGCACCCTGATTGATGTGCTGCAGGACACGGCCGCACGGTTTCCCGACGCCTCGGCCCTGGACGACGGCCGCACGTCGCTCAGTTACGCCCAATTGCTGGACGAGGTCCGAGCCACGGGACGCCGGCTCCACCTTGCCGGACTGGGCGCCGGTGACAGGATCGGCGTGCGGATCCCGTCCGGAACCAGCGAACTGTACGTCTCCATCCTTGCCATCCTCCTGGTGGGCGCGGCCTACGTTCCCGTGGATGCGGACGATCCCGAAGAACGGGCCCGGCTCGTGTTTGGCGAAGCCGGGGTGGCAGCGATCCTTGGGGCCGGGGGCTCGATCGAGCCAGGGCCGGCGGGCACGGTACGCAGCGGCCCGTTCAAGGGTGCGCGCCCGCCCGAACCCGGGGACGACGCCTGGATCATCTTCACGTCGGGGTCCACGGGAACGCCCAAAGGGGTGGCCGTCCGGCACCGGTCGGCTGCAGCCTTCGTCGATGCGGAGGCCCGGCTGTTCCTCCAGGATGATCCGCTGGGCCCGCAGGACCGCGTCCTGGCCGGCCTTTCGGTTGCCTTCGACGCTTCCTGCGAGGAAATGTGGCTCGCCTGGCGCCACGGCGCCTGCCTGGTACCCGCACCGCGCGCCCTCGTCCGCACCGGCATGGACCTAGGCCCCTGGCTGATCAACCACGCAATCACCGCCGTCTCCACCGTGCCCACGCTCGCAGCACTGTGGCCCGCGGAATCCCTCGAAAACGTCCGCCTCCTGATCTTCGGCGGCGAAGCCTGCCCGCCGGAACTCGCCGAACGCCTGGCCGTGGAGGGCAGGGAAGTCTGGAACACGTACGGGCCCACGGAAGCGACGGTAGTGGCCTGCGCGGCGCCGCTGGGCGGGCCTGGACCAATACGGATCGGGCTGCCCCTGGCGGGTTGGGACCTTGCCGTTGTCGATGCCGCCGGCGTTCCGGTGCCCGAGGGCGGAACGGGTGAACTGATCATCGGCGGGGTGGGCCTGGCCCGCTATCTGGACCCGGCCAAGGATGCGGAAAAGTACGCCCCGATGCCCAGCCTGGGGTGGGACCGGGCTTACCGCTCGGGCGACCTCGTGCGGTTCGAACAGGCAGGTCTGATCTTCCAGGGCCGCGCGGACGATCAGGTCAAGCTGGGCGGCCGCCGGATCGAACTCGGTGAGATCGACGCAGCCATGCAGGCCCTCCCCGGGGTGGCCGGCGCCGCGGCCGCCGTGCAGACCACCGCGGCAGGCAACCAAATCCTGGTGGGCTACCTTGCCTCCGCCCCGGGCCATGACATGGACCTGGGTGCGGCACGGGAACAGCTGGCGGCAAGCCTTCCGGCGGCGCTGGTGCCGTTGTTGACGACTGTTGACTCGGTGCCCACCAAGACCAGCGGAAAAGTGGACAGGCACGCCCTGCCGTGGCCGCTGGCGGGTGCGGGCGCCGCAGAGGCGGATGCGGCTCCCTTGAACCTTCCGGATGATGCCGGGTGGATCGTGGAGCAATGGAGCAGCGTGCTGGGCAGCCCCGTCACCTCGCTGGACGCCGACTTCTTCGCCTACGGCGGCGGTTCGCTGTCCGCCGCCCAGCTGGTCTCCGCGCTGAGGGCCCGCTACCCCACCATCACGGTGGCCGACGTCTACGCGACGCCGAGGGTGGGGGCGCTGGTGGAGCTGGCGCGGCAAGTCAACCAGGGCGGCGACTCCGCTCCGGCGCGGGAGCGGACGGTGCGGCCAACTGCCAGGAAGTCGCAGGTCTTCCAGACGCTGATGGGCGTGCCGCTGCACATCCTGGTGGGCATGCGGTGGCTGACCTACCTCATGGCCGTCAACAACCTGCTGGCAGGACTCGCCGGATTTACGGCCGCACCAACCATTTCATGGTGGTGGGTGGCGGCGTCCTGGCTGGTCTTCGTCAGCCCGGCCGGACGAATGCTGCTGTCCATCGCGGCTGCAAGGCTCCTCCTCCGCGGCGTCAGGCCAGGCATCTATCCCCGGTCCGGGCGCGTCCACCTGCGGTTGTGGCTTGCGGAACAGATCCAGGACCTGGCAGGAGCCATCAGCCTCGCCAGTGCGCCGTGGGTGCCGTACTATGCCCGGGCGCTGGGGGCGAAGATCGGCCAGGACGTCCAGCTTCATTCGCTGCCGCCCGTCACGGGACTGCTGACGCTGGGCAGCGGAGCCAACGTGGAACCGGAGGTGGACCTGTCGGGCTGGTGGATCGACGGCGACGACGTGCACATCGGGGCCATCCGCATTGGCCGCGGCGCCAGCGTGGGTGCGCGCAGCACGCTGATGCCCGGCGCCTCGATCGGGGCCGGGTCGCAGGTGGAAGCAGGTTCCGCGGTGCTGGGGAAGGTGAAGGCAGGCCAACTTGCGGCAGGTTCACCGGCCCGCCGGCAGGGCAAGGCCAAGCACAGCGTGCCAAGTGCCCCGGCCCAGGGCAGGTTTGCCGCACGTGCCTGGTTTGCCGGATTTGCCCTGGCGTCTGCGGGCCTGTCCTTCATGCCGTACCTGTCTGCTGCCGCCGCGCTGTGGGTCGCGTTCACCTTCATCCAGGGCAGTACCTCGCTGACCGGGGCCCTCCCCCGGCTGCTGGCGGCCCTAGCCCCGGCATCACTGGTGTGGTTCGCCACGAACGCCGTTCTGGTCCTGGTTGCCACGCGCCTCCTGTCCACCGGGATCACGGAGGGCTACTACCGGATCCGCAGCCGGGTGGGCTGGCAGATCTGGGCCACCGAGCGGGTCCTGGACCTGGCCAGGGACCTGCTCTTCCCCATCTACGCGAGCCTGTTCACGCCGGTATGGCTGCGCCTGCTGGGCGCCAAGGTCGGAAGGAACGTGGAGGCCTCCACGGTGCTCCTGATCCCGAAGATGACCACCGTGGGTGAAGGGGCGTTCCTCGCCGATGACACCATGGTGGCTTCCTACGAGCTCGACGGCGGCTGGCTACGGGTGGCACCGGCAAAGATCGGCAAAAGGTCGTTTCTGGGCAATTCGGGCATGACCGCCGCCGGCCGCAGCGTTCCCAAGAACTCACTCGTAGCCGTCCTGTCCGCTACACCGGCGAAGGCAAAATCCGGCACCTCCTGGCTGGGCAGCCCGCCCGTCCGCTTGCGGCGGACCGCGATCGCCTCCGACGATTCGCGCACTTTCCAGCCCCCGGCGCGGCTGAAAGTCGCCCGCTCCCTGTGGGAACTGGGCCGCTTCCTGCCTGTCATGCTCACGGTCGCCATTGCGGCCGGCACCATGCTGGCCTTCGACTGGATCGCAGCGACCTGGGGCTACGCCGCCGCCGCCCTGCTCACCGGCGTCGTAATGCTGCTGGCGGGCCTTGTGGCAGCAGCGGCGTCCGTCGCCGCGAAGTGGGTCCTGGTGGGGCGGATCCGCCCCGGCGAACATCCACTGTGGAGCTCCTTTATCTGGCGGAACGAAGTGGTGGACAGTTTCATCGAACTGGTCACGGCGCCGTGGTTCGCCCGGGCAGCGTCGGGCACCCCGGCGCTGGTCTGGTGGCTGCGGGCGCTCGGGGCGAAAATCGGCAGCGCCGCACATGGTGCGAGAGCTACTGGCTGCCTGAGGCCGACCTGGTGGCCCTTGGCAGGAATTCCACGGTCAACCGGGGCTGCGTGGTGCAGACGCACCTGTTCCACGACCGGGTCATGAGCATTGACGCTGTTACGCTCGAGGACGGGGCCACCATGGGCCCGCACGGGGTCATCCTCCCCCAGGCCAGCATCGGCGCAGGCGGAACGGTGGGGCCGGCATCCTTGGTGATGCGCGGCGAAGCAGTGCCCGCCGCAACGTACTGGATGGGTAACCCGGTCAGCCCATGGAGCGGGCCCGGATCGCCGTCTGCCACCTAACCGAAGGTCCCATGAGTTCTTCAGCATCAGCCGCCCGGGGCACTACTCCCGCAGCCGCCGGAACCTCCCCGGACCCGTACCTGCCCGGCGCCGGGACACATGCCTTCCGCGTCGAGCGGTACGAACTGGACCTGGACTACCGCGTGGCCAGCAACCGTCTCAGCGGCAAAGCGGTGCTGCACGGCGTGACCTGCGCTCCGACGTCGGCCATTGTCCTGGACCTTGTTGGTCTGCGGGCAACGAAGGTCCTGCTGGATGGCCGCAAGCCGCTCCGGTTCAGCCAGCGGGCCGGGCAGCTGGTGGTGACTGCGCCGCGCCCCTTCGAACCCGAACAGCCCTTCACCCTGGAGGTGCGCTACGAGGGCAGTCCGAGGCCCCGCCGCGGGCCGTGGGGCGAGGTGGGCTGGGAGGAACTTACGGACGGTGTCCTGGTGGCCGGGCAACCCAACGGTGCACCCTCCTGGTTCCCCTGCAACGACCGCTCCGGGGACAAGGCCAGCTACCGGTTCACGGTCACCACTGAAGCGAACTACCGGGTGGTGTGCAACGGCGTTCTGCAATCGCATACTCCCCGCGCCAGCCGGGAAACCTGGGTCTACGAACAGTCGGAGCCGATGGCCGCGTACCTGGCCACGGTGCAGATTGGCCGGTACGCACTGCTGGCGCTGGACAGTGGACGGCACGGGATGCCAGTTCCGCAATCCGTGGCCGTCTCCCCCGCGCTGGCAGAGCGTGCCATCGCGGGATTGGCCTGGCAGCCGGCCATGATGCGCACGTTCAGCAGTTGCTTCGGGCCCTATCCCTTCCCCGGTTACACGGTGGTGGTAACGGATGACGAACTGGAGATTCCGCTGGAGGCCCAGTCGCTGGCCATCCTGGGGCCCAACCACCTGGACCTGGAGTGGGAGTCCCAGCGCCTGATCGCCCATGAGCTGTCGCACCAGTGGTTCGGCAATTCCCTGACCGCTGCCGGGTGGCAGGACATCTGGCTGCACGAGGGCTTCGCCTGCTATGCCGAGTGGATCTGGTCCGAGGAGGCAGGCGTTATGAGCGTGGCTGAGCGGGCCGCCGCGGCCTGGCGCCGGCTGGCGTCAGAGGACCAGGACATCCTGGTGGGCGATCCCGGTCCTGAGCGGATGTTCGACGACCGTGTCTACAAGCGCGGCGCGCTGGCCGTGCACGCGGTCCGGATGGCCGTGGGCGACCTCGCTTTCTTCGCGGTGCTGCAGGAATGGACCGCCGGCCACAGGCACGGCTCGGTCACCACGCAGGATTTCATCGTGGCCGTCAGTGGTGCCACGGCCGTCGATGCGGAGACGCTGCTGCACCCCTGGCTTTACGAGGAGCCGCTGCCGCCACTGCCGCTGGCCTGAGCGCGCACGGAAAGCGCGACGGCGGCCGCAAAGTGTGGAGGCAACCCGGCTTCGGCCGGGTCCAGGTCACGCAGGCCGGGACGTTCCCGCACATCCACGGTGGAAGGAGCAGTGCGGAGCCCGTCGCCAGCCATTTTCAGCCAGGCTTCCTTGCGTGTCCAGAGCCTCGCCCTCGCCGCCGGCAGCAGTTCGGCCTTGACGTCCCGGAGGGTCCGCCGCTCCGCGGGCGTCAGGGCCACCTCGTCAAACCCGTCGAAGCCGCTACGGGCCGGCTCCTCGATGTCGGCGCCCAGCCGCGTTCCAGGGGAGGCGTCCACCACAGCCGCGAGCAGCGTCCAGCCACCGGCCCGGGACAGGCTCAGCGCCAGGGGCACAGGGGCACCCCGGTAGCTGTATCCCGGCCGGCCGTGGCCGAGACCGGGGCCTGTTCCGCACTGCGGGCAGCTGTAGGCCACGGTGAGGTCTGCGGCGGGAACTGAGAGCAATTGGCCTGCAAAGACCCTCTGGGAAACGCGGCCGGCAAGGAACATCCAGCCCGCGGCAGGTGCCATGGCCGCGGCCCGCGTGAGTTCGGCGCTGTCCAGGAGGCGTTCGGCGTCCCGCTGCACCGCGGCCGCTTCCCCGGGCAGCAGGAAGGGCGGGACTGCACGCATTTCACATTGCGCCATGACCCGCCCTTCCTGCTCCGAACAGTATCTAGCGCTGGACGGCTCCGAAGCGTTCCGCTGCCAGGGCCACGGCGCCTTCACGCGCTGCCGAGGCCTCGTCCGCGGTCAGGGTGCGGTCGGCGGCCCGGAACCGGAGCCCGAAGGCCAGCGACTTCTTGCCGTCCTCAATGCCCTTGCCGGCGTAAACGTCGAACAGTGCCACGTCTTCCAGCAGCTCTCCGGCGCCTTCCCGCAGGGCGGCAAGGACGTCGTCTGCCGGTACGTCGGCCGGGACCACGAGCGCCACGTCCTGGGTGGCCACCGGGAACGTGGAAATGTGGCGCGCCACAATCACATCGGGTGCGGCCTCGAACAGGGCATCGGCGTCAAGTTCCAGTGCCACCGAACGGGCGGGCATGTCCGAGGCGGCCAGCAGCTTGGGGTGCAGTTCGCCGGCATAGCCCACGGTCTCCCCCGTGCGCAGCGCCAGCCGGGCGGTGCGGCCGGGGTGGAACGCCTGGTGGCTGCCCTGGCTGACCACCAGGTCCACGCCCAGCACATCGCCGGCAAGGCGGGCTACGTCCAGTGCGTCGGCCCAGTCCCACACGCGGGGTGTGTGGTTCGCGGCGGCCGGGGAATCGTGGCCGGTGAGGACCGCCGCGATGTGGAATGGCTGGTTCGGGACGCCGTCGTACAGTGCGTCAAGAACCTCATCGGCAGGTTTGGCGCCCAGCGGCGGGATGTCAGCAGTTCCCACGGTCCCCTCCGGCAGGAACACCAGGCCGGATTCAAACAGGGCCAGGTCCCGGAAGCCCCGGGAGTGGTTGCGCTTGGCCACCTCGATCAGTCCGGGCAGGATGGACGTGCGCAGGTAGCCGTGCTCCTCGCTGATCGGATTGGCCAGCTTGAGGGCGGTCCGCGCCCCTCCTTCGTCAGCCACGCCGAACGTGTCGTTGGCCGCCTTGGACACGAAGGGGTAGGACAGGACCTCGGTGAGTCCGGCGTCCGCCAGGGCCTGGATGAGGCGGCGGCGCTGCTGCTGGACGCGGGTCAGGCCACGGCCCGGAGGGGCGACCGGCAGGGTGGCGGGGATCTTGTCGTAGCCCACCAGCCGGGCGATTTCCTCGGTGAGGTCTTCCTTGGTCTCCAAGTCGCTGCGCCAGCTCGGCGGCGTAACCGTCCACCCGGCGTCGTTCTTTGCTACCACGGCGCCCAGGTCCTCGAGGGACGTGACAATCTGCTGCCCAGTGAAGTCGATGCCGATCCGTGCAGCGGCGAAGCCTGCGGGCAGCTCGATGGTGACGGTGTCCGGGGCGGTCCCGACGTCGGTTCCCGCTTCGTCAGCGGTGCCGCCGGCCAGTTCCACCAGGAGGTCAACCACGCGTTGGGCGGCGACGCCGGCCACCTGCCAGTCCACGCCCCGCTCGAACCGCTTGGACGCCTCGGACGGCAGTTTGTGCCGGCGCCGGGAACGCCCGATGGAGACGTCGTCAAAGTGCGCCGCCTCAACCAGGATGTTCGACGTCGAGTCGCTCACCTCGGTGGCCGCGCCGCCCATGACACCTGCGATGCCGATGGCCCCGGAGTTGTCAGTGATGAGCAGGTCCTCGGCGTCAAGGGTGCGTTCCTTGCCGTCCAGGGTGGTGATCTTCTCCCCTGCGGTTGCGCGGCGCACCACGATGTCGCCGGAGAGCTTGTCCAGGTCATAGCAGTGCGTGGGCTGGCCGAGTTCGAGCATGACGTAGTTGGAGATATCCACGGGCAGGGAGATGGAGCGGATGCCGGCGAGCCGGAGCCGGGAGACCATCCACGGCGGGGTGGGCCGGGTGGCGTCCACGCCGCGCACCGTGCGGGCCACGAACCGGTCGCAGCCGGCTTTGCCGTAGATGGGGGCGTCGTCGTTGAGCTTGACGCCGTAGCCGCCGGAAAGTTCGGCCGGTGCCTGGACCCTGGAGGCGGGATCCGTGAAGGCGGTGCCGGTGGCATGCGCGTATTCGCGGGCGACGCCGCGGATGGAGAAGGCGTAGCCGCGGTCGGGGGTGACGTTGATTTCGGCCGCCTGGTCGTAGAGGCCCAGGAGCTCCATGGCGTCGGTGCCCACCTCTGGGTCCAGCCCGATGCGGGAAAGCACCAGGATGCCGTCGTGGTCCTCGCCGATCCCCAGTTCGCGGACCGAGGCGATCATGCCGGCGGACAGGTGGCCGTACGTCTTGCGGGCGGAGATGCGGAAGTCGCCGGGCAGTACGGCGCCTGGCAGCGTGACCACCACTTTGTCGCCCTCAACGAAGTTGTGCGCGCCGCAGATGATGCCCTGGACGCCGGACGGGTCGATGCCGTCCCCAGTGAGGGTCTGTTCCTTGCCTTCGGGGACAACCCGGACCTGGCACCAGTTGATGGTCTTGCCGTTGGTCTGCGGTTCCTTGACCAGGCTCAGGACCTGGCCCACCACCACGGGGCCCTGGAGGGTGTCCGTGGGGCGGTGGACGGCTTCTTCTTCAAAGCCGACCTTGACCAGTTCTTCCATGACGTCTTCGGCCGTTGCTCCGGCCGGTACTGCTGCGAATTCCCGCAGCCAGGAAAGTGGGATACGCACTGTTAGATCTCCATCCCGAAGTGCTCGCTGAACCGTACATCGCCTTCGATCATGTCGTGCATGTCGGCAACCTCGTTGCGGAACATGAGGGCACGCTCGATGCCCATGCCGAAGGCAAAACCTGAATAGACGTCCGGATCGATGCCGGCGGCGCGCAGGACGTTGGGGTTGACCATGCCGCAGCCGCCCCACTCGATCCAGCGCGGGCCGCCCTTGGCGCCGGGGTGGAAGATGTCCAGCTCGGCGGACGGCTCGGTGAACGGGAAGTAGTTGGGCCGCAGGCGGACCTTTGCCTCCTCACCGAACATCTGGCGGGTGAAGTGCTCCAGGGTGCCGAGCAGGTCCGCCATGGACAGGCCCTTGTCGATGGCCAGGCCTTCGAACTGGTGGAACACCGGGGTGTGGGTGGCGTCCAGTTCATCGGTGCGGAACACCTTGCCCGGGCAGAGCACATAGATGGGAACTTCGCGCTCCAGCATGGAGCGGACCTGCACCGGGGAGGTGTGCGTGCGCATCAGCAGGTGGGCTTCGGGCGGCTCCACGAAGAAGGTGTCCTGCATTTCGCGGGCCGGGTGGTCGGGCTTGAAGTTCAGGGCGTCGAAGTTGAACCATTCGGATTCCACTTCGGGGCCTTCGGCGATCTCCCAGCCCATGCCCACGAAAATGTCCGCGACGCGGTCCTGCAGGGTGGACAGCGGGTGGCGCGCACCGGCGCGGCGGCGGCGGGGGGCGGCGGTGACGTCAACGGTTTCCTCGACCAGGATCCGGGCGTCGTTCTCGGCTTCGAGCACTTCGGCGCGCTCGGCGAGCGCCTTGTTGACCCGGCCGCGGGAGGCACCCATGAGCTTTCCGGCGAGCGCCTTCTGGTCCTTGGGCAACCGGCCGATTTCGCGGTTGGCAAGGCTGAGCGGGGATTTCTCGCCGCTGTGGGCCAGGCGTACCGCCTTCAGCTCGTCAAGGGTGGCCGCACCGGCGATGGCGGTGATGGCCTGGTCTACAGCGGCGTTGATGGCGGCCTCATCCGTGGGGTTCGGGATGGCGGCGCCCGGCAAAGTTTCAGTCATCTACTGTTCTTAGCTACGAGTCGTGGCTGCCGGCAGCCGGTCAGCCATGCACGGTTTCCCGCGCGGCCCGTCCGTCGCCGGCAGGTCATGGATGAATGCGCTGAACGTCAGTGTCATTCAATGACCAGGTCAGGGCTCGCCGGAAGGACCGGCGGCCACTGCCCTCCAGTCTAGTAGAACCCTCCAGTTACCATGGCCTCATGACTTTGCGGCAGCACGCAGGTTCGGTGAATGGCCCGACGACGGCCCAGCGGCTCAGGCGGGCAGCCAACCTCCTCAACGGGAGCACCCTGGCCGGGCTCGCCGTCGCCCTTGCCGCCAGGACACACATCAGGCACGGCCCGCGCGGGCTGATCATTGCGGCCGGCTACCGCTGGCGGCTGCCTTTCGCCGGCGCCTACACCCTGGGCAACGTGGTGCTGTGCCGCGGCACGGCCGAGGACCTGTTGTCCCGGCCTGCCCTGCTGGGACACGAGGAACGGCATTGCAGCCAGTACGCGTGGTGCCTGGGGCTGCCCTTCATCCCCCTATACCTGGTGGCCGCCGGCTGGTCCGTGCTGCGGACCGGCAATCCGGGGACAGCCAACATCTTTGAGCGTCGGGCCGGCCTGGCCGCCGGCGGCTACCCACTCCGGGCGGCGAGGCATCCGTGACGGGCCGCGACCCCCAGGCCAGCCGGGATCCGGGGACCATCACCGTCACGGGGACCGGATGGGCGGAAGCCGCACCGGACCTGATGCTTGTCTCCATAGGTGTCGAGTGCCGCGCCGAATCGGTCGTTGAAGCTTACGCGGCAGCAGGCAAGGACCTGGCGGCAGTTGGCTCGGCCCTCCGCAGCCGGGGCGTTGGGCCGGACGATATCCGCTCGGCCGGCCTTGCTGTCCGCGCCGACCTCGCCTGGCGGGACGGTGAAGGCCAGCGGCTTGTGGGCTACATAGCCTCCAGTAGCCTCGCGGTCAGGCTGCGGGACCCAGGCAGCGCGGCCGCCACCGTTTCCGCAGCCGTCCACACGGCCGGGGACAATGTCCGCCTCAACAGCCTGCAGCTGGTCCTTTCGGACGACTCGGTGGTCCGGGCACAGGCCCGTGACGCTGCATGGCAGGACGCGCTCAGTTCCGCTGCGCAGTATGCCGCATTGGCCTCGGCCGGCCTGGGCAGTGTCCTGTCCGTCACCGACCAGTGCCCGGCCCCGGGACCGGTGCCGCTTGCCGGTTTGCAGCGGGCATCCGCCACGGAAGGGCCACAGGTTGAGTTGGGCCTGAACCGGGTGGAGGCAGCCGTCACCGTCACCTGGGAGCTACTGCCCTAGCCCGCAGCCGTACCCGCCGCGTCGAGCCATTGTTTCGCCTGGGCTGGACTGCGTGGCGCCTTGACTTAAATTCGAACATGTTTTCGAATGGTGCCATGAGATGGGAAGCGCAAGCACTGGTACCCACGCCGGATGCCGCAGGAGGACCCGGCCCCGCGCTGCTTCCGCTGGCCGGTCTGGTCCGGTCCGTCACCACCCCCGAGTTCGCCGGGATCACGTTCCACGAGGTCACCGCAAAATCTGTGCTCAACAGGGTCCCGGCGGGATCGAAGATGCCTTTCGAGTGGACAGTGAATCCCTACCGCGGCTGCAGCCACGCCTGCGTCTACTGCTTTGCCCGCAAGAGCCACACCTACCTGGACTTCGACGCCGGCATGGACTTCGACAGCCAGGTGGTGGTGAAGGTCAACGCCGCGGAAGTCCTCAGGAAGGAACTTAACAAGGCCTCCTGGACGCGCCAGCAGGTGGCGCTGGGCACCAACACCGACCCCTACCAGCGGGCCGAGGGCAGGTACCGCCTCATGCCTGGCATCATCAATGCCCTGGCGGAATCCGGCACTCCCCTGTCCATCCTCACCAAGGGGACCCTGCTGGCACGTGACATTCCCTTGCTCAAGCGCGCCGCTGCCCAGGTACCCGTGGGACTTGGCATCTCCCTGGCCATGACCGACGAAGCTCTCTCCGAGGCCATCGAACCCGGCACTCCCGGGCCCAGGGCGCGGCTGAGGCTGGTGTCCCGGCTGCGCGAAGCCGGGCTCCCGTGCGGCGTGATGGCCATGCCCATCCTGCCGTGGCTCTCCGACAGCGACGAAGCCCTGGATGCCCTGTTCGCTTCCCTGGCCGCCGCCGGAGCAACCGGCGTCACCGCCGGGGCCCTGTACCTGAAGCCGGGCACCAGGGAATGGTTCATGAAGTGGATCGCCGCCAACCATCCTGAACTGGCCGGACGCTACCGGCGGCTCTACGGCACCGGTTCCTATGCATCCAAGGAGTACCGGACGTGGCTTGCGGGCAGGGTCCGCTACTTCAAGGCCCGCTACGGCTTTACGCACTCCTCCGGCTTCAGCCACAGGGACCTCGACGATCCACGGGCCGAGGAAGCGGCGTACCCGGCGGGGAGCATTCCCACCGCGGTTCCCGGCGGACCCCTTGCCGGCTCCCCCGCGACGACTTCTTCGGCGGCCGGGACGGCCGTGCAGGATTCCCTCTTTTAGCCGGTTTTGGCGTTGGCCCCGCCTGCGGGCCGGTCCTGTACCAGGGACTGCGGCACCAGCGCCGACACAGAGTCCAGGAGTGCGTGCACAATCGGATAGTCGGCCGGTATCCAAGGCAAGCCAAGGACAGCGGCGTGGTCCTCCAGCCGGATCCAGCGCAGTTCGTCATGGTCTTCAAGCGGCGCGGGTTCGCCACTGGCCACCTCGGCGAACCACACCCTCATGCTGGCCCGGTCGTTGAGGGGCCAGCCGGCCGGGGTTTCCGCCGGCAGCTCTGCTCCCAGCCGCACGCCGATTCCCAGCTCCTCGGCCAGTTCGCGCACCAGCGCCGCTTTGGGAGCCTCACCGGGTTCCACCTTACCGCCCGGGAACTCCCACAGGCCGGCCAAATGCTCCGGAGCGCTCCGCCGTGCCACCAGCAACGCCCCCGGATTGGCCAGCGTATCCACTACTGCCCCGCCAACCACCTGTATCAGTCCAGTCACCGCCCCATTCTATGGGCGACAATGGGAGGGGCCCGGAACGTCATCTCCCTCAGGGGGAATAGTGGCCCGCCCCCCAGGGTTTGCCCCACTGTCCGGACCTTCCTGCCCCATTGCCGTGGCGTCCGTCCCCTTTCCGGTTCCACCTTCAGAAAAGCAGGCATATGAGCAGCGTCCTCTCCCCGTCCACGGCAGCCCGCACCACGACTCCCCGCGTCGGCATGGCCATCTTTGCGCTGGCCATGGGTGGCGTGGGCATCGGCGTCACCGAGTTCACCATGATGGGCCTGCTCAAGGAAGTGGAGCAGGGCCTTGGGATCAGCACCCCTGAAGCCGGGCACCTGATCTCCGCGTACGCGCTGGGAGTGGTGGTCGGGGCTCCGCTGCTGGCCGCCGTCGGCGCCAAACTGCCCCGCAAGAGCCTGGCCCTGGGCCTGCTGCTGTTCTTCACGGTGGCCAACCTGACCTCATTCATGGCCCCCGACTACGGGTCGATGCTCGTGTCCCGCTTTGCCGCTGGGCTGCCCCACGGGGCGTTCTTCGGAGTTGCCGCCGTGATCGCTGCATCCTTGGTGCCCCCCACCCGGCGGGGCTGGGCCATCTCCATGGTCATGGCCGGCCTCAGCGTCTCCAACGTGGTGGGCGTACCGTTCGCCACGTGGCTGGGCCAGACTTTCGGCTGGCGCCTGCTGTTTGTCCTGGTGGGCGCCATCGGCCTGGTGGCACTGCTCATGGTGTGGAAGTTTGTCCCGTTCCAGGCCGCGCACCCTGACGCGAGCATCCGCCGTGAACTCGGCGCCCTCAAGCGGCTCCAGGTCTGGCTGGCCCTCCTGGTGGGCATCGTCGGCTTCGGCGGCTTCTTCGCCACCTACACCTACATCGCGCACACCATGACGGCTGTTGCCGGCATCCCGTCGGGGCTGCTCCCCCTGGTGGTGGCTCTATACGGGTTGGGCATGGTGGCCGGAAACATCGTGGGGGGCAGGCTGGCCGACAAATCCGTGATGGGCACGCTCTACCGCGTCCTCCCGGCCATTGCCGTGGCCCTGGTGGTTTACGCGGTGGCAGCCCACTGGCCGTGGAGCGCCATGGTGATGGTGTTCGTGGTGGGCGCCTCCGGCTCCATGCTGATCCCGGCACTCCAGACCCGCCTCCTCGACGCCTCGCCCGACGCACCGTCGCTGGCATCGTCCCTCAACCATGCCGCGCTGAACGTTGCCAACGCACTCGGCGCATTCCTCGGGGGGCTGGTCATTGCGCTCGGGTGGGGCTTCGTCGCCCCCGCGCTGGTGGGCGCTGTCCTTGCGGTCCTCGGCTTCGGCGTCGCCCTGCTCAGCGGACTGCTGGAACGCAAAAGGCCGCTCGCTGCCTGAGCGGCCCGGGCGCTGGTCCCGGCCGTCCCTTCACCGGTGCGGCAGCAGTGAACAGACCGCCCGTGACGGGTCTTAACGATGCGGCAACGCCCGCTTTGGAGCTACTGACTTTGCCGGGTGGGTATGTTAGCTTGAGGCTCATCGGGACTATTAATCCCGGTCACAATAAGGAGGAGACATGGGTTTTCTTGCTTGGATTATTCTGGGCCTGATTGTCGGGGCCATTGTTAAGGCCGTTATGCCCGGACGGGTCGGCGGCGGCTGGGTCACCAGCCTCATCCTGGGTGTCGTTGGAGCCATCGTTGGCGGCTGGATTGGCAGCCTCCTGTTCAACAAGGGCGATCTTGCCTTCTTCGACCTCGGCACCTGGATTCTCGCTATCGTTGGCGGCCTGGTTGTTGCCGGCATCTACGGAGCCGTCACCGGACGCGGGAAAGCCACTCGCGCACCCTGATCAATCTGTCCAGCAACAGTCAATGGGCCCCGGATTTCCGGGGCCTTTCTTTGTGCCCGGACGCACTAGCCGTTGTGGTCCTGGGCGAGCGGGGCGGGGCGGCGCTGGGATCGGGCGCTGGCGTAGAGGCACACGGTGGCTGCGGTCCCAAGATTGAGGCTTTCGGCCGCACCGTACACCGGAACCGCAACCCGGTGGTCTGCCAGTTCAAGCTCCGCCTCGGAGAGCCCCTGGGCCTCGTTCCCAAAGAACCAGGCGGTAGGTGCAGCGAGGTCGTAATCAGATCCGGGGCCGGCTCCGGTGAGCCTGCGGCGGGCGTTCTCGTCCTGCAGGACATCGAGGTCCAGCTGCCCGTAACCGTCGGCAGCGAGGACACCGATGCCCCGGGCCTTGCAGGCGGCAGCAAGTTCCGCGGGATCTGCGGCCAGGACGACCGGCAGATGGAACAGCGACCCCGCGGTGGAGCGGACAGCCTTGGGGTTGTAGATATCAACGCTGGACGCTGTGAAGATGACGGCGTCCGCGCCCGCCGAATCGGCCGCACGCAGCACGGTGCCTGCGTTTCCCGGGTCCCGGACCTGGCACAGCACGGCAATCAGGCGCGGGCCGGCGTCGAGCACGTCCGCCAAGGCAACGTCCACGAACCTGCAGACGGCCACGATTCCCTGCGGGTTGACGGTGTCCGCCATGGCTGCCAGGACCTCGTCGGTGGCCAGCCGGGCGTTGGTGCCTTCGGCGAGCTCTTCGAATTCGGGGAAGCGGTCCAGGCAGCTTTCGCTGGCGAAGACTTCGGTGACCACTCCGGGTGCTCCCGCCGCGAGGCGCTGCTGGTGGAGCTTGAGGGCTTCCCGGACAGCCTGCGGCCCCTCCGCAAGGAACTGGCCGCGCTTTAAACGGGCCGGGCGCCCGGCAAGCTTTGCCACGTCCCTGACCCGATCGGCTCGGGGGTTGGACAGTGGAAGATCTTGCGGGCGCCCGGATTCGTTCATACAAGAACTGTAGTAGCTGACGCTTCCAGTTCCTGAACTGGCCCCTCAGGCGAGGGGCGGCAGCGACTTCTAGGCTGCGGCAACCTTCTTGGCGGAGGTGTCTGCCGGCAGGGAGTCCTTGGCCACCTGGACCAGTGCGGCGAAAGCGTTGGCGTCGGAGACGGCAAGCTCGGCCAGCATGCGGCGGTCAACCTCAACCTCGGCGGCCTTCAGGCCCTGGATGAGGCGGTTGTAGGTGAGGCCATTGGCGCGGGACGCAGCGTTGATGCGCTGGATCCACAGGCGGCGGAAGTCGCCCTTCTTCTTCTTGCGGTCACCGTAGCTGTACACAAACGAGTGCAGCAGCTGCTCTTTGGCCTTGCGGTACAGGCGCGAACGCTGTCCGCGGTAACCCTTCGCCCGTTCAAGAACAACCCGGCGCTTCTTGTGGGCGTTGACCGCCCTCTTCACACGTGCCACGTGCGTACTCCTTCGAAAATCTGATCCCAAGCATCTGTTGCCGGTGTCCCGGCGGCCTGAGAAGGCTGTTTGGCAGGTGACGGACCACCGGCGGGCGGTCCATCAATAAACTTGGAAACTAGATGCCGAGCATCTTCCGGATGACCTTGGCGTCGCCCTTGAAGACGATCTTGTCGCCGGCAAGGCGGCGGGTCAGGCGGCTGGACTTGTGCTCCAGGTAGTGGCGGCGGTTGGCCTGCTGGCGGCGCAGCTTGCCGCTGCCGGTCAGCTTGAAGCGCTTCTTAGCACCACTGTGGGTCTTCATCTTCGGCATGGGAACCGATCTCCTTACGTTTCTGCGGGCCCGGGGGCCGGCAGTTCTATCGCGCAGCCACCCCCGCGGGCAGCATGCTGGTTGCTGACTGCCGGAACATGCCCGGCAGCTGTGAACTAGTTGGTCTTCTTACCGGCCGGCTTCGGCACTGCCTTGGGGGCAGGACGTGCAGCAGGCTTCGGTGCAGCAGGCCTGGCCACCGGCTTGGGCGGCGCAGGCACACCGGCCGGCTTCGGCGCAGCCGCTTCCGGCTTGGCGGCAGCTGCAGGCTTGGGCGCCGGCGCGGCGGCCTTCGGTGCAGCAGCCTTGGGTGCAGCAGCCTTCGGCGCTTCCTGCTTCGGAGCCGGAGCCTTGGGGGCCTCCTGCTTCGGAGCCTGGGCCTTGGGCGCTTCCTGCTTCGGGGCCTCCTGCTTCGGAGCTTCCTGCTCAGGAGCGGCAGCAGGCGCTTCGGCCGGAGCGTTGTCGGCGGCAGGTGCCTCCGGCTCGGTGGACACGGTGAAGCCTTCCGGCAGGAGGTCCGCCAGTGACTGCGTCATGGGTGTCTGGTCCTGGCCGGAGGTGTCAACGCGTCCTGCAGCCTTGGCTTCGTTCTGCGCCTTGGCCTCGGCGCGCTGGGTTGCCCGGCGTGCCTCCGCCTTGGCCTCAGCCTTGTTCTTCAGCGGGCCAACCACCATGACCATGTTGCGGCCGTCGATGCGGGGGCTGGACTCCACCACGCCGACTTCGGCGACGTCGTCCGCGAAGCGCTGGAGCAGGCGGATGCCCATCTCCGGACGCTGCTGCTCACGGCCACGGAACTGGATCATGGCCTTGACCTTGTCCCCGGCACCGAGGAAGCGCAGGGCGTGGCCGCGCTTGGTCTCGTAATCGTGGGTGTCGATCTTCAGGCGGAAGCGGATTTCCTTCAGAACGGTGTTCGTCTGGTTCTTCCGGGCCTCACGTGCCTTGACCGCGGCCTCGTACTTGTACTTGCCGAAGTCCATCAGCTTGCACACCGGAGGCTTCGCCTGAGGTGCAACTTCAACGAGATCAAGGTCGGACTCGGCAGCCAGGCGCAGGGCATCCTCAATACGGACGATTCCTACCTGTTCACCTGCAGGGCCGACCAGCCGCACCTCGGGGACGCGGATACGCTCATTGATTCTTGGCTCGCTAATGTTAAAGCTCCTGTGTTTGTTGTTGAGTCCGGCAAATGAAGAAGGCCCCCAATTGCCGGAGCAATCGAAGGCCTCAAAGAGGTTGGACCGGCAACCCGCTAAGGGCTGCACGTGCACAGTCCCGGCAAATGCCGGCCCATGCCCAACCAGGTACCCGGCAACCTTGCGTCCCTGCGGGTTCCAAAGGAACGGGCGGGACAACGGCTGACGCGGGTGGGAGAGAACTCCGCTTGCAAACTGGATGCCATTCTACAGAAAAAATTCCCGTCAACGCCGCGAAGCGCTGCTGGGAACCTGATCGTTTAGGACAATCCCTGAAATAACTACATCCAGTCGGTCTGTGTCAAGCTTACCAGTATGAGCACCCCAGACAGTAATTCATACGTCTTCGAGCCCGGCGACGCAGGCGCAGACGTCTCACAACAGATCCGCGACATCTCCGAAGTTCCCGCCATCGAGGTCATCACCACGGCGGCCGTGCACCTGATGAGCGCCGCAGCGGTGAAGCTTGGCCTGGCCGAAGAGGACAACGCAGCCGAACTCAAGGACCTCGACGAGGCCCGGAAGCTGATCACCGCACTGGCCGGCCTCGTGACCGCGGCCGCCCCGGAAATCGGGTCCCAGCACGCCGGACCCTTGCGCGACGGCCTGCGGTCCCTGCAGTTGGCCTTCCGCGAAGAGTCGCTGATTCCGGATGCACCGGGCAAGGGTCCGGGCGAAAAGTACACCGGGGCAGTCAACTAAAGCCCAACTCCCCCAAGCACCGTCCGACGGCGGGACGCCCCCTTTGCGGGCCGTCCCGCCGTCGCATTTTAAAGCGGCTGGCCGGGAGACCCAGGGGCCGGCCTGCGGCGCCGCTGCTGAAGCGCGAGCCCGACGACGCAGAGCACCACGCCGGCGGCTCCGACGGAGACGAAACCGCCGGAAGGGCCCATGACGTCGATGAAGACCCCGGCCAGCGGCGAACCGAACGCAACTCCGGCGGTCAACGCGGAGCCGTACCAGCCCATTGCCTCCCCCCGCCGCTCCTCCGGGACCAGCTCCGCGACCTTTTCCGAGGCCGCGGACAGCACAGGGGCGCACAGCAGCCCTGGCAGGACGGAGACAAAGGCAAGCATCCAGGTGTCGTGGGCGAAGGCCATGGGCAGGGTCAGCGCGGCCATGCCGAGCAGCAGGAAGACCGGCGGAATGGGCCGGTGCATGGCCCCGTAGACCAAACCGCCCACCACGGAAGCCGCGCACCAGAAGACGAAGACGATCCCGATCTCGCTCTGGTGGCCGCCGATTTCCAGCGCGGCCACAATGCCGACGTCGGTGCCGCTGAGGACCATTCCGGCGCCCGCGGCAACGGCGAAGAGGGCCGCGACTGTTGCGGTGAACCAGGAAAAGCCGCCCGCCAGTCTTCCCCTGAGGCCCTGCGCGGCGCTGGTGGCCGCCCCGGCGGGCGCCAGTTCCGCGGCGGCTTCCTGCACATGCCCCGGGGCCGTGGACACCACCGCGGCCTCGGCGGCATGCTGCTCATCCGGCGCGCACTCCAGGCTCAGTCCTTCGCTGCGGGTGGGCGGGTTGAACCACATGAGGAACAGGCCGGCCAGCGAAGTTGAAACGCCCACCACCGTTAGCCCTGCGGTGGTGAAGCCGCTGGTGGCCACCACGGCGCCGGCCGCCGGGCCGATCATGAAGACCACCTCCGTAGTGATGGCGTCGAGGGCAAACGCGGTGCGGCGCTGCTCGCCCTCCGCCAGGACGCCCAGGGATTGCCGGACCACGCTGAAGATGGGGAGCGTGAGCAGGCCGCCGACGAAGACCAGCGGAAGGAGCCACTGGTAGGACACGTGCGGCACCACCGACCAGATCACCGTCTCCGAGATCACCGATGGGATGAGCGCGGTCCGGAGCCCCGCCGTGTCCACGCGCCTGCCACGCCATGGCGCACCCAACGCAATGCCGATGGTCATGACAGCCGCGGCGGCACCGGCGGCGGCATAGCCCTGGCCCAGGGTAAGGACGATGTGCAGGGTTAGCAGAACACCGGCGGCTGAGTGCGGGATCCGGGCAACCATGCCCACCAGCAGCAGCCGGCGGATGGGCCGGACGGCAAGCAACTCCCGGTAGAGAGCGAAATTCACGAAAGCGGTCCTTCAGGATGCGCCGCAGCCCCTTGGGGATCACCCATCCGGCTGGCGGCTAGTCGGGAGCGCGCCTCAGTTTGATTTCCAGGGAATCGACGCGCTCCCCAAACAATACATTCCGGGACCACTCGGCCTGCAGGCCGGCTACCAGATCCTGGACACCGGCCGCGTCCAGGCCGTCCTCGAGGTACAGCACCACCTGCAGTTCCGGCCCGGTACCGCCACCGGGGAGCAGGGACCCGTCGGCCGCCCTGGCGGCGACTCCCCTGCCGGGCGACAGTTCGACGCCGCGGACGGCCGCGAAGCCGGCGGCAGCGTTGCCCATTTCGGCGGCGAGGGCCCGGTCATTGTAGGAGGGGGTCCAAGCGTGCTGCTTGGCGAGGGCCCAGACACCGGGGCGGCGCACCACGAAGGTTACATCCGCACCCGGATCCAGGACCAGGAGTTCTGCCCCTTCGGCGACCGCAGAGAGGGCCGCCCGGGCGGCATAGACCGCTACCGGCCGGGCCTCGGGATGCCATGCGGCCAGTGCGGCCGCAGAAGTGAACGCCGGCAGCGCGGTCCTGCCGTCGGCGGCCTTCAGCGTCACCAGCGCCATGTCCGCCTGCTTGTCCGCGTGCAGCCCGTGCACTGTCCCGGCCTCTTCGGCGAGCTGGGCCACGATGGGAATGAACACGCGGGCCGTGGCCAGCGCGGCAACGACGTCCGCCTCGTCGCCCCGCCCCTCCCGGAGCGCGGCAATTGCGGTGAGGTAGCCGGCGTCGGCCGTTCCGTCGTCGTCCTCGAAGTTGTGGATCTTCGCATCATCTCCAGCCAGGCTGCGGCCGGCCCATGGCTGGCCCGCGGAATCCGTGGCACCACCGGCGCCGGCCAGGGCCGCCGCAATATGGCCGGGGAGTTGGCGTGCGGGAGGGCTTACCGGTTCTTCGGAGCTGGGCATGGCCGGGCTGCTTCCCCGCGCCTACCGGCGGCCGGCGACGTCGAGGGCTTCGGGCAGCGTGAAGGCGCCGGCGTAGAGTGCCTTGCCCACAATGGCGCCTTCGACGCCCAAGGGGACCAGCGAGCGGAGGACTTTGAGGTCGTCCAAACTGGAAATGCCGCCGGACGCCACCACGGCCTTACCGGTCTTCTCCACCATCTGGCGCAGGAGTTCAACGTTCGGGCCCTGCAGGGTGCCGTCCTTGGTCACATCGGTGACCACGTAGCGGGCGCAGCCGGCCTCCTCCAGGCGGCCCAAGACGTCCCACAGGTCCCCGCCTTCCTTCGTCCAGCCACGGCCGGCCAGGGTGGTGCCCCGGACGTCCAGTCCGACGGCGATCTTGTCGCCGAAGCGCTCGATGGCCCGCGCGGTCCAGTCGGGGTTCTCCAGTGCTGCGGTCCCCAGGTTGACCCGGGCGACGCCCAGGTCGAGCGCTGCCTCCAGGGTCTCATCGTCGCGGAGGCCGCCCGAGAGCTCTACCTTGATGTCCAGCCGGCCCACCACCTCGCGGAGCAGGTCGGCGTTGGAACCGCGCCCGAATGCAGCGTCAAGGTCAACCAGGTGGACCCATTCGGCACCTTGCTGCTGCCAGTTCAACGCGGCTTCGAGGGGGGTGCCGTAGCTGGTTTCGCTGCCCGCCTCGCCCTGGACCAGCCGGACGGCCTGGCCGTTGACGACGTCGACGGCGGGCAGGAGTTCAAGTACCGGCAGGTCATGTGCGGTGGTCATACTCATCCTCGGTGTTGGTTCTTCGGTTGGGACTAAAGCGGGGGCGGCCGGCAACCGTTTATGCTCCGTGCCGCCCCCGGACTGTCAATTGCCCGGCAGCGTGAGCAGGTAGGCGGCAACCAGTGACATGGCAGCCAGGGCGTAGAACGACACCTGGAGCCACAGGGGCCTGGCCTGCTGCCGGAACGAGATACCGCCGCCAATCAGCAGGCCGGCGAGGCCCATCAGGAGTACGGACCACATCTAGGCGCCACTGCCGGCGCTGGCAGGGCCGCCGGAATCGGCGCCGGCCGGCCTGCGCAGGCCCTCCACCCAGTTGCGCAGGAGCCGCGCGCCGGCATCGCCGGATTTTTCGGGGTGGAACTGGGTTGCGCAGAGCGGGCCGTTTTCCACGGCCGCGATGAACGGGCCGCCGTGCTCGGACCAGGTCACCAGTGGCGGTGCCATCCGCGGCTGGATGACGTCGAAGTTCCATTCCTGCACGCCGTAGGAGTGCACGAAGTAGAACCGTTCGTTTTCGACGCCGGCAAAGAGCTTTGAGCCTTCGGGGACCTTGACGGTGTTCCAGCCCATGTGGGGTACGACCTCCGCCGGGAGGGCCTCCACCTTTCCGGGCCATTCACCGATGCCCTGGGCTTCAGTGCCGTGTTCGACGCCGGCTTCGAACAGGACCTGCAGGCCCACGCAAATGCCAAGTACCGGGCGCCCGCCGGCCACGCGCCGGCCGATGAGCCGGATGCCGTCCACGGCCTTGAGTTCGCGCATCACGGTTTCGAATGCGCCGACGCCGGGCACCACCAGGCCGTCCGCGTTCAGGACGTCCTCCGGTTTGGCGCTCAGGATCACTTCCGCGCCGGCGCGTTCCAGGGCACGCACCGCGGACCTGACGTTCCCGGAACCGTAGTCCAGCACCGTGACGGTGGGCTTGCCCTCAGGCGACGGCAGCCTGCGGGACGCCGAGGGGTCGATGATGGCCCCGTCCTTCAGTTCCGGGCCGCTCACAGGGCACCCTTGGTGGAGGGGATGCCCTCAACCCGGGGATCCGGTTCGACGGCGGCGCGGAGCGCGCGCGCAAAGGCTTTGAACTGGGCTTCGACGATGTGGTGGGGGTCCCGGCCGGCCAGCACGTTCATGTGGAGACAAATGCCGGCGTGCAGCGTGATGGCCTCAAAGACATGGCGGGTCAGGGACCCGGTGAAGTGGCCGCCAATGAGGTGGTATTCCTGGCCGGCGGGCTCACCGCCGTGCACCAGGTAGGGGCGGCCGGAAACGTCCACCACCGCGTTGGCGAGGGCCTCGTCCAGCGGCACCGTGGCCTCGCCAAACCGGCGGATGCCCGCTTTGTTGCCGAGGGCCGTCCGCAGGACTTCACCAAAGGTGATGGCGACATCCTCAACGGTGTGGTGGACGTCTATGTGGGTGTCCCCGGTGGCCTTGACCGTCATATCGATCAGGGAGTGCTTGCACAGGGCCGTCAGCATGTGGTCGTAGAACGGCACCGAGGTGTCGATGTCCGAGACTCCGGTACCGTCCAGGTTGATCTCCACGAGTACCGAGGACTCGCTGGTGGCACGCTCCATGCGGGCGGTCCGGGCTGCAGCCGTATTCGATCCGGTTGAACTCATGGTGAAGGATCCTTTGTGCGAGAAGAAGTGGTTCAAGGCGTCCAGGGCCGCCGTATCAAGTCTAGGCGTGAAGCGCGGCGTGGCCGGCAAGGATGCGTTCCAGGGAGGTCAGGAAGGCTGTGGTTTCCGCCTCAGTGCCCGCCGTGACGCGGAGGTGGCCCGGGATGCCCACATCGCGGATGAGCACGCCGGCGTCAAGGAGCTCCTGCCAGACCTGGTGCGGGTTCTCCAGGCCGCCGAAGAAAACGTAGTTGGAGTCCGATGCTGCGGGCTTGAGTCCCATCCTGGTCAGCTCGGCCACGATGCGGTCCCGCTGCTTCTTGATGTCCTCGACGTCGGCCATCAGCGCTTCGCGGTGTTCGAGGGCCGCCAGGGCGGTGGCCTGGGTGATGGCGGAGAGGTGGTACGGCAGGCGCACCAGACGCAGGGCATCGGCGACCTCGGGGGCTGCGGCCATGTAACCGAGCCGTGCCCCCGCCAGGGCGAAGGCCTTGCTCATGGTGCGGGAGACGATCAGACGTTCACGGCCGGGCAGGAGTGTCAGTGCGCTCGGCGTTCCGTCGTGTGCGAACTCGTGGTAAGCCTCGTCGACGATCACGATGGCCTGGCTGTCCGCGCCGGCGTCATAGACGGCTTCCACGACGTCCAGCCCAAGCCCGGTCCCGGTGGGATTGTTGGGCGAGCAGAGGAACACGATGTTGGGCTGGAGTTCCTTGACCTGGCGGGCCGCGGACTCTGCGCTGAGGTCATAGCCTTCCGCGCGTTCCCCAATGATGTACTGCGTGTCCGTTCCGCTGGCCAGCAACGGGTACATGGAGTATGTCGGCGGGAAGCCCAAGGCCGTGCGCCCTGGGCCGCCGAAGGCTTGGAGGATCTGTTGCAGGACCTCATTGGAGCCATTGGCTGCCCACAGGTTGGTTTCATCGAGCCCATGCCCGAGATATTCCGCCAGGGCCTTCCGGAGCGCGGTGAACTCGCGGTCCGGGTAGCGGTTGAGGCCTGCGGCGGCTTCCGTAACGGCGGCGCTGATGGCGGCCCGCACATCGGCAGGAACCCCATGGGTGTTTTCGTTGACGTTCAGCAGGATGGGGACGTCCAGCTGGGGAGCCCCATAGGGAGTCAGTCCGCGAAGGTTGCTGCGGAGGGGAAGCCGGTTCAGACGTTCTAGCTGCTGGTTCACCTGAACAGTTTAGTTGCCGCGGCAACTACCGGAAAATGTGACGGTTCCCGCGGCTTCCCACTCAGTGGGTGGGAACGAACAGCTGCTGGCCTGGAAGAACGGTGCCGGCGTCAAGGTTGTTGAGCTGGACAATGTCCGCCACGACGTCGCGGGCGTCCCGGCCCGGCGCGACGGTACCGGCAATGGCCCACAACGACTGTCCGGGCTGCACCGTCACGGTAACGGTGGGTGTCACCGCGAGGTCCGCAACCGAATCCGAGGCCTTGGCCGGGGAATGGAAGAACCCGGCGAGTGACAGCAGGAGAACAGCGAGGACTACAAGCGGGACCCCAATCAGGACGATCCTCCCCCGGCGGGTGAGCCGCAGCGGTGCAGGCGATGGTGAAACCTGGTGAAGAGTTAAAGCTGACATGAACTAAGCCCTCCTGGACTTGCCGTGCTGCCCGGGTGTCCGCCCGCAACGCCCTTGCCGTTCCACACCGCCGCCGGGCACATCTTCCGGCTGGGTATTCGAAGGAGGCATCTGCTGGTTAGAACACATATTCGAACTTTGCTGGTTAAGTTTTAGCACCTATCAACGAACATTGTCGAGACTCGCTAGAACAAATGTTTGAAAAAGCACTATGGCTGGCCTAGTTTTGGAACCAAGAACAACCACTCCTGAAGTTGACCAGCAGGGTCTGACAATGACGGTGGGAGTCCTTCCACCGGCACGGCGGAAACAGCGCCCGGCGGAAGTTCCGGCGGCAAGCGAAAGGCAATGGCGAATATGGCAGCAGCAGCCGCCGGGGGCAGGACCGCCCCGCAATCCAAGAGGACCACCAAGGGGCTGACGCCCCGGCAGAAGAAGATCCTCGAGACCATCCAGCGCTCCGTTAACGAGAACGGGTATCCGCCGTCCATGCGGGAAATCGGCGACACGGTCGGCCTTGCAAGCCTGTCAAGCGTGACCCATCAGCTCTCGCAGCTGGAAAAGCTGGGCTATCTTCGGCGCGACCCCAAGCGGCCCCGTGCCATGGAAGTGTTGATGCCGCTGACGCTGGACGGCGGGGGAAAGAGTGGGGGCACGTCCCGTGCGCCCCAAGCCGCAGGGGACAGCGCCACCGTAACGGAGCTGCCTACTGCCCTGGATACGGCCATGGTTCCGCTGGTGGGCCGGATTGCCGCCGGCGGACCCATCCTTGCCGAACAGCTCGTCGAAGATGTCATGCCGCTGCCCCGCCAGCTGGTTGGCCAGGGCGAACTTTTCATGCTGAAGGTGGCCGGCGATTCCATGGTGGATGCCGCCATTTGCGACGGTGACTGGGTGGTGGTGCGGCGCCAGGCTGACGCTGCCAACGGGGACATCGTCGCTGCACTGCTGGATGACGAGGCGACGGTCAAGACCTTCCGCCAGCGCGACGGCCACACCTGGCTGCTGCCGCAGAACACCCAGTACGAACCGATCCTGGGCGACCATGCCACCATCATGGGCAAGGTCGTCTCAGTCCTGCGTTCGCTCTAGCCTGCGCACGCCTGCCCGGCATCCGTGCAGGCGCTATCCGGCCGTTCTCAGGACGCGTCGGCGCCCAGCCTGGTGAGGGCTGCCAGCGCTTTGGCGCGGTCAGTGGTGGCCCAGAACGGCGGGAGGGCGCCGCGCAGGAATCCCGCATAGCGCTCGGTGGCCAGCCGCGAGTCCAGGACTGCCACCACTCCTTTGTCCCCGGTTGACCTGATCAGGCGGCCGGCCCCCTGGGCAAGCCGGATGGCAGCGTGGGTTGCCGAAACAGACATGAAACCGTTCCCGCCGGCCTGCGCCACGGCACGCGAACGCGCCGTCATGAGGGGGTCGTCCGGCCGCGGGAACGGGATGCGGTCAATCACTACCAGCCGGCAGGATCCACCGGGAACATCCACGCCCTGCCACAGGGACATGGTTCCGAAGAGGCAGGTGTCCGGTTCGTCCGCGAATTGTTTGACCAGGGCGGTCATGGTCGACTCCCCCTGGCAGAGGACAGTCATGTCGAGCTTCGGGCGGAGGGCATCGGCGGCTTCCTCGGCCGCCCGCCGCGAGGAGAACAGGCAAAGCGCTCCCCCGTTGGAGGCCTTGATGAGCGCTTCGAGTTCGGCCAGGGCTTCCGGTGAAACACCTCGGCCGGGCTTGGGCAGGTGGCCGGCAACGTAAAGGATGCCCTGTTTGGGATAGTCGAAGGGCGAGCCAACATCCACGCCCGTCCAGCTGGGCGCTCCGTCACCGATCAGGCCCAGGCCTCCCGCGGCCGGTTCAAAGGCGGAACCGATCGCCAGGGTGGCAGAGGTCAGCACCACGGTGTGGCCCGCGAAGAGCCCCTCCCGCAGCCGGCCGGCGACGGACAGCGGCGCAATGTTGATCAGGACCGGCGCGCTGTCATCGGGCTGCGAATAGCCTTGGCCGGGATCGAAGGTGCTGGCGCGGGAGAACCACACCACTTCCCGGTTTTCCCGGGCAGCGATCAGCCGCTCGCACAGTTCCAGGATGAGCATCAGCCGGGAACGCGCCAGCTGCCGCCCGCCGTCGGCCGTGGTATTGCTGTCCCCCTTGGAATCGGACAACGCAGCCCTGCACGCTTCACGCAGCTGGTCCACGCAGTCAAGCTGTTCATCGTTCAGTCCGTTGGGGAGAAGTCCGTTGGGCGCGCCCGCGAGGGCCATTTCCAGGTTGGCAGCTGCGGCGTTCAGGGCGTCAACGGTGATGGCGGTGTGTTTCCGTGCGCCGGAAGCGGCCGCGTGGACCATGGCCACGGACAGCTGCCCGGAGACGGCTCCCGTCACCCGGTCCTGCAGCTCGTGCGCTTCGTCCACCACCACGACGTCGTATTCGGGCAGGACTGCCAGTCCTTCGAACGCGCTGACGGCCAGCATGGCGTGGTTGGTCACCACCACGTCAGCCTCGGCGGCATCCTGCCGGGCGAGCTCGCTGAAGCATTCAGCGGCCATCGGGCATTTTTGGGCGCCGAGGCATTCCATCGAGGTGACGGAAACCTGCCGCCATGCACGGTCCGTCACTCCAGGCAGCAGCTCGTCGCGGTCGCCGGTGGCCGTCTTCTCCGCCCATTCGCGGAGCCGCACCACTTCCTTGCCCAGCTGTGACGATGGTCCGCCCACGGAGGCGGCGAAATGCGGAACGCTGGTGTCCTCCCCCAGGGAAAACAGCTGCCCTTCCGACGGTTCCTCGGAAGGGAACCCGCCTTCAAGCTTGTGGCGGCACACATAGTTGGACCTGCCCTTGACCAGTGCAACCTTGACCGGCCGGTCCAGCGCCGGCGTGATGTTCTTCAGGAGCCGGGGCAGGTCCCTGCCGACAATCTGGGTCTGGAGCGCCAGGGTCGCCGTGGAGACCAGCGCAGGCTTGTTGCTTTCCAGGGCGTGGGCGATCAGCGGTATCAGGTAGGCCAGCGATTTGCCGGTGCCGGTACCTGCCTGGACCAACAGGTGGTTGCCGGTTTCGATGGCCCTGGCCACCTGGCGGGCCATTTCGTGTTGTCCGGTGCGGCTTTGTCCGCCCATGCCGGCGACGGCGCGGTCGAGCAGTTCGATAACGAACTGCTCGCCCGCCGTCTGCGCAGCTTCGCCGGCTGCGAGGTCAGTCATTGACGACGAATTGTTCCAGTTCGGACGCGAGGCCCTCCCGGACCATCACCGCAGCCCTGGTACCGGCCTCGAGGTGGTCCAGGCTGAGGATCTCGGCGTCGGACTCATGGAGCTTGCTGATCAGGTCCCCGCGCTCGTACGGGATGAGCAGCTCCATCTTGACCGATGGCCGGGGAATGGACTCGCTGATGGCCTTCAGCAATTCCGGGATGCCTTCCCCGGTCCTGGCCGAGACAACCACGTGCCGTGGCTCGCGCTGCTTCAGCCGCTCCACCACAAAGGGGTCCGCCGCATCGGCCTTGTTCAGGACGATGATTTCAGGCACCTTGCGGGCGTCGACTTCGCTGAAGACCTTCCGGACCGCGGCGATCTGCCCTTCCGGGTCGGGGTGCGACACGTCCACCACATGCAGGATCAGGTCCGAGTCCGCCACCTCCTCGAGGGTGGAGCGGAAGGCTTCCACCAGCTGGGTGGGCAGTGAACGGACGAACCCGACGGTGTCCGCCAGCGTGTACCCCAGGCCGTCAGCGGTTTCGGCCTTGCGGACGGTGGGATCAAGGGTGGCGAAGAGGGCATTCTCCACGAGGACCCCTGCGTCGGTGAGCCGGTTGAGCAGCGAGGACTTGCCGGCGTTGGTGTAGCCGGCGATTGCCACGGAGGGCACTTCATTACGACGCCGGTTGGCCCGTTTGGTCTCCCGTGCCGGCTTCATGGCGGCGATTTCGCGCCGCAGCTTGGCCATCCGGGTACGGATCCGGCGCCGGTCGAGTTCGATCTTGGTCTCACCTGGACCACGGGAGCCCATGCCGGCGGCGGCGCCGCCCACCTGGCCGCCGGCCTGGCGGGACATCGACTCACCCCAGCCGCGCAGGCGGGGAAGCAGGTATTCAAGCTGCGCCAGCTCTACCTGCGCCTTGCCTTCGCGGCTCTTGGCGTGCTGGGCGAAGATGTCCAGGATCAGGGCTGTTCGGTCGATGACCTTGACCTTGACGATGTCTTCAAGGCCACGGCGCTGGGAAGGAGCCAGTTCGGCGTCCACCACTACGGTGTCCGCGCCGGTGGCCATGACGATGTCCTTGAGTTCCTGCGCCTTGCCGGAACCCAGGAACGTCCCGGGGTCCGGCTTGTCGCGGCGCTGCACCAGACCGTCGAGGACTTCCGAGCCCGCAGTCTCGGCCAGGGCGGCCAGCTCCCGCAGTGAGTTTTCGGCGTCGGCGAGCGTTCCCTCTGACCAAAGCCCGGCCAGGACAACGCGTTCCAGGCGCAGCTGCCGGTATTCAACTTCGGTGACGTCCTCAAGCTCGGTGGACAGACCCGCCCTGCGACGCAGGGCGCGGCGTTCCTCGAGGTCCTGCTGGTCGCCGTCGTACGTTGAATGTTCTTCGTCGAGCCGGGAAATGGCTTGGGCCTTGCCGAGGACGGCTTTACCGCTGCCGCCTTCACCGCCGGACGTGCCGGCATTTTTGGCGGGAACGTCCTTGGCGAGGATCCGGTCGATGACAGCCTGGATCTCCTGCGGACTCATGTCCTGGGCGGCTGGATCGGAACCGGTATTGGGCTGGCTGGTCATGGTCTCCTTTGAAGATTCGGCAGTTCCAGAATAGTGCTGATTGGCTCGAAGTTGGAATGTATTCGCGCTGGGCTGACGGCCTGCGGTCATGCGTTTCTCCTGGTTGTTGCGCCGCCGGCTGCGATGCCGGGGGTCGAATGCCGCGTCAGATCGGCGGCAGGGCTGGAAAGGCCGGACCAAGGCGGGAAGTGCAGCAGTGGGCTGACTTTCGAGTTGTGTCCGGCGGCCGGGCCAGACGGAATGGTCTGGCCGGTGCGCAAAAGCGGAAGGTATGGAAACCTGCGTCGCTGCGGGACGGACTGCCGCTGGAGGACAGCCTGCGGGACGGGCGCGGCCCGTACCGGCTACTCGAAGATCAGGAACATGCCCTCCAGCGTAGCAGAGGGCCTTCAGGCCGGTTTCCCATTACGCTGCAGGGGGAACTACTCTGGCCAGTTATGGAGTCCGCACACTATTTCAGCACGTCCCCTGCCGGCCCCTTCACCCGGAAGCCCCTGACAGTGGAATTGGCCGGTGGGACGCGGCAGCTCCAGACCTCCCCGGGGATCTTCAGCCCCGACGGTATCGACAAAGGCACCGCAGTGCTCCTGGCCGGCGTTCCGGCGCCGCATCCCCAAGGCAACCTCCTGGACATCGGGTGCGGCTGGGGACCCGTGGCGCTCACCATGGCGCTGCTGGCCCCCGGTTCCAAGGTCTATGCCGTGGACGTCAACGAACGCTGCATCACCCTGACCAATGAGAACGCAGCCGCCCTGGGACTGGCCAACGTGGTCGCCAGCACACCCGCGGCGGTGGATCCGGACATCCGCTTCGACACCATCTGGTCCAACCCGCCCATCAGGATCGGCAAGGACGAACTGCACGCCCTGCTCAAACTGTGGCTGCCGCGCCTGGCAGATGGCGGGACCGCATGGCTGGTGGTGCAGAAGAACCTGGGCTCCGACTCGCTTCAGCGCTGGCTGGCGGCCGAACTGGACGGCTCCTTCACCGTAACCCGCGAGTCCACGTCAAAGTCCTTCCGGATCCTGAAGGTCACGAAAGCGTCCCACTCGCCACAATGACGGCAGGGCCGCTGAGCTCCACGTGCTCGTGGCCGCCGGGGCCGGCAAAGAACTTCACGCCCACCACTCCGCCGGGAACGTGGACCCGCCAGGCGTCCGGCGCCTCCGCCCCGGCCCAGTGCCGGATGGCGACGGCGGCAGCGCAGGCGCCGGTCCCGCAGGACTGGGTCTCCCCCACGCCGCGCTCGTGCACCCGCATGGTCACAGAGCCCACACCGTCATGGACCAACGGTTCTGCCGGGACCACGAATTCCACGTTGGTCCCGTTTGCAGGAACGGGATCGACCTTGGGAGCGGTGAAGAGCCGGGTGCCCGTGAGCTCCGAGAGTTCGGCGAGGGCCACCACCGTGTGCGGGTTGCCCATGCTCACGGAGAGGGCCGGCCGGGCAACTTCCAGCCCGTCGGCGGTGACCAGGGAATCCATGGCTTTGGCGCTTGCCTCCCCGGGGAAGATGAACTCCCAGGGTCCCATGTCCACCGCATAGCCGTCTCCGGTGCGGACCACGGTCTTGACCCCGCCGCGGGTGCCGATGGTGAGGGATCCGCCGTCGGGCAGGTCGATCAGGCCCTCCGTCCGCAGGAAATGGACGAAGACCCTGACCCCGTTGCCGCACATCTCGGACAGGGAGCCGTCGGCATTGCGGTAATCCATGAACCATTCCGCGTCCGGGGCTTCCGTGAGCAGTTCCCGGCCCTCGGGCAGGAAGCGGGACGGGACCGCCCTGATCAGGCCGTCGGCCCCGATCCCGCGGTGCCGGTCGCACAGCGCCGCGGCCTGGTCCGCGCCGATGGCACGGACGCCCTCGGGGTCGGCCACCAGGACGAAATCGTTGCCGGTTCCGTGCCCCTTGGAAAAGCGGAGCCCGCTCAGCGTGCGCAGGATGGGTCCGGTGGTTTCGGCGGGGGTTGCATTCATGGTCCCAAGCGTAGCGGCGCATGCCGCCGGCGCTGAAACTGCAGCTACCGGCACAACTCCGCTGCCTTGCCAACGAGTCCCGGTTCCTGCCAGTCCAGCCAGGTGATGCGGGGGTCGGCGCGGAACCAGGTCAGCTGGCGGCGGGCGAACTGCCGGGTGGCCACGATGGTTTCCTCGGCGGCGTCTGCAACGGTGAACGTGCCATCGACCACGCGCAGGAACTGTGAATAGCCAAGCGCCCGGGACGCGGTTTTGCCGCGGCGCAGGCCGCTGGCGTCGAGCATCCGGATTTCGTCCAGCAGGCCGGCGTCCACCATCCGGTGCACCCGTTCTGCCAGGCGCTCCCGCAGGACCTCGCGGTCCACGCTGAGGCCCAGCTGGATGGCGGGCTGGTGGTACTCCCGCCGGGGCATGAAGGAGCTGAAGGGCCGCCCGGTGAGTTCGTGCACCTCGAGGGCCCGGATGATGCGCCGGGCATCGGAGACGCGGGCGGCGGAGGCGGGATCGACGGTCCGGAGCCTTGCAAGGAGTGCTTCGGTACCGAGTTCGGAATGCTCCGCCTCAAGGCGGGCCCGCAGTGCGGGGTCGGTCCCCGGGAATTCCAGGACGTCCAGCGCCGCCCGGACGTACAGCCCGGAGCCACCGGCCAGGATGGCGCGCTTGCCGCGCCGATGGATGTCGTCGATGGTCTTGCGTGCCTGGGACTGGAAGTCGGAAACGCTGGCTTCCTCGGTGACGTCCAGGGTGTCCAGGAGGTGGTGCGGCACTCCCCTGCGCTCGGCCATGGTGATTTTGGCGGTGCCGATGTCCATGCCGCGGTAGAACTGCATGGCGTCGGCGTTGATGACCTCGCCGTCCAGGGCAAGGGCAAGGTTGACGGCGAGGTCAGATTTGCCTGAGCCGGTGGGACCGACGACGGCGATGACGGGCGGGGCAGCCACCTGTCAGCGGGTGCGCAGCGGCAGTGCGGGCATGCCGAGGGAGACGCCCTTGCGTTCCCCGGGTGAAGCCGGGGATGGTGCCCCGCAGGAATCGGCCTGGGACCTGTCCCATGCGTCCCCTGCCCGGGACCGGCGCAGGCTGTAGTCCTCAAGCGTGGGATCGGACACCAGGTGGAAGGCCGCCGCTTCGGTAATGGTGACGGTGACGAGGTCCCCGGGCCTGGGGGCGGGTGCGCCCTCAGGGACCGAAAAGTGGACCAGCCGCTGGTCCTGCGACCGGCCGGAGAGCCGGTGGGTCTCCTCCGACTTCCGCCCGGACTGGGCCGTGACCATGACTTCGAGCCGGCGGCCAAGCTGCTTCCGGTTTTCTTCCGCGGCGATGCGGTCCTGCAGGGCGGTGAGGCGTTCGAAGCGTTCCTGGACCACGGCCTTGGGGAGCTGGTCGGGCAGGTCGGCCGCCGGCGTGCCGGGACGCTTTGAATACTGGAAGGTGAAGGCGGTGGCGAAGCGGGACTGCTCCACCACGTCCAGGGTTGCCTGGAAGTCCTCTTCCGTTTCGCCGGGGAAGCCGACGATGATGTCGGTGGAAATGGCGGCGTGGGGGATCCTTTCACGGACCTTGTCCAGGATTCCCAGGAACTTGGTGGACCGGTAGGAACGCTTCATGGCCCGGAGGATGCTGTCCGACCCGGACTGCAGCGGCATGTGCAGCTGCGGCATGACGTTGGGAGTCTCTGCCATGGCGTCAATGACGTCATCGGTGAACGCGGCCGGGTGCGGGCTGGTGAAGCGGACGCGTTCCAGCCCCTCAATCCCGCCGCAGGCACGCAGGAGCTTGGAGAATGCCTGCCGGTCCCCGAATTCCACCCCGTAGGAGTTGACGTTCTGGCCGAGCAGGGTGACTTCGATGGCGCCGTCGTCCACGAGTGCCTGGATTTCCGCGAGGATCTCTCCGGGCCGGCGGTCTTTTTCCTTGCCGCGCAGGGCCGGCACGATGCAGAAAGTGCAGGTGTTGTTGCAGCCTACGGAGATGGACACCCAGCCCGAGTAGACGGAGTCGCGTTTGGTGGGCAGCGTGGAAGGGAAGACATCCAGGGACTCCAGGATCTCCAGCTGCGCTTCATTGTTGTGGCGTGCCCGGTCCAGGAGGGCCGGCAGGGCACCCACGTTGTGGGTACCGAAGACGGCATCCACCCAGGGCGCCTTTTTGAGGATGGTTTCGCGGTCCTTTTGTGCCAGGCAACCGCCCACGGCAATCTGCATGCCGGGGTTGGCCGCTTTCACCGGGGCCAGGATGCCCAGGTTGCCGTAGAGCTTGTTGTCCGCGTTTTCCCTGACTGCGCACGTGTTGAACACCACGACGTCGGCATGCCCGCCCTCCGCGGGCACGTAACCGGCGGCCTCAAGCATGCCGGACATCCGCTCGGAGTCATGAACGTTCATCTGGCAGCCGAAGGTGCGCACCTGGTAGGTGCGGGGCATCGCTCCGGACTGCGGCACCGCCCCTGCTTCGACGGAAGGGGTGGCGTCGGATTGGGGGGAAGGAATGGTCAAACTCACCCGTTAAGGGTACCGGCTCTGGAGGCGGTCGTTGTCGGGGTCCTGCCGGGAATCGAGGACCTCGTTGACGATCCGGAACGCCTGGGAGGGTTGGTAGCCCTTGCGTGCGAGCATTGACGCCAACCGCCGTACGGCTTTGTCCCGCTCGCCGGGGCCGGCCAGGTCCGTCCCAGGGCGGAGCTTCCGTTCCACCAGGGCACGGGCTGCGGCTTCCTCGTCGGCGTCGGTCAGCTGCTCCAGGGCCGAGGCAGCCGTTTCCTGGTCGATGCCCTTCTCAGCGAGCTCCCGCCGGAGCGCACCCTTGGCCAGCTTCCTGGACTGGGCCCGGCTCCTGACCCACATGTCGGCAAATTCGGCGTCGTTGATCAGCCGGACTTCCTGGAACTTGTCCAGCACGGCCTCGGCGACGGGTTCCGGGATGTTCCGCTCCGCCAATTTCCGGGCAAGCTGGAGCCGGCTCTTGGGCGCGGCTGTGAGCTGCCGGTACACGATGGCCTGGGCAACCGAGAACGGATCCGGTTCGGCGTCCGCGGCCTGCGGGTCCTCAGGGGCGGCAAACCCGTCCGGCGCCCCGGTTGAGGGGCTGCCGGAACGGGTCCGCCGTGTTCGTGGGCCGGTCAAGGGCTAGAACCCGTCGACGGCTTTCAGCTTTGGCGCGTCCTTGGACTCATCCTCGGCAGGCTTGACGCCGACACCGAGCTTCTCCTTGATCAGGCGCTCCAGCTCGGCGGCCAGCTCCGGGTTGTCACGGAGGAAACGGCGCGAGTTTTCCATGCCCTGGCCCAGCTGGTCGCCGTCGTAGGTGAACCAGGAACCCGACTTCTTGATGATGCCGTGCTCCACGCCCATGTCGATGATGCCGCCTTCGCGGGAGATGCCCTGGCCATAGATGATGTCGAACTCGGCCACCTTGAAGGGCGGAGCCATCTTGTTCTTGACGATCTTGGCCTTGGTCCGGTTGCCGACCGAGTCGGCGCCTTCCTTGAGGGTCTGGATCCGCCGGACGTCGATGCGGACCGACGCGTAGAACTTCAGGGCCTTACCGCCTGTGGTGGTTTCGGGGGAACCGAAGAAGACGCCGATCTTTTCCCGGAGCTGGTTGATGAAGATGGCGGTGGTCTTGGTCTGGCTCAGGCGTCCGGTGATCTTACGCAGGGCCTGGCTCATGAGGCGGGCCTGGAGGCCGACGTGGCTGTCGCCCATGTCGCCTTCGATTTCTGCCCGCGGCACAAGGGCGGCCACGGAGTCGATGACGATGACATCCAGCGAACCGGAGCCGACCAGCATGTCCATGATTTCCAGGGCCTGCTCGCCGGTATCCGGCTGCGAAACCAGGAGGGCATCGGTGTCCACGCCCAGCTTGGCGGCGTAGTCGGGGTCCAAGGCGTGCTCGGCGTCGATGAAGGCTGCGATCCCGCCCGCGCGCTGGGCACTCGCCACCGCATGCAGGGCCACGGTGGTCTTACCTGAGGATTCAGGACCGTAAATTTCGATGACGCGGCCGCGCGGGAGCCCGCCAATGCCAAGGGCGACATCCAGGGCGATGGAGCCGGTGGGGATGACTTCGATCGGAGCGCGGACTTCGTCGCCCAGGCGCATGACCGAGCCCTTGCCGAACTGCTTGTCAATCTGGGCAAGTGCTGCTTCCAGCGCTTTTGCACGATCCGGGGCTGCCGCCATGGTTGAACCTCTAATGCTTTCTCGATGGTGGCCTTCGCGGCCATTGTGTTGGTCATCTCTGACGCTAAGGGGACCCACTGACATTCCGGCCGGAAGACAACGGCTATGTGGATAAACCCGATGAAAAAATCATAGCCTTATCCGAACAGGTATTCGAAGAGTGGAGCTCCTGCGGCGTGTCCGCCGGCAGGATCCCCGCCCCGGCAGCGCCGTGCCCTCCGCTAGTCGCGGCGCGGGGCGATGTCGCGGCCCAGCCGCCGTTCCGACGGGACATCCTGGACGTCGCAGACCGCAAGCCAGACCCGGCGCGGCTCAACCCCGGCCGCCAGGGCCTGATCAGCGGTGCGCCCACCGACGCCGGCAAGGACCAGGGTGCTGCTCAGCACGCGGGAGTATCCCGCGCCGAACTCGTCATCCATCAGACGCCAGTACTCGCTGATTCGCATCGGTAAATCCTCTCATGATTGTGGACCCTAGAATTGTTGCCATGAGCAACTCCCCGGACCTCCCGCCGCGGCAGGACACAGGCAATGACGCCGCCGATGCCGCGCTGCAAAATGTTGAACACCAGATCAGCCTTTTTTGGCGGCGGGCGCGGGCCATCTCCAACCAGCTTTCGCGCGAGGTCCACCCGGACATGGAGCCAGCGGCGTACGGGCTGTTAACGATTATCCGCCGGGAAGGCCCCATCCGGCTGACTGAGCTGGCCATGAACATCGGTGTGGGCAAGCCGTCGGTCAGCCGGCAGATCGCGTTCCTGGAAAGCCTGGGCCTGGTGTCCAAGGAGGCGGACCCCCTGGACCGCCGGGCGCAGTCGATCCGGCTGACGCCCAAGGGCGAAGAGAAGATGCACCAGGTCCAGGACGCCAGGCGACAGGTCTTCCAGGAGCGGCTGCGCGAGTGGCCGGTGGAGGACCTTGAGGAATTGGCCCGCTGTATGGCCAGGTTGAACTCCACTTATGAGCGTGACGGATTCCCCAGGGAAGCCGCCGACGGGCCGGGCTCGCCGGAGCGGGCGCAGCAGGACTCATGACAGCAGGAAGCCCCCGGCATGGCCGGGGGCTTCCTGTTGTCCGGCGCCCACCCTGCGGTGGGGCTCCTTACCGGGCTCCGGAGAGGAGTCCCGTGGAGAGTTCGTCGTTCAGTTCAGTGTTGAGGTCGCGTTCCAGGTCACGGCCGTAACGCTGGGAGAATTCCTGCGGAACGGTGTCCGGAACGGCGACGCCTTCGGCTACTGCCACGCGGTCGCTGACCTCGCGGAGCATGCTTGACAGCGGAACATCCAGTGCCGAGCAGATCGAGGACAGGAGCTCTGACGATGCTTCCTTTTGGCCGCGCTCCACTTCGCTGAGGTATCCCAGGGAGACGCGGGCGCTGTGCGAAACTTCACGGAGCGTGCGCCCCTGACGCTGGCGGACATCGCGCAGGACATCACCGATTTCGTGACGAAGTACTACCATCTTGCGCTCCTTCTGTTCGCTCTTAGCCTGTTCGGCGAGGCCCACATCCTTCCAGCGGACAACGCCGTTTACGGATACGGGCTGCTTTACCATCTGTATCGCCTTGCTCCCTCATTGGTCAGGTCCGCCGCCGGCGAACCTGTCTTGGTCATTTCATCCTAGGCGCCTCCGCTCTTCGGAAGCGACACAATGTAATAACTAATCGGTAATGGCTTTTGTTCCCGGCAACTTTACGCGCGGTAACTTGGCGGCCTGCGCGGCTTAGCCGGCGAGGGCTTCGAGGAGTCTTTCGAGGGCGGCGGCGCAGGCGGCGGCGCGGATGTCCGGCCGGTTTCCGGTGAAGGAGTACTCGAAACCGGCGGTGCCTGCCGCTGTAGCGATGCCGATGTAGACCCGGCCCACGGGTTTGCCGTCGTGGGCCTCGGGACCGGCGACGCCGGTGGTGGAAAGCCCGACGTCGGCGCCCAGGACAGTGCGCGCCCCGGCGGCCATGGCCCGGGCGACGTCGGGATCGACGGAGCCGGCACGGGCCAGCAGGTCGGCGGGCACGTGCAGCACCGCCTCCTTCACCGAGTTTTGGTATGCCACCACCCCGCCCTGCAGCATGCCGGAGGCGCCCGGGGTGTCAGCCAGGACAGCGGACACCATGCCGGCCGTCAACGACTCCGCAGTGGCAACGGTCCGTCCGGAGTCAAGTGCCTGCCGGACGGCCTGTGCCGCCAGCCGGTGAAGGTTGCTCATGCCTGTTCCCGTCCCTCGGTTCCCGCCTGCCGCTTGCCCCTGGCGCGCAGGCGCAGGGCTTCAACCACGTACTCGACGCCGGTCCACAGCGTGATCGCCACCGCTGCCATCATGACGGCGAATGCCACCAAGGACATCCAGGGCGCGAATGCCCCGAGCGGCAGCAGGTACAGGAAGATTGCCGCGGTCTGGACAACGGTTTTGAGCTTGCCGCCGCGGGAGGCGGGGATGACTCCGTAGCGGATCACGAAGAACCTCAGGGCCGTAATGCCCCATTCACGGACCAGGATCACCACGGTTGCCCACCAGGGGAGCTCGCCCAGCAAGGACAGCATCACCAGCGCGGAGCCGATGAGCAGCTTGTCGGCAATGGGGTCGGCAATCTTGCCGAAGTCAGTGACCAGGTTCCGGCTCCTGGCGATGTCGCCGTCGAGCTTGTCCGTGTAGATGGCGACGGCGAACGCGGCCACCGCCGCCCAGCGCCACGGTCCGGAGGTGCTGTGCAGCCCGGGGGCGTCGGCCACGAGGAACCACACGAAGAACGGGACCAGCGCGATGCGGATCATGGTCAGGACATTGGGGAGGTTCCAGACCCCGGCACGGCCTTGGCCGGCGGCGGTTGCATCGGTGCTAGTCACGTTCCTAGGCTACCGGGCTAGCGTCCGGTGAGGGACCAGGCGTCCTCGGAGCCGTCGTCGTCGCCCGGGGCGGAATCCGATCCGTCGTAATATTCGACGTTCTGCTTCCGCTGGTCCAGGTCAGCGGCCACCAGGTCTTCGGCGTAGCCGCCCTGGGCGATGTTGGCGTTGGCGTTGTCACTGAGCGCGGCCGTCTGTGAATCGGCCACGGCCGGCGGCTCCTGGCCTTTCATCGCGGCGAGGACCGCGGCGAGGTCGTCCGGCTTGACCAGGACGTCCCGGGCCTTGGAACCCTCGGAAGGTCCCACCACTCCCCTGGACTCAAGGAGGTCCATGAGCCGGCCGGCCTTGGCGAAGCCGACCCGGAGCTTGCGCTGCAGCATGGAGGTGGAGCCGAACTGGGTGGTGACCACAAGCTCCGTGGCCTGCAGCAGCACTTCGAGGTCGTCCCCGATGTCGTCGTCGATCTGCTTCTTTTCCGCTTCGGGGGCGACGTCGTCCCGGTAGACAGCCTGCAGCTGCCCCTTGACGTGCTCCACCACTTTATGGATCTCGGATTCGGTGACCCAGGCGCCCTGGACACGCATCGCCTTGGACGCGCCCATGGGCAGGAAGAGGGCGTCGCCCTGGCCGATCAGCTTCTCGGCGCCGGGCTGGTCGAGGACCACGCGGGAGTCGGTGACGGAGGACGTGGCGAAGGCCATGCGCGAAGGCACGTTGGCCTTGATGAGGCCGGTGACCACGTCCACGGACGGGCGCTGGGTGGCCAGGACCAGGTGGATGCCTGCGGCGCGGGCCAGCTGGGTGATGCGGACGATCGAGTCTTCAACGTCGCGCGGCGCGACCATCATGAGGTCGGCGAGTTCGTCCACGATCACCAGCAGGTATGGGTAGGGCCGGATGACGCGCTTGGAGTCCACCGGCGGGTGGACCTTCCCGGCACGGACGGCCTTGTTGAAATCGTCGATGTGCTTGAAGCCGTAGTTGGCCAGGTCGTCGTAGCGGGCGTCCATTTCCCGCACCACCCACTGCAGCGCCTCGGCGGCCTTCTTGGGGTTGGTGATGATCGGCGTGATGAGGTGCGGCACGCCCTCGTACGCGGTCAGTTCCACGCGTTTGGGGTCCACCATGACCATGCGAACCTCATCCGGGGTGGCCCGCATCAGGATCGAGGTGATCATCGAGTTCACGAAGGACGACTTACCGGCACCGGTGGCACCAGCCACCAGGAGGTGGGGCATCTTGGCCAGGTTGGCCACCACATAGCCGCCCTCCACGTCCTTGCCCACGCCCATCACCATGGGGTGGTCCGTGCGGCGCGCGTTCTGGCTGCGGAGGACATCGCCCAGGGAGACCGTTTCACGGTCGGTGTTGGGGATCTCGATGCCGATGGCGGACTTACCGGGGATGGGGCTGAGGATCCGGACGTCGCTGGAGGCAACGGCGTACGAGATGTTCTTGGACAGGGCGGTGACGCGCTCCACCTTGGTGCCGGGCGAGAGCTCGATTTCGTACCGGGTGACGGTGGGGCCGCGGCTGAACCCGGTGACCGTGGCATCAACGTTGAACTGGGTCAGGGTGTCCGTGAGGGCGGCGACGACGGCGTCGTTGGCTTCCGTGCGCTCCTTCGGGATGGACCCGGGGGTCAGGAAGTCCGAGGCCGGCAGGGTGTAGGTCACGTCGCCGGCCAGCGAGAGCTGCTCGGTCCGCTGCGGGATGGGAACGGGCGGCGGCGCGGGCGCCACCGGGTTGGAGGGCACCGTGGGCGCGGCGGCAGGCTTGCCGGGAGCCGCGGCACCGGGGATAACCAGGGGGATGGCCTCGGTGGCGTTTTCCGGCGGGGCCGCCTGCGCACCGGCGCCCAGGCCCTGGGCGGCCTTGATCTTCTCGACGGCGATCTCCGCCTGGGTGGGCCGCCGCACTCCGGGAGCGGGCCGCGCCGGTTCGCCCTCGTCGTCGTCAATCACAGCGTGCTCGAAGGCTTCGTCGCCCACGTAACCCTCAAGGCCTGCCCCGGCCTCCTGGTCCTTCCCAAAGAACTTCCGCTTCTTCTTCCGGGGTGCGGGCGGCGCCGTCCGCTCGAGGTAGCTGCGGTCGTGGATGTCGGCGCGTTCCGGATCCATCAGGTCGATGCCCATGAGGTGCTCGTACGCTCCGCGGATGCGGCGCGGAATGGCGGTGAACGGGGTGGCCGTGATGATCAGCAGGGATACGAATGCGAGCAGGCCGTAGAGGGCCACGGGCACGGCGGGATGGATGGCGGCCAACGGCGTGGCGGCCAGGAAACCGAGCATGCCGCCCGCCCTGCGGAGCCCGTCGAAGCCGTCGGCCACCGTGGGCTGGCCGCCCAGGATGTGTGCCAGGCCGCAGCCGGCGAATGTCATGATCAGGAAGCCGATGCCCACCCTGTTGTTGCCCCGGCCATCGGAGGGCTGCCGGAACAGCCGGAAGGCGCAGACGAAGAGCATGAGCGGAAGCAGCAGGGAGATCCACCCGAACGTGCCGTTCACCACGGCGTAGACGGCGTCGGGGAACCAGCCTGTCAGGCCCCACCAGGCGAACGTGGCGATGAAGACGCCGAGCGCCAGGTTGAACAGGGCGGCTCCGTCGCGGCGGTCCTCGGCGGGGAGGTCGCTGACGTCGTGGCCGATGCGGCGCACTCCCCCGCCCACCAGGTGGCCCACGCCAAGCCATGCGCCGCCCACTACGCGCAGCAGCCACGGCTGGTGGTGTTCGACGGCGGGAAGCTGGCGGGTGCGTGCGGTGCTTGATGAGCCGCCACGCCCCGCCCTGCCGGCGGTGGAGCCGGTTCCGCGGCCTGTGGGGCTCCCGGATTTGCTGCCGGAGCTGCCCCTGCCGGTACCTTTGGGCGCGGAAGTAGTACGTGTGGCCATAGTAGTTACGCTACCGGAAGCATGCTGTGATTCCGGGGATATCGGGGCCGGGAGCATCCCCGCTCCCCGCTGTTAAAGGCCTCCGGCCCGCACTCCTGCCTGCGGCGGGGAGGGCGGGCCGGAGCCGGCGGGGTGGACCATCAGGCCTCGAGGACCACCGGGATGATCATGGGCTTGCGGCGCAGCTTGCGGTTGACCCAGGTGCCCACGACGCGGCGCACCACCTGCTGGAGCTGGTGGCTGGTGTGGTCCGCATTGTTCTGGACCGCTTCTTCCAGTGCCGCGTTGATCTTGGGGATGATGTCGTCGAAGACGGAGTCGTCTTCGGCAACGCCGCGGGCATGGATCTCGGGGCCGGACACCACCTTGCCGGTGGCGCGGTGGATCACCGTGATGATCGAGATGAAGCCTTCGTCGCCCAGGATCCTGCGGTCCTTGAGGTCGGCGTCCGTGATCTCCCCAACGCTGGAGCCGTCAACGTAGACGAAGCCCACCTCCACCTGGCCCACGATGTCTGCCTGGTGGTCGCGAAGGTCGATGACGGTGCCGTTGTCCGCGAGGATGACGCTGGCTTCGGGAACGCCGGACTCGATGGCGATTTTGCCGTTGGCGATCAGGTGGCGGGTTTCGCCGTGCACCGGCATCGCGTTGAGCGGCTCGAGGATGTTGTAGCAGTAGAGCAGTTCGCCGGCCGCGGCGTGGCCGGAGACGTGGACCTTGGCGTTGCCTTTGTGGATGACGTCGGCGCCAAGCTTGAGGAGGCCGTTGATGATCCGGAACACGGCGTTCTCGTTGCCCGGGATGAGGCTGGAGGCCAGGATGACGGTATCGCCGTCCCCCACCACCACCCGGTGGTCACCGTTTGCCATCCGGGACAGGGCCGCCATGGGCTCGCCCTGCGAACCGGTGGACATCAGGACCACCCGGTTGTCCGGCAGGTTGTCGATGTTCTTGATGTCGACGATCAGCCCGGCCGGGACGTCCAGGTAGCCCAGCTTTTCGGCAATGGCCATGTTGCGGACCATGGAGCGGCCCACGAAGGCCACCTTGCGGTTGTGCTTGGCGGCGGCGTCGAGGACCTGCTGCACGCGGTGCACGTGGGAGGAGAAGGACGCCACGATGATGCGCTTGGTGGCTTGGCCGAAGAGGCGCTCCAGGGTCGGCCCGATTTCCTTCTCGGCCGTGGTGAAGCCGGGGACGTCGGCGTTGGTGGAGTCGGACATGAAGAGGTCAACGCCCTCTTCGCCCAGCTTGGCGAAGTGGCGCAGGTCGGTGATGCGTCCGTCCAGCGGCAGCTGGTCCATCTTGAAGTCACCGGTGTGCAGGACAGTGCCGCCGGCGGTGCGGATAAAGACGGCGAGGGCATCCGGGATGGAGTGGTTCACGGCGACGAATTCGCATTCGAACGGCCCGAACTTCTCCACCTGGCCCTCTTCGACCGTCAGCGTGTAGGGACGGATGCGGTGCTCCTGCAGCTTTGCCTCGATCAGGGCAAGCGTCAGCTGGGAACCGACCAGGGGAATGTCGTTGCGCAGGCGCAGCAGGTACGGCACGGCACCGATGTGGTCCTCGTGGCCATGGGTGAGGATGACGGCCACGACGTCGTCCAGCCGGTCCTCGATGTAGGAGAAATCCGGCAGGATCAGGTCAACGCCGGGCTGGGTTTCCTCGGGGAAGAGGACACCGCAGTCCACGATCAGCAGCTTGCCGTCGATTTCGAACACGGCCATGTTCCGGCCGATCTCCCCGAGTCCGCCAAGCGGAACGATCCTGAGCGTGCCCTGGGGCAGGCGCGGAGGGGTGACAAGGCCGGTAAGGGCAGTTTGGGTCATAGTGCACTACTTTCCAGGCGGAAGGGTGCCGGTCTTAGCCTCAGGAGAAGACCAGCCCCGCTTCCGCCAAATCCCCGCGGATGGTTTCGATCTCGGTTTCGTCCGGCTCCACGAGGGGCAAACGGACAATCGAGTTGGGCAGGACTCCCTGCCATTTAAGAATCTGCTTGGCCGCCACGGCCCCCTGGACGCGGGTCATGGTGGCGCGGACGACGGGCTGCAGCTCGAAGTTGATCTTGCGGGCAGTCCCAAGGTCATTGGCGTTGACGGCGTCGATGAGCTCGCGGAAGCGGCGGGTGGCGACGTGGGTGGTGACCCCTACCAGGCCGACTGCGCCCAGCGCCATCCAGGGAAGGGTCAGCCCGTCATCGCCCGAGTAGAAGAGGAGGTCCGTTTCGGCCATGACGCGGGTGGCTGCGGTGAAGTCCGCCTTGGCGTCCTTGACGGCGACGATGTTGGGGTGCTGGGCCAGCCGGATCATGGTGTCGGGCTCAATCGGTATGGAGGAACGCCCGGGGATGTCGTAGAGCATGACGGGGACGTCCACTGCGGAGGCGATGGTCTCGAAGTGCGCGCGGACGCCGGCCTGGCTGGGCTTGTTGTAGTAAGGGGTCACCAGGAGGAGGCCGTCGACGCCGAGGGCGGCTGCCTGCTGGGAAAGGTGCACCGAGTGCGCGGTGTCGTTCGTGCCGGTACCGGCAATGATGGCTGCTCGGCCGCCCACGGCATCCTTGACGGCGCGGAACATGCCGAGGTTCTCTTCGTCTGTCAGCGTGGAGGTTTCGCCTGTGGTGCCGGTGACCACAAGGCCGTCGCAGCCGTCGTCAACCAGTTTGCTGGCCAGCGCTGCCGCCTGGTCGTAATCCACTGCGCCGTCCTTGGTGAACGGCGTGACCATGGCGGTCAGGAGGGTACCGAGGGCAGGGATGTGCGCGGAAGAGTCAGCCATGGAAAAAACGTTACCCTGTCCCCGGCTGGTTAGGACAATGCCACGGGCGTGACGAGCGTCAAATACCGCGCCGGTCCGGCCGCGGTGCGTCCGCTCCGGCATGGCAATAGCGGCCGACGGCGGTTTGGCGCAGGCCCTCTGCCCATGCCGCGAGACGCTGCGCCGCGCGCACATAGTGGAACAACTCCGTGGGCGTCAGCGCATCAAGGTCCGTTTCAGCAAGCCGCCGGGCCAGCTCCGCCCCTTCGGGCTGGGCAGTCAGGCTGATGCCCTCCCGTTCCCATGCCACGTCCTCCGCCGGCCGGCCGGAAACGAGCTGGCGGAACAGGTAATCCACCACTCCCGGACTCATCGCCCTCAGGGGCCCACCGCCGGAGCCGTTATCCACCGCTGACTGGGTGGCGGGGCCAATCCGGCGCGGCTTGCCGGCGGACTGCGGATTGTCCGCCGGCTGGTTCCCAGGACGCGCTGCCCCAGCCCGCCCAGGTCCGTGCTGCTGGCGCCCCTGCTCCCGGGGTGCGGGGATTCCTGCTGGTCTGATCTCCATGGCTGCCATGATATTCGAACATATATTCGAAAACAAGGATGTCCAGGTATCCTCTGGATGGTGCGTGGCTGCCCGGACGGTCCGGCCTTTCAGGGCCCGGGGCCGGTCCTGCCGTGCTGTGACAAGCTGCGCCGGCGGCGCATGTGAGACGATCTGGTCATGACGTCCCGATCCGCGGCCACCCGGTCCCGCAAGGCCACTGGAAGCCGGCAACCGGGGCGTCTTCGGGGCATCGACGCTGCGCGGGGCGTGGCCCTGCTGGGCATGATGGCCACCCACCTGCTGCCCACCTTCGAATCGGATGCAAACCTCACGCCGACCTGGATCGGCCTCACCTTCTCCGGCCGGGCTGCTGCCCTCTTCGCCGTGCTGGCGGGCGTGGGGCTCGCCCTGTCCACCGGGAAGAACACGCCGCTCGAGGGTGCCCAACTCTCCGCCGCCCGGCGCGGCGTGGCACTGCGCGCCCTGGTGGTTGCCGCCGTCGGACTTACCCTGGGCGGACTCGAAGTGAACGTGGCCATCATCCTGGTCCACTACGCCGTGCTGTTCCTGTGTATCCTGCCTTTCCTGGGGCTCGGGGTGAAGCCGCTGTGCGCGTGGGCCGCGGGATGGATCCTTGCGTCGCCGGTGCTGGCGTACCTCCTGCGGCCATGGCTGCTGGCCCCCGAACCCCCGCTGAACCTGGGCCACAACCCTGCCTGGGATGACCTGGCTACGCCAACACGGCTGCTCGCGGATGTCTTCTTTACCGGCTACTACCCCGTGTTCCAATGGCTGTCCTACCTGCTGGTGGGACTGGTGATAGGCCGCCTGGTGCTCCCCAAGGCAGTCACCCCGGTGCTGCTGCTGGTAAGCGGAACCGTGGTGGCCGTGGCGGCCAAGGCCCTGGGTACGGCGGCCATGGAAGACTGGGGCGGCCGTGCAGCGCTGGAGCAGGTCCTGAACGCTCCGGGGTACCCGTTGGGCAGCGTCCTGCAGGTCAACCTGACCGGCATCCAGCAGGAGGGTTCCTGGTGGTGGCTGGCGTCAGCGGCACCGCACTCGGGAACCCCGCTTGACCTGCTGCATACCTCGGCGGTGGCCGCTGCCGTCATCGGCGCCTGCCTGCTCCTGGAGCGCCTCGCGGAGTGGGTGGACCTGGACCTGCTGCTGCCGTTGCGCGGGGCCGGCGCCATGACGTTGACTCTCTACACCGTCCACGTCTGGGTTGTCTCCGGGTTTTACCTGAAGCCCCTTCCCGCCGGCTGGACCGAGGACGGGATGTTCTTCGCCCAGGCGGCCACCGCCGTCACGATCGGCATCGTTTTCGCCCGGCTGCGGTGGCGCGGCCCGCTGGAGTGGGCAGGCCATACGGCCTCGCTTGTGGGCCGCGGAGGCTTCAAGGCCCTTTCCTGACCCTCCCGCTGCCCAAAGCGCCGGCCGGAATGAAAGGACCCGCGCCCCCCGGGTGGGGGCGCGGGTCCGGTTCCGGCGCCGGGGCCGCCTGCTATTGCGGCGTCAGCGTGAAGGCGGCCGCCTTGTCGCCGAAGTCATCGTTGAGGACAACCTGGACCGGGCCCTTCTTCACATCGAACGCGATGACGCCCTGGCGGAGATCGCCGGTACCCACCTCATCGGTGGGCAGGGCGCCCATGCCGTCATCGAGGTAAACCAGTTCGCCCTCTTTGCCGTCAGCGTCGAAGACCGTGAAGTTCGAGGGGCTGGCGAAGCTGCTCCCGGTCAGCGTCTCCCAGGAGACCTTGACGGCCAGGAATCCGCCATTCTTGGGCTGCAGGTACGTCATGCCCGGAATTTCCGTGGTGTAGATGGAGTCGAGGACGCTGACCTTGACGGTATTTCCTTCCGAGACGGTGGCCACGAAGGAGTTCGCGCCGGCAGCCGATCCACTGGGTGGGGCGGATCCGGTGGACGGCGCCGGGGCGGCCTGTGAGGCCGACGGAACATCGGGCGCTCCTGGGATCGTCCGCTTCTCAAGGGCGGCGCCGGCCACTGCAAGGGACACGAGGGTCAGCAGGATAGCGGTGATGATACTCACCAGCCAGAGGATGCCGGTGATGATCCAGGCCTTCTTCTTGTTCTCCGGGTAGCCCTCCAGCGGGCGGCCTTCCTTGTCCCTGGTGTTCCCCGTCAAGGTCATGATCAGGTCCACGAGGGCCCAGATGCCCAGGCCACCGGCGGTCAAGAGCTTGGCGACACCCGAGCCGGTCTTGCCCAGGTAGAAGCGGTCCGCACCAAATGTTCCCAGCAGCAGGGACAGGATCCAGGTGGTGATGAAGGACTTTCCGGGGCCGCCGGAGTAGAAAGCGTTGCCGTGGGGCCCGGGCTGGTATTCCCCCTGCGGACCTGCAGGGAACTGCCCCTGGAAATTGGGCGGTCCGCCGTAGGTGGACGGTGCCGGCGGAATGGGTGGAGCGGCCGGTCCGTTGTGGGGCGGCTGCGGGAAATTTGGGTGGCTCATCGATGGTCCTTCTGGTCAAGGGTGCGGTGCGGCACGCAGGGCGCGGCTGGGCCCAGGAGTAACTGCGCGCGGCGTCAGGAAGCCTCGGGCGGCACGGCGTGGAGGAGCGAAGTGGTGGGGTTGAGGGGCGGGGGCCCTGCCTTCGGTTCCGAAGAGCCGGAACCGTGGCACAGATACGGCCAGCCTCATGCTTTCCCCCAAAGCTAAAGAGTATTTACTAAATAAACCTACCGCGGGCGGAGGCGGACTGCGATGGGCAGAAATGCCCATCGCAGTTACCCGCAGCGCCACCGCGAGGCTGGGGCCGGGCCGGCGCCGGCGGTGGATCAGGAGGCGGCGGTAAAGAGCTTCACGGCGTCACGCATGGACGCCCGCGCACGTTTGCGGTCGCCGGCGGCGTCGTAGGCGCAGCTGAGGCGGAACCAGGAACGCCAGTCGTTGGGGGCGGCTTCGGCTTCGGCCCGGTACTTTTCGAACTCCGCGTCTGCTGCGGCCCGAACGATCCGGCCTCCGGGCGTGCGTGGGAGCTCATCGACGGGCAGCCCGCCTTCGGCTTCCAGGACTTTGGCCATCTGCTCGGTGCGGGCGCCGAACATGAGCTCCCGGATCAGGGCCCAGGCGCCCACAACGGGCAGCACCAGGTAGGCGGCGCCGATGGCCTTGGCTGTCAGGTTGCTGTCCGTCAGGAGCAGGAGCGAACGCTGGAAGGAGACCACCAGGTAGAAGACCAGCAGGAGGGTGACCGCACCCACCCAAATCTTGGTGCGGTTTTTCCGGAAGCCGGCAAGGAGACCATTCATGGCCTAAAGTCCCAGGTCCAAGTATCCATCCAGGCCCACCGTCAGGCCCGGGTGCGCCGCAACGTTGCGCACGCCCAGGAGCACGCCGGGCATGAACGAGGCGCGGTCGAAGGAATCATGGCGAAGGGTCAGCTGCTCCCCCGGACCACCCAGGAGCACCTCCTGGTGCGCCACCAGGCCGCGGAGCCGGACGCTGTGGACGCGGACGCCGTCCACCTCGCAGCCGCGGGCCCCGGCACGCTCGCTGGTGGTGGCATCCGGGCTTTGCGGAACCTGCGCCGCCGCGCGCTCGGCGGCGATCAGCTGGGCGGTGCGGACAGCGGTGCCGGACGGGGCGTCGACCTTGTCCGGGTGGTGCAGTTCGATGATCTCCACCGATTCAAAGTACTTCGATGCCTTCGCTGCGAAGGCCGAGGCCAGGACCGAGCCCAGGGCGAAGTTGGGCGCAATGAGGACACCGGTGCCCGGGTGCGCTGCCAGCAAAGACTCCAGGTCTGACAAGCGTCCCTCGTCCCAGCCGGTGGTGCCCACCACGGTGTGGATGGCGTGCTCGACGGCGAAGCGGACGTTGGCTTCGGTGCTTTCGGGAACCGTCAGGTCCACCACATACTGGGCGCCCGAGGCGGCCAGCTGCTCCAGCGAGTCACCCCGTCCCAGGGCTGCGACGAGCTTCATGTCGGGCGCGGCGTCGACGGCTTTGACGGCCTCGGCGCCCATGCGTCCGTTGGCGCCCAGGACGGCCACCAGCTTGGGAACGGAGTGTTGTTCGGTCATGCCGTTAACCCTACCGGCGGGACCTGCGCGCGCAGGAACCGGGCGGCGTGCGTTACCTCGCAGTCCCGGGGGCGCTCCGGACAGTGCCGCATCAGCTGCCTGCGCCAACCCATTCCACGGTGCCGTCAGTGAAGAATTGTTCCTTCCAGATAGGTACCTGTTCCTTGATGCGGTCCACCAGCTCGGAGCAGACCGCGAACGCCTGCCCGCGGTGGGCTGCGGACACCGCGCACACCAGGGCCGGGTCCCCAATCTCCAGCATTCCGATCCGGTGCGCCGCCCAGATCCGGACGGGCTGTCCGGGCCCGGCACCTGCTTCGGCGTTCTGCTCGGCAACCAGGCGCCCGACGACGTCTGCCATGACCTGGTGCGCTGTGGGGTGCGCACTGTAGCTGAGGCGGTTGACGGCCTTGCCGCCGTCGTGGTTGCGCACCACGCCGCTGAAGCTGACCACGGCACCGGCTGTATCGCTTTCCACAGCGGCAATCGCCTGGTCCACCGAGATGGGCTCAGCGCTCAGGACCGCGCTGACTACTTCGAATGCTTCAGTGCCCATGTCCGCCCTCCAGCTGGTCGCACAGATGCCCGATGAGCGGGTCCAGGACGCCCAGTCCGTCCATGACGCCCTTCGGGGAGCCGGGCAGGTTCACGATGAAGGTCCGCCCTGCGGCGCCGGCATACCCCCGGCTCAGGGCAGCAAGCGGGGTTTTGGCGGCTCCGGCCCGCCGGATGGCCTCCATGATTCCGGGGATTTCCCGGTCCAGCAGCGGCAGGGTGACGTCGGGAGTCCGGTCGTCGGGGCTGAGGCCGGTGCCGCCGCTGGTGATGACGACGGCGGGGTGCTGGGTCAGGAGCGCGCGGATGGCTGCGCCCGCGGGGTCGCCGTCGGGGACCACCATGGCGGGAAACACGTCAAAGCCGTGTTCGGTGAGCCAGTCGGTGATCACGGGCCCGGTTTCGTCGTCGTAGATGCCGGCGGCGGCGCGCGTGGAGGCGATGACGACGCCGGCTTTCCGTCCCTGTACGTCGCCATGCCGGTGCGGTTCGGGAACCCGAAGGGTGTTGGGGGTAGTCACAGGGCCCAGTCTCCGCTCTTGCCGCCGCTCTTCGCCAGCACCTTGATGTCCGTGAGGACGGCATGTTTGTCCACGGCCTTGATCATGTCGTAGACGCTCAGCGCAGCCACGGACGCCGCTGTCAGGGCCTCCATTTCCACTCCGGTGACGCCCCGTGTCTTGACGGTGGAGCTGATGGCGACGGCGTCCAGGCCAAGGTCGAAATCGACCGTCACCTTGGACAGCGGCAGCGGATGGCACAGCGGAATCAGGTCCGGGGTCTTCTTGGCGGCCATGATGCCTGCCACGCGCGCAACGGCCAAGGCATCCCCCTTGGGGAGGCCGCCGGTGCCCAGGAGCCGCATCACCTCCTGTGTGGTCCGGACCGTAGCGGTGGCCGTGGCCTCGCGGGTTGTTTCTGCCTTGGCGGAAACATCCACCATCTGGGCGCTGCCGTCCTGGCGCAGGTGCGTCAGCGCGGGGGTCTGTTCTGCGTTCACAGCATCCATACTTCCACCTCGTCGCCGGCGGCGAGCTCCGTTACGCCAACGGGGACGTGGACCAGGCAGTTCGATCCCGCGAGCGCGTGCATCAGGTGCGAGCCCTCGCCGCCCTCCAGCTGCACGGTCCCGTCACGCTGCAGGCTTCCCCGCCGGACCTGGTGCTTGTGCCCGGGTGACTCCAAGGGCTGGGCCAGGCGGCCGCGCAGCGGCTGCCTGGCCGCCGGCGACCCGAGCAGTCCCGACAGGGCGGGGCGGAGGAACATCTCGAAGGACACCAGGCAGCTGACCGGGTTGCCGGGAAACCCCAGGAAGGGGACGCCGTCGAACAGTCCTATCCCTTGGGGTCCGCCAGGCTGCATGGCCACGTGCAGGAACTCGGCGGGCTGGTCCGCCATGGCCTGGCGCACCACCTCATACGCGCCCTTGCTGACCCCGCCCGTGGTCACGATCAGGTCCACGTCATGGCCGGCGGTCCGCAGCAGGGCCTGGAGTTCGGCGGGGTTGTCGGTGGAGATGCCGGTGCGCCGGACGTTGAGTCCAGCCTGTTTCATGGCCGCTTCCAGGAGGGTTCCGTTGGAGTCGTAGATCTTGCCCTGCGGCAGTGGTTGTCCCGGTTGGACTACCTCGTCCCCGGTGGTGACGAGCAGGACAGTCACTGCCCGGTACACCTCCACCTCAGCCATACCGAGGGCTGCGAGAAGTCCCAGCTGCGCCGGTCCCAGGCACGTCCTGGCGGCCATGGCCCGCTCCCCCGCCGCAATGTCGCTGCCGGCGGTACGCACGTAGGTCCCCGGAACGGTTGCGGGCAGCTTCACCAGCCCATCGCTGCCCTCCGTGCGGAAGTGGTCAGGCACCGCCTTTTCGATGGGGACGACGGCGTCCGCCCCCGCCGGGATCATGGCACCGGTCATGATGGGCGCCGCGGTCCCGGGCCGCAGCGGCTGCGGGCTGGACCCGGCGGGAACCGGGGGCATGATGCGCAGGTCAGCTCCGCCATCGGAGATGTCCACTGACCGGACTGCGTACCCGTCCATTTGGGAGTTGTCGAATGGGGGAAGGCTGATGGGCGCCAGTAAGCCGTGCACCAGTGCCCGGCCGAGCGCACCGGTCAAGGGGAGGACTTCAGCGCGGGACTCTGCCGCCAGCCGGGCCAGGAGGTCCGTGACCGCCGCCAGATGCTCAGCAACGGAGCGGGCGTGGTCGGCCGGGCCTGCTTTGCCGTGGGGGTGGCTGGTCATGGGTACGCCTTTGGTCGCGGCCGTCAGGATTTCACGTCCACTCTAACGGTGTGGAATCCCGTGGCTCCGTCCGGCGCGGGAGGCCGCTCAGTTTCATCCTGGGCCACACCGCTGAGATCGGTGGCGCGGACCTGGACCTCATACTGCCCCGGGACCAGGCTGACCGCCAGCTTCCACTGGTACCAGGTGTCTATGGAGATGCCCGGGGCCAGCTCGGCTTCCCGCCACGGCCCCCGGTTTACCCGCAGTTCCACCTTTTGGATGCCGGTGTGCTGGGCCCAGGCAACGCCCGCCAGGAGTACGGTTCCGGCACTGACCGGACGCCCGCTGCGGGGTACGTCGATGCGCGACGACGTCTTGATGGGACCGCGCGCCGACCAGCCCCGCGGCGTCCAGTACCCGGCGTCGTCGGCGAACCTGGTGACCTTGAGTTCAGTAACCCACTTGGTGGCCGACACATACCCGTAGAGGCCCGGGACCACCAGGCGTACCGGGAATCCGTGCTCCAGCGGCAGCGGTTCACCGTTCATGCCGACGGCAAGGAGCGCGTCCCTGCCGTCGTCGGTTAGGGCCTCCAGTGGCGTTCCGGCAGTCCAGCCGTCGGCACTGCGGGAGAGGACCATGTCGGCCCCCTGGTGCGGAACAGCCAGGGCCAGCAGTTCGCGGACCGGCCAACCGAGCCAGCGGGCGTTTCCAATCAGGTCCCCGCCCACCCCGTTGGAAACACAGGCAATGGTCATGTGGCGTTCCACCAGGGGCTTCCCCAGGAGGTCGGCGAAGGAGAGCTGGACTTCCCGGGCCACCATTCCGGTGACTTTCAGGACCCAGGTCTCCGGGTTGACCGTGGGAACAGCCAGGGCAGTGTCGATCCGGTAGAACCCAGGGTTGGGGGTGACCAGCGGCGGCGTCCCGGGTACGCCCGCCTCTGCGTCCGCCGGAATGGGCGGTGCCGCGGACGCAGGGGGCGGCAGGGTGATCCGTGCCCTGGCTTCGGTGGCGGCGATGGCGGCTCCGCGCCAGAATCCCGCCAGCACTCCCCCCAGCGCTGAGGCGGCTGAGGTGGCGGCGAGAGCCTGGAGGAAGCCGCGGCGGGAACCGGCGGTTCCTCCGGGCCCTGCCTTCCCCGGGGCGGAGCCTTCCCACGACTGCAGCCGCCGGACCAGGAACCGCAACAGCACGACGGCGGCTGCCGCGGCCAGGACCGGCAGCATGGGGGCCAAGGGGGTCGCCTGGGCCCGTGTGAGGACCGCAGCCAGTCCCGCCAGCCCGAAAATCCCCATCACGAAGGCACCGGCCCACCGGCGGCGGAGCTCCAGGACCCCGGCCAGGGCCGCCAGAGCGGCAATGGCCAGCCCCATGCCCGCCAGGAGCGCGGCCTTGTCCGCAGTGCCGAAGAGGGTGATGGCCCAGTCCTTGACTCCGGGCGGGACGGCATCGATGACAGCGCCGCCCACAGCGGTCAGGGGCGAAAGGGAGGGGCTGGCAAAACCCGCCAGCAGCTCCCCCGCCGCGAGGCCGCCGGCGGCCGCTGCGATCCCGGCGGCCGCACCCCACCGTGCCCCGGGCCGCGGGACTGACTGGTGCGGGACTGCCTGGTGTTGGACGGGACTTTCCGCACGCTCCCCGGGGCCGGCGCCGTCGTCGACCGCCCCGTGCTGTTGCGGGGAACTCTTCACAACTTCCAGCATAGGTTCGGCGGCGGTCCCCGGCGCAGGTTCCGTCCGGTGGTTCTGCGCCGGTCACGGGTGTGATGCGCAGCGCAACGTGGCGTAGCCTGAAATCATGAGTGTCCAGCTAGGAATGCCGCAGCCGCGCGAGGAAGCAGCCCTTGCGCTGCCAGGCGTTCCGGCGCGCCGCCCCGCTGACGCGCCGGCCGGGCTGGCGGACCGGTATGGCCGCCGCGCCACGGACATGAGGCTGTCACTAACGGACAAGTGCAATCTCCGCTGCACCTACTGCATGCCCGCGGACGGCCTGGAATGGCTCGCCAAGCAGGCAGTGATGTCCGCAGCGGAAATCGTGCGGATCGTGAAAGTCGGCGTGGAGCAGCTGGGGGTCCGGGAACTGCGGCTCACCGGCGGTGAGCCGCTGGTCAGGCATGACCTGGTGGACATCATCGCCGCCCTGCGGGCCAACCACCCGGACCTGCCGATCTCCATGACCACCAACGGGGTGGGCCTGGCCAGGAAGGCTGCCGTGCTGAAGGATGCAGGGCTGACCCGCATCAATGTGTCGCTGGACTCACTGCATGAGGAGACGTTCACCAAACTGACCCGGCGCCCGTTCCTCGGCCAGGTCCTGGCCGGAGTGGACGCCGCCTGGGCCGCCGGCCTGGGTCCGGTCAAACTGAATGCTGTCCTGATGCGGGGCATTAACGACGCCGAGTCGCCCCAGCTGCTGGCCTGGGCGCTGGAGCGCGGGTACGAACTGCGGTTCATTGAACAGATGCCGCTCGACGCCGATCACGGCTGGACCCGCCGCAATATGATCACCGCCGCCGAAATCCGCGCCCTGCTGTCCCGGGACTACGTCCTCACCCCCGATCCCCGGGCGCGTGACGGCGCTCCTGCGGAGCGGTTTGAGGTACGACGGCGGCGGGAAGGTCCGGCGGACGGCGCCGGCAGTCCCCTCCTTGGGACGGTGGGGATCATCGCCTCCGTCACCGAACCGTTCTGCGCTGACTGCAGGCGGACCAGGATCACTGCCGAAGGCAAGATCATGAGCTGCCTGTTTTCCCGGGAGGAGTTCGACCTGCTGGGCCTGCTGCGCACTGGTGCCGGCGACGACGAGCTGGCTCAGCGGTGGCAGGATGCCATGTGGATCAAACCAAAGGCCCACGGCATGGACCACGTGGGACTCGACGCTCCGGACTTCGTCCAGCCGGACCGCAGCATGAGCGCCATCGGGGGCTGACACGGATGCTTGTACGTTATTTTGCTGCCGCGCGCGCTGCCGCCGGCTCCGAGGAAGAAATATTCCAGCTGCCGGAGGGCGCCACCGTGGCGGACCTGCTGGCAGCCGTGACCGCCGTCGAGCGTTCCGCGCCTCCGGCGGGCACGCCGCCGCTTCCCCGCATACTGGCCCGGAGCAGCTTCCTGCTCAATGAGGTGGCCGTGCGGGACCGCGCCACCGTCCTTGCCCCTGACGACGTCGTGGACGTGCTGCCGCCCTTCGCCGGGGGCTGAAGCGGCCGGGGCGTGGCCCGGCCGTCGCTCAGTGTCCGGCCAGGGCCGCCCGGACGCTCTCCGCAACCGCTGCCGCTCCCGCCTGGCCCATGATGATGGTGTAGTGGTTCACGTCCGGCACCTGCCTGACCCGAAGGTTGGGCAGCTTTGCGGCCCATGACTCCACGTAGCCGGGGGCGTAGAGGGCCGCCGGCTCATTCAGCAGGCCCCGCGGCGCCCGGAGGACCTCGGTGTCTACGGCAAGGTCCGCCAGGGCCTTCAGCAGTGACGCGCCGCGGTGGAGGTCCGCCGTGTCCTCCGCCATTGCCTCGTAGCGGGTGGCGGGCCGGAGTTCGGGTTCTTCACCGGTGAGGTCGTAGTCCACGTAGGCGTCCACCAGTGGGCCCCAGCCGGAGCTGAAGGCGGGGTGCTGCCGCCAGAAGGATCGGTAGACCTCGCGGTTCGGGAAGGTGGCATTCAGGCGTTCAGCCGCCGGGCCCAGGACCGATGAGATGATCTCCTCGTCACTCAATCCCGCCGGGACCTGAAGCGGCAGGCCCCCGTCCACCAGCACTAGCGAGCGGACGAGTTCCGGGAAGAGATCCGCAAGGACCAGCGACGCGAAGCCTCCCATGGAGTGTCCCACCACGACGACCGGCCCCGGCGCCAGTTCCCCAAGGACGGCTGCCAGGTCCTGCGCATGGGAAGTCATCCCGTAGGGTGCGGGGAGCTGGTTGCTTTGGCCGCGTCCGCGCAGGTCGGGCGCGATGATCCGGACGTCGGGCAGGGCGGCGGCGAGGTAGGCCCATGACTTGTGCGAGGCGGTGACACCGTGCACGGCAAGGATGGCTGGAGCGGCAGGATCATCCGGCCCCCAGATGGCGGTATGCAGTGTTCCGCCGCGCACCGCAACGTCCGCCGTGCGGTAAGTTTCCTGGCTGGTTGTCCGGGTCATGGCAACGTCCCTTCCTGGGGTGGGGTGGAGCTGGGGCGGGTGTCAGGGGCGAGGCCCCGTTCGATGAACTGCATCATTTCTTCAAACACTTCTTCGGGCACCTCGGGCCTGGCTCCCTCGACCGGCGGTGCGCCTTCCTCGTCCCACAGGACCCAGCGCATGCCGATCAGTTCGCCGATTCCCATGAGGGCCCAGGCCGCGACGGTGGGGTCCATGTCCCTGACTTCGCCGCCTGCCTGCGCCGATTTCAAACCCTCGATGTAGCCGTTGACGATCCGGGTGTAGTGCAGCCGCAAAGCGCCCGGGGAGACGAACTCGGCCTGCCTGATGATCCGGTACAGGGCGGGGTGCTGGGCGGTGAACCGGAAGAACGCCCGGAACCCTGCCCGTTCCGCCTCCATCCGGTTGGCGGCGTTCCTGGCCGCGTCCGTCATGGCATGCCGGACCCTGCGGTTGAGGTCCTCCACCACTTCGTCGAAGATGGCCTGCTTGCCGTCGAAGTACAGGTAGAACGTGCCCAGCCCTACGCCGGCGGCCTCGGTGATTTTCACGATGGAGGCCTCGTGGTAGCCCACCGAGGCGAAGACCGCTTCGGCTGCCTCAAGCAGCTTGGCCCGGGTCCGGTTCCCCCTGGCGGTGCGCGGCGCCGTACTCATGCCCGGTTTCCCGCCGCGGGTTCAAGCCCCGGTGCGGGACGCCCGGCCAGCTCTTGGCGCAGCTTGGCGCGCAGCACCTTGTTCAGGGCTGTCCGCGGCAGGGCGGCGACCATCTCGATCCGGGCAGGGACCTTGAAGCGGGCCAACTGGGAGCTGCAGTGTTCCAGCAGTTCCTGTTCGTCCGTGGCCATTCCCGGACGGACCACCACGAAGGCGAGGCCGGTTTCACCCCAGCGGGCATCCTCCACGCCGACGACTGCGGCCTGTTCCACCGCAGGGTGGCCCAGCAGGACAGCCTCGACTTCGGACGGTGCCACGTTCTCCCCGCCCGAAATGTAGATGTCCTTGAGCCGGTCCACCACCCTGATGTAGCCCTCGGCGTCGCGTTCCACGAGGTCTCCGGTGTGCAGCCAGCCGCCGGCCAGGACGGCCGCCGTGGCGGCAGGATCGCGGAAATAGCCCGCAAACACGCCCGGACCACCGACCAGCAGCTCGCCGGCAGCAGCGCCCTCCAGGAGCTCCCCGGTGGCCGGGTCCGCCACGGCGACGGAGACGTGGGGGTAGGGTTTGCCCGAATAGCCCACCATCCGTTCGGCATCCTCATTTGCCAGGCACAGCACGTTGGGGGACGCCTCGGTGAGACCGTAGCCCTGGCTCAGGGCCACTCCCCTGCGGTGCCAGATCCGCAGGAGCGGCGCCGGCATGGGCGCCCCACCCACCACGGCGTGCCGCAGGCTGCCCAGTTCGGCGGAGGCAAAATCAGGATGCTCCGCGAGCATCAGGTACTGGGTAGGCACCCCCATCAGCATGGTGACGCGGCGTTCGGGGATCAGCTGCAGGACCCGCCCGGGATCGAAACCGCGTTCCAGCACCACGGTGGCGCCGACCCACCAGGCCAGCAGCGGCTGGATGTTCCAGCCACCCACGTGGAATTGCGGCAGTACGGCCAGCACCACGTCGCTGCTGCCCATGTCCAGGGTGCGCGAGAGGGACAGGTTGTTCCAGAAACAGTTGGCGTGTGTCAGGACTGCTGCTTTGCCTGCCCCCTCGGTGCCGGAGGTGAACACCATCAGCAGGGCGTCGTCGTCGTGCACGTCCTGCCGCCCGGTGGTTTCCGGCGCCGGCGACACCCGCGTGGGCGGCGGGACGGATTTTTCCACCCCGCCCGGTCCCAGCGACGCGGCACGGGGCCTATGCGCGAGCAGGGCGCATGCCGCCGCGCCCAGCGCCGCAAGGTCGTCTTCAACAAGCAGCAGTTGGGGCTCGGCCACCTCGAGTTGCAGGGCAAGTTCCCTGGGTGCGAGCCGCCAGGACAGCGGGACCAGGACCAGTCCTGCCTTGGCGCAGGCGAAGAAAGCCACCACGTGGTCAGAGCTGTTGCCGGTCAGGGTCGCTATGCGGTCACCGATCCGGTAACCGGCCGAGCGCAGGCCGGCAGCGAGGTTGGCCGCGCGGCGCTCCAGCTCGCTGTAGGCCAGGGTGCAGCCGCGGTCGTCGATGGCGATCCGGTTGGGGGTGGCAGCGCTGCGGTCCGTGGTCCAGCGGCCCAGGGTGTGGAGCCCGTCGGAGGTGGGCAAAGTTGGGTTGGTCATGCAGCGTCCTCCAGGATGTCGCGCGGGGTTTCGGTACCGGCGCGCGTCTGCGCGCCGCGGCGCCGCCGTGCCAGCCGTCCGGCGGTTCCCGCCAGGCCTCCGGGCAGGAAGAGCACCACGAGGATGAAGAGCGTGCCGAGAATGAACAACGGTTCTGACAACGGTACCCGCAGGATGTCCGGCAGGGACTTGATGCCTTCCGAGTTGGCCAGCGCGGTGAGGCGCTGGTCCAGGATCGTGTAGAACACCCCGCCCACCACCGCGCCCCAGCGCGAGCCCACCCCGCCAAGGACCACCATGACCAGCAGCGTGATGGTCAGGTCCGACGAGACTGCCCGGGGTATGGCACCGCTCTGGAGGAGCAGGAAGACCATCCCGATCACGCAGACCAGGACCGCGGAGACGACAAAGACCAGCAGCTTGACCAGATACGGCTGGAGGCCAAGGACGCGGACGCGCAGCTCGTTCTCCCGGACGGCGGCTGCTGCGTGGCCGGCCCGGGACGACTGCACCCAGGTAACCACCGCGAACACGCCCACCAGCACGGCAAGCGCCAGCCAATACAGGTTGCGGGTGTTGGCCACGCCCACCAGGAAGTCCGGGAGGTTGTCGGTGCGCAGCGTCAGTCCCTCGTCACCGCCGGTGCGGCCGTCTGGATTGCGCCCCACAATGACCGAGCCGGCCTGGGCGAAGGCGAGGGTCACCATGGCGAAGGGGATGCCGCTGACGCGCAGGCTGATGCTCCCCACGACGTGGGCCAGCACGATGACGACCAGCAGGGTGAGCCCCATGGCGGGCAGGAGCGGGATGTCGAGGTTCTGGAGGATGATTGCCAGGCCGTACACCCCGGCGCCGAAATAGAGCGCATGCCCGAAGGAGAGCAGTCCGGCAACGCCGAGGAGCAGGTGGTAGGTCAGGGCCGCCGCGGCCATCAGCATGCACATGGCCAGCAGCTGCAGGGATCCGGGCGTGTAGCTGGGGCCGGGCAGTATGCCCGGCAGCGGGATGTCCAGGAGCGGCAGCAGGATCAGCAGCAGAACCCCCGCCAGGCCCCCGGCCCAGGCTGCAACGCGGCGGCCCCCGGGTACGGGGCGCCGGGCATCAGGGCCGCCGCCGGAGGCAGCTGCGCCGCGGCCGCGCCGGCGCTTGCCTGGCTGGAGCGCGGTGCCGCCTCCGGTCGCCGGCCTGCCGGTGCTGTTGGTGTCGGTATCGGTGGTCATGCGGTTCTCCCAAGCAGGCCGGTGGGACGGAAGAGCAGCACGAGCGCCAGCGCCAGCACGACGACGAAGTCACCGGTGCCGCCCAGGTAGAAGTTGGCGAACTGCTGCACGACGGCGACGACGACGGCGGCGATGGCCGCTCCGGTCAACGATCCCAGGCCGCCGATCACCGTGACGATGAAGGCGAAGATCAGCAGCGAACCGCCGAGCATCGGTGAGACGTAGCCGAAATAGTGCGAGGCGAGAACCCCGCCCAGCCCCGCGGCCGCCCCGCCGATGGTGAAGACCAGGGTGAAGGCTTTGCGGACGTCGATGCCGAGTGCGGTGACCATGGACCGGTTTTCGACGCCGGCGCGGATGATCATGCCGTACCTGGTCTTCTTCAGGAAGAACACCAGGGCCAGCAGCACCAAAGCCGCCGCCACGATGCAGACGAACCGGTCGTTGGGAATCCGGGCACCAAGGATGTCCGTGGTGTCCTTGAACCAGGCCGGCCCCTGGATGTAAACGGGGTCCGTTCCCCAGATGCCGTCGAAGAGGGCCACTGCGGCAAGCGACAGGCCCACGGTGACCAGGACCTGCTCGATATGCCGCTGGTACAGCCGGCGGATCAGGACGAACTCGGTGAAGGCGGCGAAGACTGCCCCGGCGGCGGCACCGATTCCGAGGGACAGCAGGAACGTTCCCCAGTTGTCGGAGCCGGCCCGGCGGGCAATCTCCCAGCCGGTGAAGGCACCCAGGGTCAGGAAGGCACCGTGCGCGAAATTGAGCACGCCCATCAGGCCGTAAATCAGGGAGAGTCCGGCGGCCACGAGGAAATACAGTGCCCCAAGGCCGAGTCCGGTGAACGTCAGCAGGATGACGGTGCTCATTGCGCAGCGCCTCTCCGGACCGGGTCCCCGGGGGCTGCCGCATCGGTGGAGACACCGAGATGCCTGTGGATCAGGGCGGCGTCATCAAGGAAGTCGCGGGCGGGGCCGGTGTGGACAACCCGTCCGCCGGAGAGCACGACGGCGCCGCCGGCGAGTTGGCGGACGACGTGCAGGTTTTGCTCGACGAGCAGGATGGGGACGGTCCTGGCGGCTTCGGCGAGGGTTTCGGCCACCTCGCCCACAATCCTTGGGGCTAGGCCCTTGGTCGGTTCATCAACCAGCAGGACCTTGTTGGTATTCAGGAGGGCGCGGGCCAGGGAGACCATCTGCTGCTGGCCGCCGGACAGCGTTCCGGCCATTTGGCCGGAGCGGGCCAGCAGATCCGGGAAGAGTTCCTCCACCAGTTGCCTGCGGGGGGCGGCGTCGCGTTCGGCGAGCCGAAGGTTCTCCGCGACCGTCAGTTTGGAGAATACTTCACGGTCCTCCGGGACATATCCCACGCCGCGCTTGATGATTTTGTAGGTGGCCTCCTTGTCTATCCGCTCGCCGCCCAGTTCCACCACGCCGCTGCGGTCAATCAAGCCGATGATGGCCTTGATGGTACTGGTCTTGCCCACGCCGTTGCGGCCCAGCAGGGCGGTGATGCCTGTGGCCGGCACGGAGAAGGACACGTCCTCCACCACCTGCTGCCCGGCGATCCTGGCGCTGAGGCCCGCAACCCTGAGGATGGGTGTGGCTGCGCCGGACGCGGGGCCAGTGGCGGTATTCATACGGTTTCTCCGAGGTAGGCGCTTTGGACTGTGGGGTTGGCCATGACGGCGTCAGGGGTGTCCAGGGCCAACAGGCTGCCGTGGTGCATCACGGCAACCCGGTCCACCAGGCCCAGAACGACGTCCATGTGGTGCTCCACCATCAGGACCGTGCAGCCCCGCTCGCGGTGCATTCCCCTGATGATTGCCGTGAGGGAGGGAACATCCCCCGATGCCACTCCGGCCATCGGTTCGTCCAGCAGCACCACGGTGGGATCGGTGGCCAGGAGCACGGCGATCTCCACCTTGCGTTTGTCGCCGTGCGACAAGTCTCCCGCCGCCGTCGCCAATTTCCCGGTGAGGCCCACCTCGGCGATGGTGCCGCGGGCAATCCGGGTCGCCTGGTCTGTGTCCGAGGGAAACCGCAGGATGCTGAAGCTGCCGCCGAGTTTTGCCTGGGCCGCCAGCCTGACGTTCTCCAGCACGCTGAGCCTCGGGAAGAGATTGGAGGTCTGGAAAGTCCGTCCCAGCCCTGCCGAGGCCCGGCGGTGGATTGGTGCGGCCGTGATCTCCCTGCCGTTCAGCGTGATGCGTCCTGCCGTGGGCCGCAGGACGCCGGAAATCAGGTTGAACAGGGTGGTCTTGCCGGCCCCGTTGGGGCCGATCACGCCGATCATTTCACCGGCGCTGACGGTGAAGTCCACATCCTGCAGGATGCGTGCGCCACCGATCTGGAGACCGAGTCCGTCCACCGCCAGGGCCGGCAGGGCTGGGGTTGCCATCCGGTTCCTACTTCTTTTCCGGCGGAGCGACGGTGTCGCCCGGAACGGCCTTGATGAGCTCGGGAGCCCAGCTGTCACCCTTCTGGACGAGCTTTGCCTGGTACATGTCCTGGATCAGGGCGTGGTCCGAGGCCCGCACGGTTTCCTTGCCCTTGGGGCCGTCGAAGCTGTAACCCTCGAGCGCCTTGACCATCGCGTCAGGATCGGTTCCCCCGCCCTGCTTGACGGCCTGGGCAATCAGCTGGCCGGCGACGAACCCGTCGGGAGTGAAGAGGTCCGGCTTGCCGCCGGCCTTCCCGACGGCGGCAATCATCTTCTTCTCCACGTCGTTTCCTGCCGCCCCGGGGAAGTAGTGGTTGAGGAAGCTGATCTTGGAGCTCGCGGGCCCGTAGGCGCCGAACGTGGCGGAATCGCCCAGGCCGGTCACCACCGGCGCGGCGTCGAAGACGCCCTGCTGGTTCAGCGCCTGCCACATGGTGCCGGAGGTCGCACCGGCCCAGGCGACGAAGACCATGTCCGGCTTCGCATCAAGCAGCTGGCGCGCGAAGGGGGTGAGCTCCTGGTTTTCGGGAACCAGGACAGCTTCCACCGTTGCGCCCTTGGCGCCGAGGACGGCCTTGACGGCAGCGACGTTGCCCTGCCCGAAGGCGTTGTCCTGGGCGAACACCACGACTTTCTTGCCCTTGGTGTCGATGAAGGTACCGGCCGTGGCAACGTCCTGCAGGCTTTGCCGGCCGGAGCGGAAGGTGTACTTGTTGACGCCCTGGATGGCGTCGGTGGCTGCGGGGCCGGAGATGTACAGCACCTTGTTCTGCTGGGCTTGTTCGGCAAGCTTCAGCGCAATGCCGGAGGAGGCGGTCCCTCCGATGATCTTGTAGCCCTTGCCGATCATGTCTTTGGCTGCCGTGACGGCCTTATCCGGGTCGCCGGCGTCGTCAGCGTACGTCAGGTTGATCTTGGCGCCGTTGACCTCGCCGGTGCCGTTGGTGGCGTAGTCGATCCCTGCCTGCAGCCCTTGGTAGTAGGTTTCTCCGTACGCGGCCAGCGCGCCGGTCTTGGAGTAGATAATGCCCACGTTGACGGGCTCGGCGGCGTTGCCGGTGCCCGTCGGAGCGCCGGCGCCGGCTGTGGGCGCGCATGCGCTGAGGGCCAGCCCGGATGCCACAACGGCGGCCATCAAAAACTTCTTTGTTTCCTTCACGGGATGCCTTTCGGTGAAGATCCGCAGGATATGCGTTCGGGAGGGAAACCCCTCCAACCTGAAAGGTGATTCAGATTACAGCAAATGTAGAGCGGACCCTCGGTTCTGTCAACGACATTGGCCGTCGGCGGCGTGACGCCGCCGCACGTCGGCGAGCCCGGGCGTCGCCGCCACGGAACCGCGCTGCGCGCAGCCCGGGCGAGAGGAAGCAGTTCAGGCCCGGTGGAAGACGGAACGCATGAACGGCCTGTAGGCCGGGCTTCGTCCGTCCGCAGTGGCGTCCGCACCTGCCGGCCTGCGGCCGTCGTCCTTGGCGGGTGACCGCAGCTCGGTGACGTGGGTGAGCACGCCGTCCCCAAGCAGGAGGGAGTGGCGTGTCCACCCTGCGCCGCTGCGGCGTTCGACGCGGAGGACGCCGTTGCGCCACGTGCAGCGCTCGGCGGTTCCGGGCGGCACTCCGGTACTGTCCACGTAGTACCACAGCACATCGTTGTGGACCGGATCGATCGTGAAGATGCCGTGGCCTTCGAAATGGCTGCCGTCGGGTTCAACGTGCCGGTAGCTCTGCACGACGCCGAGACCTCCGGCCACCTGGCTGTAGGTCACTTCTGCATCAACGCTGCGTTCGGGCCCCCACGGACCTGCAGCGACCTGGGTCCGTCCCCGCCAGTGACCCAGCAGGCCGGACAAAGCCGGATGCCCGTGCTCCATTGCTGAACCGCCCATCGCCGCCCGTGCCGAAACAACCCCTGCTACTCAGGATGGACTGTTACCGGTGGCACCGCCAGCTTCCCTGCCCCGTGCGCGTCCAGGAATGCCGGTTCTTTACAGCCCGAACGTCTCCGTCTCCTCGAACGGGCCAACCACGGTGACGGTCCGCGGGGCTGCGGCGAGTCCGGCGGCCAATTCCTGGACTTGTTCTGCGGTGACCGCCTTGATGAGCCGCAGGGTTTCGTCGATGTCCTGGTATTCGCCGGAGACCAGTTCGGCCCTGCCCAGGCGGGACATCCGTGAGCCGGTGTCCTCCAGGGCCAGGACGATGCCGCCGCCGAGCTGTCCCACCGCCTTGCGGAGCTCGTCGTCGGAGATGCCGTGTTCGGCGAGCTTGTCCAGCTCCACAGCCAGGAGGTCCAGCACCTGCCGGACCTTGGACGGCGTGCAGCCCGCGTACATCCCAAAGTAGCCGGCGTCGGCGTAGGACGAGGCAAAGGAGTAGGTGGAGTACACCAGGCCGCGCTTCTCGCGGACTTCCTGGAACAGCCTGGAGGACATGCCGCCGCCCAGGACCGCATTCAGCACACTCATGACGTAGCGGCGTTCGTCGGTGGCAACGATGGTGGGGCAGCCCATGATGATGTTCGCCTGCTCCACGGCGCGCTTGACCACGTGCAGGCCTGCGGTCCCGGTGATGAGGGCGCGTTCGGTGGAGCGCCGCTGCACCGGTGCCGCGTCGGGCTCAAGCGACCAGCCCGCGGTCTGGAGGGCATCCACCACGAGTCCGCAGACGACGTCGTGGTCCAGCCCGCCCGCGGCGGTGATGACCAGCTCCTCCGGTTTGTAGTACCTGCGGTAGTGCTCCCACACGGAGTCCCGGGCCACGGCCTTGATGGCAGCGGGAGTGCCGCCGATGGGGCGGCCCAGCGGGTGGCTGCCCAGGACCGCGGCGACGAAGTGCTCGTGTGCGACGTCGGTGGGGTCATCGCTGTCCATGGCAATTTCCTCGAGGATCACGTCCCGTTCCTGCTCCATCTCGTCAGGGTCCAGCACGGCGCCGGTGATCATGTCCGCGATGACGTCGATGGCCATGGGAAGGTCCGAGTCCAGCACCCGCGCAAAGTAGCAGGTGCTTTCCTTGGCAGTGGCCGCGTTCGATTCGCCGCCCACCTCATCAAAGGCGGAAGCAATCTCCAGGGCCGTGCGGCGCCTGGTCCCCTTGAACAGCAGGTGCTCAAGGAAGTGGGTGGAACCGTGCTGGCCGGGAGCCTCGTCACGGGATCCGACGCCCACCCAGAACCCGATCGTGGCAGACCGCTGGCCCGGCATCGCCTCGGTCAGTACCCGCACTCCCCCTGGCAGCACTGAACGCCGGACCTCGGACCCGCCGTCGGAGCCGTGGACCAGGGTGTCGCCGGCGTGGTTCTGCTCAAGCGGCAGGGGTACAACAGTCATTGATGCCTTTCAGGACGGGCAGCCGGATCTGGCTGCCATCGTAACAGCGGCGGGACCGGTGGATCATCCACCGGTCCCGCCGATTCATGCTTATGCCGGGAAGCCCCTGCTGTTAGACCTCAGCGCCTTCAGCAGGCTCCGTGGCGTGAACGCGCTCGGTCTCGTCGGCGCCTTCCTCTTCAGCCACGACCGGAGACAGGGACAGCTTTCCGCGGTCATCGATCTTGGTGATTTCCACCTGGATCTTCTGGCCCACGGAAACAACGTCATCAACGTTGTCCACCCGCTTGCCGCCGGCGATCTTGCGCAGCTCGGAGATGTGCAGGAGGCCGTCCTTGCCCGGGGTCAGCGACACGAAGGCACCGAAGGTGGTGGTCTTGACGACCGTACCCAGGTAGCGCTCGCCGATTTCCGGAACCTGCGGGTTGGCGATGGCGTTGATGGCGGAGCGTGCTGCGTCGGCAGACGGACCGTTCGTGGCGCCAATGTAGACCGTGCCGTCGTCCTCGATGGAGATGTCGGCGCCCGTGTCTTCCTGGATCTGGTTGATCATCTTGCCCTTGGGGCCGATGACCTCGCCGATCTTGTCCACGGGGATCTTGACGGCGATGACGCGCGGTGCGAACTCGGAGAGCTCGTCCGGGGTGTCGATGGCCGAGTTGATGACCTCGAGGATGTGCAGGCGGGCTTCGCGGGCCTGCTTCAGGGCTGCCGCGAGCACCGAAGCGGGGATGCCGTCGAGTTTGGTGTCCAGCTGGATGGCCGTGACGAACTCGGCGGTGCCGGCAACCTTGAAGTCCATGTCACCGAAGGCGTCTTCGGCGCCCAGGATGTCGGTCAGCGCTGCGTAGCGGGTCTGGCCGTCCACCTGGTCGGAGACCAAGCCCATGGCGATACCGGCGACGGCGGCCTTCAGGGGCACACCGGCGTTCAGCAGGGACAGGGTGGAGGCGCAGACGGAACCCATCGACGTCGAACCGTTGGAACCGAGGGCTTCGGATACCTGGCGGATGGCGTAGGGGAATTCCTCGCGGGACGGCAGGACGGGCACGAGTGCACGTTCGGCCAGGGCACCGTGGCCGATTTCGCGGCGCTTGGGCGAGCCCACGCGGCCGGTTTCACCGGTGGAGTACGGCGGGAAGTTGTAGTTGTGCATGTAGCGCTTGCGCGTCACGGGAGACAGCGAGTCGATCTGCTGCTCCATCTTGAGCATGTTCAGCGTGGTGACACCCATGATCTGGGTCTCGCCGCGTTCGAAGATGGCGGAGCCGTGGACGCGGGGCAGGACCTCGACCTCGGCGGTCAGCTGGCGGATGTCCGTCAGGCCACGGCCGTCGATGCGGACCTGGTCCTTGAGGATGCGCTGGCGCACAACGTGCTTGGTGACCGAGCGGAAGGCTGCGGACAGTTCCTTCTCGCGGCCTTCGAACTGGCCGGCGAGGTTGGCGAGGACCTCGTCCTTGAGTGCGTCGGAGGCGTTGTCGCGTTCCTGCTTGTCGGCGATCTGGAAGACGGCGGCGAGCTTGTCGGCAGCAGCGGATTCGACGGCGGCGTAAGCGTCGTCCTCGTAGTCCAGGAAGACCGGGAACTCGACCGTGGGCTTTGCAGCGCGTGCGGCGAGGTCGGCCTGGGCGTCGCAGAGTGCCTTGATGAACGGCTTGGCAGCTTCGAGGCCCTCGGCCACAACCTCTTCGGTGGGCGCGGTGGCGCCCTGTTCCTTGATGAGGTTCCAGGAGTTGTCGGTTGCTTCGGCTTCGACCATCATGATGGCGACGTCGTCACCGGCAACGCGGCCGGCAACCACCATGTTGAACACGGAGTTTTCCAGCTGGGAGTGCTTGGGGAAGGCAACCCACTGCGATCCGTTTTCGTCGTTGACCAGGGCAACGCGGACGCCGCCGATGGGGCCGGAGAACGGGAGGCCGGACAGCTGGGTGGACATCGAGGAAGCGTTGATGGCAACGACGTCGTACAGCTCATCGGGGTTGATGGCCAAGACGGTTACCACGATCTGGACCTCGTTGCGCAGGCCCTTGATGAAGGCGGGGCGCAGCGGGCGGTCCATCAGGCGGCAGGCCAGGATGGCTTCGGTGGACGGGCGGCCTTCGCGGCGGAAGAACGAGCCCGGGATGCGGCCGGCAGCGTACATGCGCTCTTCGACGTCGACCGTCAGCGGGAAGAAGTCGAAGCCCTCACGCGGGTGCTTGCCGGCGGTGGTTGCGGACAGCAGTGCGGTGTCATCGTCGATGTACACCATGGCTGCGCCGGCGGCCTGCTTGGCGAGGCGGCCGGTTTCGAAGCGGATTACGCGCTTGCCGAAACGGCCATTGTCAATGACTGCTTCCGAGAACTGGATTTCGGGACCCTCCAAGAGAGTCACCTCCGTTTCTTTTTACGGAAGTCCAGCCGCATCAACCCAGCCAGCATCTGTCTACTGGCCCTGCACCCGGTCATCGATCGAGACCCACGGGCCGCCGGCTTCAGTCAACGAAGCCGTTCCCGGGGATCACTACCGAGGACCGCGAATGCGTGATGCGGTTGATCCTCCTGTTTAGTTTTTATTTGAAGAAGGCGGCCCGTTCCGGAGGGAAAGGGCCGCCCCAAAGTGTGACTAGCGGCGCAGGCCGAGACGCTCGATGAGCGAACGGTAGCGGGCGATGTCAGTCTTCTTGAGGTAGCTCAGCATGCGCTTGCGGCGACCAACCATGGCCAGCAGACCGCGCTGGGTGTGGTAGTCGTGCTTGTGCTCCTTCATGTGCTCAGTCAGATCCTTGATCCGCTGGGTCAGGACGGCAACCTGGACCTCGGGTGAACCGGTGTCACCTTCGCCAGTTGCGTATTCCTGGATGATGGACTGCTTTACAGCGGCGTCAAGTGCCACAATATCTCCTTGGGATGTGCCGTGCGGGCCCAGGTCAGTAACTCACTGCCGGGTCTGCCGTGTTGGTCCTGATCCGGATAACCGGAGAAGGCCGACTACAACAGGAACCAGCCGCCACGGACTGCAGCCGGATCCATCGTCCAGTTTACCGGGCGTGGCCTAACCTTGTCGAAACACGCCCGCCAGGTTCGCAGGGCGCTCAGCCCTGCAGCCTGTCCCGGATGGCCGCCATGCCGTGCAGCACCTCGGCGAAGCTCGTGCTCAGCGGCGACAAACCCACCCTGATGCCGTGCGCCGAGCGGAAGTCCGGGATAACGTCGCCGTCCCACAGGGCCTCGACCGTGGCCTTGGTGAAGTTGGGATGGTCCACCGTGATGTGCCCGCCCCGCTCCTCCGGGTTCCTCGGCGACGCAAGCCCGGCCCCCAGCGGTGCCAGCCATGCGTCGAAGACCTCGACGGCGAAGGCGGTGAGGTCTTCGGACTTCGAACGGACGGCCGCCATGCCGGCTTCTTCGATGAGCTCGAGCGTGGCCTGCATGGCGATCATGCCGAAGATGGCGGGAGTGCCGCTGAGGAACCCGCGGATCCCTTGGGCCGGTTCATAACCGGCAGCCATTTCGAAAGCGTCCTTGCGTCCCATCCAGCCCCAGATGGGCTGGTTCAGCGAGGGCAGGTGCCGGGCGTTGACGTAGGCGAACGCCGGGGAGCCGGGGCCCCCGTTGAGGTACTTATAGGTGCAGCCCGCAGCGAAGTCGACGTCGGCACCGTCCAGGTCGATCTCCACCGACCCCGCGGAATGGCACAGGTCCCACACCACCAGGGCGCCGGCGTCGTGCACTGCCGCGGTGATGCCCGGCAGGTCCGCCAGGTGGCCCGACCGGTAGGCGATCTGGCTGAGGAGCACGACGGCGGTGCGCGGCCCGGTGGCCTGGCGCACCTGGTCAAGGGTCACCCCGGCGGCCGGGTCGGGCTCGATCCAGCGCAGGGTGAGGCCTTCCTCGAGGGCGATGCCCTCCACCAGGTAGCGGTCCGTGGGGAAGTTTTCCGTATCCAGCACCAGCTCGTTGCGGTCTGGATCCTGTACGGCGGCCAGGGCAGCCCTGATCAGCTTGTACAGCACCACCGTGGTGGAGTCGGCAATGATGGTCTGCCCCGGCGCTGCCCCGAGGACGGCACGTCCGAGCTGGTCCCCGATGGCCTGCGGCATGCTAAGCCACTGTTCGTCCCAGCCCCGGATGAGGCGTCCGCCCCACTCATCCCGGATGAAGGCGGCGACGTCGTCGGCAGTGCGCTTCAGGGGCCGGCCCAGGGAATTGCCGTCCAGGTAGGACAGCGGTGTGTCGGTACCAATGAAAAGGTCCCGGTAGTGCGCCAGGGCGTCCCGGCGGTCCAGCTCTTCAGCGCGCCCCCGGAGCGCTTCAGCAGACACGTCGAGGTGGCTTTCCTGGTGGATGCTCATTGTCCGATCTCCGTCCTGACGGCGAATAGTTCCGGGAAGAACGTCAGTTCCAGGGCCTTCTGCAGGAAGGTCACACCGCTGGATCCGCCGGTGCCGGTCTTCATGCCGATGGTCCGCTGGACTGTGCGCAGGTGCCGGAACCGCCAGAGCTGGAAATTGTCCTCCAGGTCCACCAGTTCCTCGCAGGCTTCGTAGGCCGCCCAGTTGTCCGCCGCATTTTCGTAAATGTGCTTGAAGAGCGGTACCAGCTCCGGGACGAACTCGTGGGCCAGGGTCACATCCCGGTCCAGGACTGCCGGCGGGACATCAAACCCCTGCCGGGAGAGGTAGGCCAGGAACTCGTCATAGATGCTGGGTGCGGCCAGCAGTTCCGCCAGCATGCCGTGCGCCTCAGGATCGGATTCGAAAACCGGCAGCATCCTGTGGTTCTTGTTCCCCAGGACGAATTCGACGGCCCGGTACTGCGCGGACTGGAAACCTGATGAGTTGCCCAGGAAGCCGCGGAACTGCGAGTATTCGGTGGGCGTAAGGGTGGCCAGCACGGACCACTGTTCGGTGAGGGTCTTCTGGATGTGCTTGACCCGGGCGATGCCCTTGAGCGCCGAACCAAGGTCGTCCTCCCGGAGCCAGGCGGCTGCGCTGCGGAGTTCATGCAGGACCAGCTTCAGCCACAGTTCAGTGGTTTGGTGCTGGATGATGAACAGCAACTCATCGTGGTGCTCAGGCTTGCTGACCGGCTGCTGCGCGCTGAGCAGGGTGGGAAGCTGCAGGTAGGAGGCGTAGCTCATCCGGGAGCTGAAGTCGCGGACGATCCCCTCATCCAGCGTGCGGGTGTTCTTCTCGACGGACACGTCCTGCCTTTCGCTTGCTGCCACCGGGCAGTCTTGTCAGTGGCCGGCCAGAAGCTGGTGGGCCTGCGCCACGTCCAGGCGCATCTGTTCCACCAGGGCCTCAGGGCCACGGTAAGCCACCATGCCCCGAAGCCGTTCCACGAATTCGACGATCACTGTCTGGCCGTACAGATCGAAGTCCTCAACGGCCTCCTTGGGCCGGTCAATCACGTGGGCCTCTACCTGGCGGCTGACGCCGTCGAAGGTGGGGTTGGAGCCTACGGAGATGGCTGCCGGCCAGCGCTTGCCGGCCTGGTCCACCAGCCAGCCGGCGTAGATGCCGTCGGCGGGAATCAGCCCCGTGGCATTGGAAGCGAGGTTGGCCGTGGGGAACCCCAGCGCCCTGCCGCGGGCGGCGCCGTGGACCACCTCGCCGCGCATCCGGTGCGGCCGGCCCAGGACCGAGGCGGCGGTGGTGACGTCTCCGGCCTGCAGTGCTTCCCGCACCCAGGTGGAGGAACAGCGGCGGTCCGTGCCGCCGTCGTCATGCAGGGGGTAGCCTTCGGCCCCGAATTCGCTGATCACCTGGACATCGAAGCCGAACTTTTCGCCCAGCGCCTTCATGGTGTCCAGGTCACCGGAGTTGCCACGGCCGAACCTGGCATCGTGGCCGATGACCACGTGGCTGGCGTGCAGGCAGTCCACCAGGTACTGCTCCACGAACTCTTCGGCCGTGAGGCTGGCGAGGTCCAGCGAGTACTTGACCACCAGGATGGCGTCCAGGCCCAGCTCACCCAGCGCGTCCAGCTTGTCATCCAGCCCCATGATCAGTTCCGGCGCGGCCTCCGGGCGGTGGATTACTGCCGGGTGGGGGTCGAACGTCACGGCCACTGCCTTGGCATGGGACAGGCGGGCCGACCGGATCAGCTGGGACAGCACCTGCTGGTGGCCGCGGTGAACGCCGTCGAAGTTGCCGAAAGTGACAACGGATGGGCCGAAGTCCGCCGGGACATCGGACGGATCGTTCCAGATGTAAACCATCACCCTCGCCTTAAGCTGCCTGAAAGCATCAACGTTCCCGGACCCTTCCGGCCGCGGAACTCTTCAAGGTTACCCGGATTCACTGCGCAGCTTTGGCGCGTGATGGCCGGCGCCGGTACAGCCACACCAACCCAAGGATGGGCAGCAGCAGGGGGATGAAGCCGTAGCCGCGTCCGAACAGCGACCAGACGGTTTCATGCGGGAACTGCACGGAGTCCAGGATGCTCAGGGTGCCCACCACCAGGACGCCGGCAAGTTCAACCAGCACCGCCGCAACCGAAACCTTGAACCACGTGGTTCCGGCCTTGGCCAGTGACACGGTGGCCAGGATATACACCAGGGCCGCAAAGGCGGACAGCAGGTAGGCCAGGGGTGCCTCGGAGAACTTGGTGAGGATCTGGTAGCCGGCGCGGGCGGTGGCCGAGATGGCGAACACACCGTACACCGCGATCAGGAGGCGTCCCGGTCCCGTGTTGCGGGTGTTGCGGACGGTTTCTCCGGTGGCCGGCTGGGCCTGCTGGTCTTTCATTTCTGCTGCTTCTTCCACTTCAGTACCAGATCTGGTTCATTCGGGCAGCCATCACCAGCGCTGTGACGCCGACGGCGGCCAGGACAAAGTTGCTCCACCGCGTGCGCTCCAGGATGGACCAGTAGATGGCGGCGGGCGGCAGGAGCATCGCGGTGGCCATGTAGCCCCAGAACTCCCAGGCTTCCCCCGCGATCGGTTCGCCGGCGATCACGCGGACGATGGACCCCACCAGGTAGACCACCAGGGACACTTCGACGGCCACGACGGACAGGATGGTGATGTCGTTGGGTGCCTTCTTCAGGATTCCGGCGCCCAGGCACAGGAGGGTTGATGCCAGGCCGACCACCAGGATGATCCAAAAATATGCGTCCATCCGCTATGCCTCCGCAGGCGCGGTTGCGGCCGGGCCGGTGCCTGGGGCGAAAACCAGGACCGGTTTGGCGTAGCTGCCCGCGTCGGCAAGAAGGGCCACCAGGCTGCCGTCCGGAGCGAAGGCCGCGGCAGGGTGTTCCACCGTGGCGGCGCCGGCGGTGCCGGGGGCGGCACCGGCCGCGATCCGCCGCCCGAAGGAGATTTCGGCGGTTTCTTCGGCGGTGAGTTCGCGGTTGGGCATCAGCGCCCTGGCGGCGAGGGACATGTCCAGGACGTTGAGTTCACCGGCGAGCTGTTCCAGGGTACGCGCCTGCTCAAGGGAGTAGGGGCCTACCTGGGTCCGGCGGAGCGCCGTGAGGTGGCCTCCCACGCCAAGGCCGTTTCCGAGGTCCCGGGCCAGGGCGCGGATATACGTGCCGGACGAACATTCGACCGTCACGTCCAGGTCCACCACCCCTGCTGCATCGTCCCGGCGGATGCCGTGGACATCAAAGCGGTGGATGGTGACGGGGCGCGCGGCGAGCTTGACGTCCTCGCCGGACCGGACTCGCGCGTACGCCCGTTCGCCGTTGACCTTGATCGCGCTGACGCTGCTGGGCACCTGCTGGATGTCGCCCGTGAGCGCCGCAACGCCGTCGTCGATCTGCTGGTCCGTGATGCCGGCAGCGCTGGCGGTGGCCGTGACCTCGCCCTCCGCGTCGTCGGTCACCGTGGACTGCCCCAGCCGGATGGTGGCGGTGTAGGTCTTGGAGGTGCCCACGATGTAGGTCAGCAGCCGGGTGGCTTTGTTGATGCCAAGCACCAGGACACCGGTGGCCATGGGATCGAGGGTTCCTGCGTGCCCCACTTTCCGGGTCCCTGCGAGGCGCCGCATCCGGCCAACCACATCATGGCTGGTCCATCCCTGCGGCTTGTCCACTATCACCAGTCCAGAAAGCACGCCTCCCAGTATATGGGCGCAGGTTGGGGCGCATGTGCAGGGAACCGGCAGGGTGCGGACGACGGCGGCGCCCCACCACGGGGCCACGTCACCGGGCGGGGCTGAGGCAGGGCAGGGGACGGCTAGGATGGCTGGCATGCCTGAGCTTGCCGCCCATGTCCGCGACGTGCCCATCAACCAGATTCGTGAGATCACCGAGGCCGCGTGGCGCACTCCCGGCGCCGTGGTGCTCAGCATCGGGGAGCCCGGTTTCCCCCTCCCCCGCCATGTCCTGGACGCGGGCATCGCCTGCCTGGACCGGGATGAGACCAACTACACGCCCAACGCCGGGATACCGGCCCTGCGCGAGGCGTTCGCCGCGAGGTTCCGCGAGGAGCAGGGCGTGGATGTCGGCGCGGAGCGCGTGTACGTGGTGTCCGGCGCGCAGCAGGGCCTGCACTTCGCCATGAGCCTGCTGCTCTCCCCCGGCGATGAGGTCCTGATCCCGAACCCGGGCTACCCCACCTTCGCCATGACCGGCCGGCTGTTGAACGCCGTTCCGGTGGGCTATCCCCTGCACCCGGACCACGGATTCCAGCCCCGGGTCGCCGACGTGGAAGCCCTCATCACCAGCCGCACCCGCGTCCTGGTGCTCAACTCCCCGTCAAACCCGCTGGGCGCTGTTCTCAGTGAAGACCTGGTCCGGGAGTTGGTGGAGTTGGCCCGCAGGCATGACATCTGGGTCATCTCGGACGAGTGCTACGAGGCATTCACCTACGATGTCCCCCACGTCAGCCCGGCAAGGTTCGACGGCGGCACAGCGGAGGATGCGCGGGTGTTCACTTCGTTGACGCTGTCCAAGACCTACGGCCTGACGGGCCTGCGGATTGGCGCGCTGATTTGCCCGCCGGGGCTCGGACAGAAGATGGACAACGTCATGGAATCGATCGTCTCCTGCGTGGCGTCCGCCCCGCAGTACGCCGCTCTCGCAGCCCTCACCGGGCCGCAGGAATACGTGCGTCACGCGCACCGGCACTACCGGGAAAACCGGGATGCGGCCTCCGCGGTGCTGGCTGCGAAGGGGATCCGTTACCTGCCGGCCCAGGGGGCGTTCTACCTGTGGGCGGACATGTCGCATGTGACCGGCGGGGATGTGCGGAGCTGGGTCCGGCGGTTCCTGGCCGACTCCGGGGTGGCGCTGGCTCCCGGGACCGCATTCGGCTCCATTGGCGAGGGGTGGGTGCGGATTGCTCTGTGCGGCCGGAAGCAGGACCTGTTGGAAGGACTGTCCCGGTTACCGGGCGCCGGCGGCCGCTAAAAGGGGTATCAGGGGCGGGTGCGGGCCAGCGCTTTGTCCAGCCAGGTACGGAGCGCCTCGGCCGGGGCGGCACCGGCCTGCCGTGCCGCGACCTTGCCGTCCACGAGTACCATCAGTGTTGGGATGGCCTGCACGTCGAACCGGCGCGAAAGGCCGGGCGACGTGTCCACGTCCACCTTCACCAGCTTGATCTTCCCCGGCCGTTCCCGTGCCAGCTTGTCCAGGACGGGGCTGACCATCCGGCAGGGCCCACACCAGGCCGCCCAGAAATCGACCAGCACCGGAACTGACGACTGCTCCGCCACGGCAGCGAAGTCGGCATCGCCTGCCGACACGATCCACGGCAGGTCCGCCTTGCAGTTCCCGCAGCGGGGGTGGCCGGCAGCCTGTGCCGGCACCCGGTTGGTCTTCCCGCACTGGGGGCAGCTGAGGAGTGTGGTTTCCATGCCTAGTATTCCTTCCTGCTGTCAAAGCCGCGCCACGCCTGGAAGGGGAGGTCCGACGTCGGGACCTCACCCCTGGTGACCGGCATCAACTCCGGCGCGGCGCCGCTGAAGTAGTCGTAAAAGAGTGCGTCATCAAAACCTGCTGCCGCGGCCCCGTGCCGGTCCGCGGCGAAGTAGACGTGGCCGATCCTGGCCCACAAAGCGGACGCCAGGCACATGGGGCACGGCTCGCAGCTGGCATAGAGGACGGAGCCGCTGAGGTCGAAGTCCGCCGTTGCCGCCGCTGCTGCCCGGATGGCCACCACCTCAGCGTGGGCGGTGGGGTCGTTGTCCCGGGTCACCCTGTTCACGCCGGTGTGGACCCGCCCGTCAGGCGTCACCACCACCGCACCGAAGGGGCCACCGCCCTGACCGACATTCTGCACGGCTAGGTCCACGGCCTGCCCAAGATACCGGCTCGAGTCGGGGTGGCGGGAGGGGCTGTTACCGGGGTCCGCGGAGGTCATAGCACGATCCTAGCCACGGGGACCCCGTGGGGGGATGGATTGGGGGCCAAGAAGGGGAGGCTCACCTCAGGACTACTGGCTGGTAGCGGCCTACGCTGGCGCCCGGGGGATGTATTTCGCCTCTACCGAGGCTTCCATATCCAGCCCGCAAGGGCCTCGCACCCCGGAGTACCCCATGAAACGAAAACTCACTTTTATCACCTGCGTGGCCGCCGGCCTGGTGGTCCAGGCCGCGCCGGCGTTCGCCTCTGATCCCCACCAGGACTACGAAGTCATGGCCACCGGCCTGCTTTCACCCCTGCACCTGGCGGTAGGCGATGGCGAATCCGTAAAGGTCAGCCAGGATTTTTCCGGAATGCTCACGCAGGTCGAGCACGATGGAGAGCGCCACGACGTCTACACCGCCAAGAAAGGGTGGGAAGTCGCCGGGGCAGAGATCCGCGGCGACAAGACCTATTTCCTGGAAAGCATTGGAGCGGGCCAAGGTGACCCGGCCGCACTGCACGGATACCTGAAGTCCATCGACGCCAAGGGCCACGTGGAGACGATCGCCAACTTCGCCGACTACGAGCGGAAGGCCAATCCAGACGCCAAGCAGCATTATGGCCTGGAACCGGACGCCAGCCAGCAGTGCCTCACGGAGGCTGGTGGCCTGCCGGACGCGCCCCCGCCGCAGTATACGGGCACCGTGGACTCACATCCTTACGCCCTGGCCCTCTGGAAAGACACGGCCTACGTCGCGGACGCGGGCATGAACGCCATCCTGAAAGTCGACCTGGAGTCCGGGAAGATTTCCACGGTGGCAGTCCTTCCGCCGCGCCCATTGACCCTGACCAAGAAGATTGCAGCGACCCTGGGCGCCCCGGACTGCGCCGGCTTCTCGTACGCCTTTGAGCCCGTGCCAACGGACGTGGAAATCGGTACGGACGGCTGGCTGTACGTGACGTCGTTGCCGGGTGGACCCGAGGACCCGTCGCTCGGTGCCCGTGGAGCCGTCTTCAAGATCAATCCGTGGAGCGGCGACGCGGACGTTTGGGCGGACCACATCATGAGCCCCACCGGCCTCGCTGTGGGTGACGATGGCGATGTGTATGTCGCGTCCCTTTTCGGCGGCGAAATCCTGAAGTTCGACTGCCAGGGACACCGGTCACAATTCCTGGCCGTCAACCAGCCCGCCGACGTTGAGTTCAGGAACGGCGACGTCTTTGCCACGGTTGACGCACTGGTGGGTGCACCCGATCCCATGGCGCCCAGCGGCGGTCCGACGCCCCAACCCGGGGGCCGACTGATCGAAGTCGACCACCGCTGACCCGGACAGGAAAACGGCAGGACCGCACGCGGTCCTGCCGTTTCCATGCTGTGTGGGTGTTGCCGGGTCCTACTTGTTGCTGTCTTCCTCGACGTCTCCGTCAACGCTGAGGTCGGTGTCTTCCTCGTCGAAGTCGTCTTCGTCGATTTCGACCTCACCGGAGGCATCGGTCTTGTAGGGGTCTGCGTCACCCGCGTGCTGCGCGTTGGCAGCAAGCGCGGCTACCTCGGCATCGCGCTTCTTCGCCTCACGAAGGAGTTCTTCGAGGTTTGAAGCGACCACCGGGATCTGGTCAGCCACAAACTCGAGGGTGGGGGTCAGGCGCACGGTAATGTTGCGTCCAACCTCCTGCCGAAGCACCCCCTTGGCCTTCTCAAGCCCCTTGGCGGCATCTGCCTGGACGGCCTGGTCGCCAAGCACGGTGTAGTAGACAGTGGCGTGCTGCAGGTCATTGGTCACACGGGCATCGGTGACAGTAATGCCCTCGAGCCGGGGATCCTTGACCTTCCGGCCCAGAGCCTCAGCAACAACAACCTTAATCCGCTGCGCCAACTTGGCAGCACGTGCCGGATCAGCCATGAACAACTCCTAAGAAAAATATGGGACGTACGACGGCGGCGCGGGGCCGGCGTCGAACGTTTCAGTTATGTGCCACGCACCAACGGCGGGCCAACGACGATGCCGGCGGGTGCTTCCGGCAGCGCTTTGGAGCCGTGAAGGGGGCCCGGGAGTGGCATCGGGCCTGCCGGAGACGGGTTGCTGGCGATCGTAGATCGCCAGCAACCCGTCGTAGGGGCGGGGCCCCCTTCACGGCGGAAAAGCGCGGGGTGCCCCCAAAACTTGGAGGCACCCCGCCCTCGGACCAGCCTAGACGCGCGGCTTCTCGCGCATCTCGAAGGTCTCGATGATGTCGCCTTCGGTGATGTCGTTGTACGACCCAAGACCGATACCACATTCGAAGTCCGTGCGGACCTCGGTGGCGTCGTCCTTGAACCGCTTGAGCGACTCGACCGTGAGGTTGTCACCGATGATCTTGCCGTCGCGGGTGACGCGTGCCTTGGCGTTGCGGCGGATGATGCCCGAGCGGACGATCGAGCCGGCGATGTTTCCGAACTTGGAGGAGCGGAAGACTTCGCGGACCTCGGCCGTGCCGAGCTGGACCTCTTCGTACTCCGGCTTGAGCATGCCCTTGAGCGCTGCCTCGATGTCATCGATTGCTGCGTAGATGACGGAGTAGAAGCGCATGTCCACGCCTTCGCGGTCTGCCAGTTCGGCAACCCGCTCGGCGGGCTTGACGTTGAAGCCGATGATGACGGCGGAGTCGACCGTTGCCAGGTTGACGTCGTTCTGGGTGATGGCACCCACACCGCGGTGGATGACGCGCAGCTGCACGCCTTCGCCGACGTCGATCTTGAGCAGCGCGTCTTCGAGGGCTTCCACGGCACCGGACACGTCACCCTTGAGGATGAGGTTGAGGGTGTCGATCTTGCCTTCGGCGACGGCCTGGTCGAAGTCTTCCAGGCTGATGCGCTTGCGGCGCTTGGCCAGGGCGGCGTTGCGGTCGGCGGCTTCACGCTTCTCGGCGATCTGGCGGGCGGTGCGCTCGTCAGCGGTCACGAAGAAGGTGTCACCGGCGCGCGGGACGTTGGACAGACCCAGCACCTGTACGGGGCGGGACGGGCCTGCCTCGGTCAGGGCGCTGCCGTCGTCGTCGAACATCGCACGGACGCGGCCGTGGGCCGTGCCTGCCACGATGGTGTCGCCGACGCGCAAGGTACCGGACTGCACCAGGACGGTGGCAACCGCACCGCGGCCCTTGTCCAGGTTGGCTTCGATCGCGATGCCGCGGGCGTCCTTGTTCGGGTTGGCGCGCATGTCCAGGGCAGCGTCCGCGGTGAGCAGGACGGCCTCGAGCAGCTCGTCGATGTTGAGGTTCTGGCGGGCAGAGACCTCCACGAACATGGTGTCGCCACCGTATTCCTCGGGAACCAGGCCGTACTCGGTCAGCTGGCCGCGGACCTTCTCCGGGTTGGCGCCTTCCTTGTCGATCTTGTTCACGGCCACGACGATCGGCACGTTGGCCGCCTGGGCGTGGTTGAGGGCCTCAACGGTCTGCGGCATAACGCCGTCGTCCGCTGCGACCACCAGGATGGCGATGTCGGTGACCTTGGCACCACGGGCACGCATAGCGGTGAACGCCTCGTGGCCCGGGGTATCGATGAAGGTGATCTTCCGGTCGGTGCCTTCGTGGCTGTGCGTGACCTGGTAGGCACCGATGTGCTGGGTGATGCCGCCGTGTTCGCCCGCCATGACGTCGGACTTGCGGATGGCATCGAGCAGCCGGGTCTTACCGTGGTCGACGTGGCCCATGACGGTGACTACTGGAGGACGTGCTTCCAGTTCCTCGTCGCCTTCGGCTTCGAGTTCGGCGTCAAAGTCGATGTCGAAGCTGGAGAGCAGCTCGCGCTCTTCGTCTTCCGGCGAAACGACCTGGAGCTTGTAGCCCAGCTCCTCGCCGAGCAGGGCGAAGGTGTCTTCGTCCAGCGACTGGGTCGCGGTGGCCATTTCACCGAGGTGGAACAGCACGGTGACCAGTGCGGCGGGGTTTGCCTCGATCTTGTCGGCAAAGTCCGTGATGGACGAGCCACGGCGAAGCCGGATGACGGTGTTGCCGTCGCCGCGGGGTACGCTCACGCCACCCAGCGACGGGGCACTCATCTGCTCAAGTTCCTGGCGCTTGGCGCGCTTGGACTTGCGCTGCTTGCCACGGCCTGCGCCGCCCTTGCCGAAGGCACCCTGGGTGCCGCCGCGGCCGCGGCCGCCCTTGCCGAAGCCGCCGCCGGCGGGAGCACCGCCGCCACCGGGACCACCGGTACCGGGAGCGCCACCGGGGCGTCCGGGACCGCGGCCGCCGCCGGGACGGCCTGCACCTGCCGGTGCGGGACGCTCAGTGCGGTTGGGCATCATGCCGGGAGTGGGACGGGGACCGCCGGGACGCGGTGCACCCGGACGGGGTCCGCCTGCGCCTGCGGCGGGGCGGGGACCACCGGCACCGGCTGCGGGACGCGGCCCACCGGGACGCGGTCCGCCGGCACCGGCTGCGGGACGGGGACCACCGGGGCGGTCGCCGTCGCGGCCGCCGCCCGGACGGGGCATGCCCTGGGACGTGGCGAACGGGTTGTTGCCGGGACGCGGGGCGCGGTCACCGTCTCCGCCGCGGCCACGGGGCATGCCCTGTGAGGTGGCGAAGGGGTTGTTGCCCGGACGGGGACCGCCGGGACGGGGACCGGAACCACCGGGCGTTGAACCACCCGGACGTGCGGACGGAGCAGGGGTCTCGGCCTTGGGGGCCGGACGTGCACCGGGCTTGGCACCGGTGGACGGAGCACCCGCAGACGGTGCTGCCGGGGCTGCGGGAGCCGGGGCTGCCGGTGCGGCTGCCTTCGCTGCCGGCTCGGCGGGGGCTGCCGGAGCCGGCGCCTCTGCCTTGGGGGCCGGCGCCTTGGGCGCAGCCGGGCCGGGAGCCGGTGCTGAAGGACGGTTGCCTGTCGCGGGGGCGGGTGCCTTGGGGGCAGCGGCGGGCGCTGCGGCCGGTGCCGCCGACTTTGCGGCAGCGTCGGGGAAGGCGTTGCGCAGTTTCCGCACAACGGGGGCCTCGATGGTTGACGAGGCGGAGCGAACGAATTCGCCCAGTTCCTGCAGTTTGGTTACTGCATCTTTGGAAGTTATACCGAGCTCTTTGGCGAGCTCATGTACGCGGACCTTGGCCACATTTCTCCTGTCTCGGTCCGCACCGAGCCAGGCACGAACCGTCTACTTCTTACTGCGGACCCCAGCCGCTGTTGATGCGAAGGGGCCCATTGCAGAGCGCAACAAAGTTGTCATCGTTACGCACTCATCGCTGGGAACTCATCGGGTTTCCATCAGATTTCTGACCCGCTTTCAGGTTGGACGGTTGGTGTTGCAGCCACCGGGGCGGCGTCAACGTTCGGGCCTGACGTGATCCGGTGTTCGACGGCGGCGGTCCCGGTCGCGCCCTGGAGGGCACGTCCGAAGGCTCGCCGCTTGATCGCCAGAGCCAGGCACGATGTGCTGGGGTGCAGCCATGCACCCCGGCCAGCCATCCGGCGTCGTTCATCCACCAGGACAGCGGTTGACCCGCTGCCTTCGGCGACGAGCCGGAGCAACTGCGACCGCGGGCCCTTCTTCCGGCATCCGATGCAGGTACGCTGGGGCTGATTCCCGGTGGAAAGCACTTCTGCCACGGTCATCGTCCTGACGTTCTTTCTGCTGGCCGCAGGTTGTCCGCCTCCGCAGTCACGGAAACGAGCACGCCCAAGGCACACGGCTGCCGGCCGTTAGGCGCGGTCTTGTCTATTCTAGCCCCTTCAGGCCGTTATGCCCGAAACCGGGCGGCTGCTGCGCTGCATCAGCCGCCCGGGCCGGACCTCACTTATCGCGGTTGCCCGCGGCGTCGGAGACGATGTCGATGCGCCACCCGGTCAACTTGGCCGCCAGGCGGGCGTTCTGGCCCTCCTTGCCGATGGCCAGGGACAGCTGGTAGTCCGGGACCACGACCCGGGCGGAGCGCGTGGCCTCGTCCGTGATGGTGACCGAATTCACGCGCGACGGCGACAGGGCGCTGGCAATGAAGGTTGCCGGGTTCTCGCTGAAGTCGACGATGTCGATCTTTTCGTCGTTCAGTTCGTTCATGACGGCGCGGACGCGGGAGCCCATTTCACCGATGCAGGCGCCCTTGGCGTTGATCCCCGGCGTGTTGGCCTTCACGGCAATCTTGGTGCGGTGCCCGGCTTCGCGGGCCAGCGCCACGATTTCCACCGAATGGTCGGCGATTTCGGGTACTTCGAGTTCGAAGAGCTTACGGACCAGGCCCGGGTGCGAGCGGGACAGCGTCACGGACGGGCCCTTGGTGCCGCGGTGCACGTCAATGACCAGGGCGCGGAGCCGGTTGCCGTGGATGTACTTTTCACCGGGAACCTGTTCGGGCGGCGGCAGGAGCGCCTCCAGCGATCCAAGGTTGACCTGGATCATGTGCGGGTTGTTTCCCTGCTGGATGGTGCCGGATACCAGTTCGCCCTCACGGCCCTTGAATTCGCCCAGGACGTTGTCGTCCTCGACGTCGCGGAGCCGCTGCAGGATGATCTGCCGTGCGGTGCTTGCGGCGATGCGGCCAAAGCCTTCGGGGGTGTGCTCGAATTCACCGATGGGGGCGCCGTCGTCGTCAATTTCGACAGCCCAGATGGTGACGTGGCCGCTCTTGCGGTCGAGTTCGGCGCGCGCTTTTTCGAAGGCGCCGGGCGACTTGTGATACGCCACCAGGAGCGCCTGCTCGATGGTGGGGATCAGGAGGTCCAGCGGGATTTCACGCTCACGCTCCAAAAGTCTCAGTGCGCTCATGTCAATATCCATCAGGCCTCCTCGGAAGGTCCATTGTGTTCAGGTTCCAGACCATCCTCCGGGAGGTGGCTGAATTCGATCTCGACTTTTCCGTTGCGGATCCTGTCGAAAGGAAGCGTTACTGGTTCGCCCTGCCGGGGCTTCATGCCCTTCTTGACGGGCACTTCGGGGATGAGCGTCACTCCCCCGCCGTCCACGGCCTGGATGCGGCCGGTGACGTTTTCGCCCTGGATGACGTTGACCTTGACCATCCGGCCGCGGGCGCGGTGCCAGTGCCGGGGTTCGGTGAGGGGACGCCCGACGCCGGGTGAGGACACTTCGAGGTCATAGGGGCGGCCGTCGTCGTTGGGGTCGTTGTCCAGGACATCGGAGAGCACCTTGGAGATGTCCGCAATGACGTCCAGGCTGACTCCGCCGGTCTCTTCCTGCGGCAGGTCCACCACCACGTGGACCACGCGGTGGGAGCCGGGGATGATGGCTACGTCCTCAAGGTACAGGCGGTTGGCCTGGACGGCGGGTTCCAGGAGGGCCCGGAGCCGGGCGGCTTCGGGATTGTGGGCCGGCGCGGATCCGCTTCCCGTACCGGTGTGGTCTGGTGAAGCTGTGGCTTCTGCATTGCTCACGATGCCGGCCGCCCTCCCTATAGATGATGTGGTGTTTACTAGCGTAGCTATTTTACCGGCCCAGTGGTGCACCCGGGTGCCCCCTCAGCGTGACACCATGGTCTGTTGTGAAAGACCGCCGCCCGGACCCCAAGCACCGCATGCGCCCGTTCCGGTATGCCGTCCTTGCCCTTGCCGCCTTGGTTGTCCTGAGCCTCGGTTTTGCCCTGATTCCCGCGGAAAAACCTGTCCCTGCCGAGCCGCCGTTTTCCGAGCGGGCCCGGGCGGCGGCCCTCAGTGCGGTCCTGGAAATGCGCACTGCAGGATTGGCCCTTGCATCAGCAGACACCAGCCAATCCACTGCGCTGGGCCCTGTTGTGACCTTGCTGACCATTCAGGCCAGGGCCCTGTTGGCCCCCGCGTCCGGGTCCCCGTCCGCACCCACGGAGGCGTCCCCGCCACCGGCAGCGGCGACGCCGTCCGCAGACGCCGGTCCGCAAAACACCGCCGAGCTGGTCCGGGCCCTGGCCGTCAGCGGGACAGCCCGCCTCAAGGACGCGGAGACGGCCGACGGCGGCATGGCCCGGCTTTTGGCCGGCACCGGCACCGCACAGCTCCTCGCCGCCGCCCAGTTGGCTTCCGCAGCCGGGGTTCCCGTGCCGCCGGAGGCGGCAGGACCCGGCACCGAGGTCCAGGCAACAGCACAGCCTGCGTCGCCGTGCCCGTCCCCACCTGCCCGGGCTGCCGCGCCGGCTCCCGCTGTTTCATCCCCCGCCGCATTGGCCGCCGCCGTGTCCGCCGAACAGCAGGCCGTCTACGGCTACCAGGCAGCGCTCCCCCGCCTCGCACCCGCCGACGCCGGCCCGGCGTCGGAATTCCTGGGTGCGCACAAGGAACTGGCTGCCGCGGCGGTGGAACGCCTGCGGCTGGCCTGCGGTACGGAGGTACCGCAACAGCCCGGGTACGTCCTTGATCCCGGTTTCCTGGCTGCCCCGGCGGCGGCGCTGGGCAGGCTTGAGGCGGCCACGGTGGTGGCCTATGGCGATTTGGTGGCGGCTGCGCAGGGCCAGGACCGGAAGTGGGCGCTGGCAGCCCTTCGGTCAGCCGCCGCCCGCACCCTTCGATGGGGTGCGGATCCGGGCCCCGTTCCGGGCCTCACCCTGGACGCAGGCCAATTGCCTGGGCTTCCCGCCGGGGACGGCCTTGCCGCCGGACCCCGGCCGTCGTCGTCCGTTGCATCCTGAACCCGGTCCGCAACCGCGCAGCTTTCCGGCCCTTGGCGCAGTCCCGCAGGGAAGGCCTCCGGTAGGGTGGCGTTGGGCGGGCCGGGATGGTTTGCTGAAGGGATGAATGCGGACGAACCGGCCGGACGTCCGGAACCCACGGCAGCGGGCCGGGGCCTGGGCCGGCACCCCCAGGCGGAACCGCACGGTGACGACACTGCGCACCGGCTTAACTGGCTGCGTGCCGGTGTCCTGGGCGCCAACGACGGCATCGTCTCGGTTGCCGCGATCGTGGTGGGCGTTGCCGGGGCCACTCCTGAGGTGGCCCCCATCCTCACCGCGGGTGTGGCCGGTGTGGTGGGCGGGGCAGTGTCCATGGCGCTGGGTGAGTACGTTTCCGTCAGCAGCCAGAGCGACAGCCAGCGGGCGCTGATCGAGAAGGAACGGCGTGAGCTGGCCGAGGATCCGGAAGCTGAACTGGCGGAGCTGGCCGCCATCTACCAGGAGAAGGGCCTCACCGCCGAAACGGCGGCCAAGGTTGCCAAGGAACTGACGGCCCACGACGTCCTGGCGGCGCATCTGTCTGCCGAACTCAACATCGACGAAGCTGACATCGTCAGCCCCTGGCATGCCGCCTTTGCCTCGGCAATCGCCTTCACCATCGGGGCCATCCTGCCCATGCTGGCCATCCTGTTGCCGCCGCCGGGCATCCGGGTACCACTTACGTTCATCTCGGTACTGGTGGCCCTGGCGTTGACCGGCGCCCTCGGGGCCTGGATCGGCGGCGGGTCGAAGACCCGGGCAGCAGTACGGGTGGTGGTGGGCGGGGCCCTCGCGCTGGCGGCGACGTTCATGATCGGCAACCTGCTCGGCGCTTCCGGTGTTGTCTGATCCCGCAGTGCCACGCCCCGTGGTGCCCGCGGTCCCCATCCCGCCCAGGCTCGCTGCCCGCTATGCACGCAGCAGCGCCGGCCGGGACTGGCTTGGCGGCCTGCCTGGCCTGCTGGCCGATCGCCTGGAGCAGTGGCACCTGGAGGTGGACCTGGAGCCAGGAAGCTTCCCGTGGAGCGGCCACGGCGGCCTCGTGGTCCCGGTGCGGCAGGACGACGGATCCCCCGCAGCCCTCAAAATCGCTTTCCCGCATGACGAGGCCCAGGTGGAGCGGCATGCACTGGCGCTCTGGGGCGGCCGCGGCGCCGTTCTCCTGCTGGCCTCGGACGGCGCGTCGTGCGCCATGCTGCTGGAGCGCCTTGAGGGCGGCCGCTCGCTGGCCGCCCTGCCGGTCGATGAAGCCGTGCACGTGTGGGGCGGGCTGGTACGGGAATTGGGGCTGGTCCCGGACCACCGCCCGGAGTGGCAGGAATTCAGCCACATAGCCGCCCGGGCTGAGCAATGGAGCGACGACCTGCCCGCTGACTGGGATCTACTGGGCCGTCCTTTTCCCAGGTGGCTGTTGGAGGCGGCCCTGGAGGTGTGCCAGAAGCGCGGCGCGGTGGGACGCAGGTCCGCATACGATGTCCTGGTCCACACGGACCTGCATTTCGACAACGTCCTGGCGCGGCCGGGGACAGCGGGGGCAACTTCGGCCGGCTACGCGGCGATCGACCCCCAGCCCATGGTCGGCGAGGCCGGGTTCGCGGTTGCTCCGCTGCTGTGGAACCGCCTCAAAGACCTCCCTGCTGCCCTGCCGGGTCCTGCGCTGGTGGAGCGCTGCCAGAACTTCAGTGCCGCCGCAGGGCTGGACCCGGACGCGGCCCGGGAATGGGCCATCGCCAGGGAAGTTGACAACGCGCTGTGGTATTTCCGGAACGGGCACCGGGGAGACCTGGCCCGCTCGCTTTGGGTAGCCAGCACCCTCGCCGGGAACACCCTGGCCGGCCTTCCCCACCCACATTCCCTTCCCGAGCCCGGACAGGACGGATAAGGTCCGGCACCGCCCGGGGTAGTCCGGCACCACACGCGGTCCGGACGCCCGGCGGGCCCAGGAGTCCTCTAGGCCGGGTCCTTCACGGCGGCCAGCGCTGACCGGACAGCGTCCACTGCCGTGGCCACGTCCTCGCCCGCCGTGTGCCAGTTACTCACCGACACCCGGAGGATGTCCCGGTCCTGCCAGCGCGAACCGGACATCCAGACCTTTCCCTCCTCGATGATGCGGGCGGTGACCGCCCGGGTGGTGGCATCGTCCCCGAACGCCAGGCACACCTGGGTGTAGCCGACGTCGTTGAGGACCTCCACCCCGTCCAGTGCCGCCAGCCCCGCAGCGATGGCCCTGGCCGCAGCGGCCAGGCCGCCCACCTGGGCCGCCACACCGTCCCGGCCCAGGCTTTTCAGGGCCGCCCATACCGGCACTCCCCGCGCGCGGCGGGACAGCTCCGGGACCTTCTCGAAAGGATCTCCGGGGCCTTCGGCGTCGTGCACCAAGTAGCTCGCGTGCAGTCCCATCGCGGCCCGCAGTGCAGACGGGTCCCGGACGATGGCAATGCCGCAGTCATAGGGAACGTTCAAGGTCTTGTGGGCATCCGTGCCCCAGGAGTCCGCTTCTTCAAACCCCTGGGTGAGGTGCCGCAGGTCCGGCGCGGCAGCCGCCCACAGGCCGAAGGCGCCATCGATGTGGACCCAAGCGCCATGTTTGCGCGCCACGGCGATGGCTTCGGGAAAGGGATCGAAGGCGCCCGAGTGCAGGTTGCCGGCCTGGAGGCACACCAGCGCCGGACCGCTCCCGGAAGCAAGGGCGGCATCGAGTGCTTCGGGATCAAGGCGGCCCTGGCCGTCAGCGTCGACCTGCGCCGGCCGTCCAAGGCCCAGGTAGCGCAGGCCAAGGTCAACGGTGTCATGCCGTTCGCGGCCCACAAAGCAGCGGATGCGTGGTGCACCGGAGAGCCCGTCGCGGTCAAGGTCCCAGCCGGCGTCGGCCAGCAACCGCCAGCGGGCAGCAGCCATCCCCGTGAAATTTGCCATGGTGGCGCCGGTAACGAATCCGACATCGGCTCCGGACGGCAGGCCCAGCAATTCCAGTACCCACTGTCCGGCGGCTTCCTCGATGGCGGCGGTGGCTGGGGTGGCGTAGCGGAGTCCTGCGTTCTGGTCCCAGGCGCTGACCAGCCAGTCGGACGCCAGGGCGGCAGGCAGGGTGCCGCCGATGACCCAGCCGAAGAACCGGCCGGAGGGCATTGCCATCAGTCCGGGCTCGGCGTTCGTGGCCAGGAAGTCGATCACTTCAGCGGCCGGCACGCCCGCTTCGGGCAACGGACCACCGAACACCCCGCCAAGGTCTGACGCATGCAGCCTTGGTCCCACGGGGCGGTGCCGGAGGCTGGCCAGCCAGGCCTGCGAGTGCCTTGCTGCGGCCGCCAGTGCCGCGGCATACTCGTCATCGCCGTGTGCCATACCTGCATGCTACGCCGGGCGGGCGAGTGCCACGAGGACGAGTCCTGGCCAGGGGTCAGGCGAAGTTTTCCTGCCAGACGTCGTAGCCGAGTTTGAGGATCAAAGCCGCGACGACCACAAGGAAGACCACCCGCACAAACTTGCTGCCTTGCTGCACCGCGGTCCGGGCACCGAGGTAGCCGCCGGCCATGTTCGCCGCGCCGAGGACCAGGCCGATCCCCCACAGGATGGACCCGTGCGGGGCAAAGAACAGCAGCGCCCCGGCGTTGGTGGCCATGTTGACGATTTTTGCCTTGGCACTGGCCTCCAGGAAGGCGTATCCCATGGCGGACACCAGGGCGATGACCAGGAAGGATCCCGTCCCGGGCCCGATGAGTCCGTCGTAGAAGCCGATCACGGCACCGATGAGGCAGGCGACGACGTAGTGGCGGTGGCCCGCGTGCCGGAGCGCCGTCAGCTCACCGACATTCGGTTTCAGGGCGGTGAAGAGCGCGACGGCGACCAGCGCCACCACGATGATGGGCTTGAAGACTCCGGCCGGCAGGGTGGCCGCCAGGCTGGCTCCGCCGAAGCTGCCCGCCAGGGCAATGACGGCCATGGGGACGGCCGTCCGGAGGTCCGGCCCCACCCTCCGGTAGTACGTGGCGGCGCTGGTGGCGGTTCCGAAAATGGAGCCCATCTTGTTGGTGGCAAGCGCCTGGACGGGCGCGATGCCGGGCACCAGGAGCAGCGCCGGAAGCTGGATGAGTCCTCCGCCGCCCACCACCGCGTCAACCCAGCCGGCTGCGAATCCAGCCACCACAATCAGGATGATCGTGGTGAGCTGGATCGACTCGAAGCCGGAGATCAATGGTTGCGGACGGCGTTGACCAGGTAGTCGACGGCTTTGTCCACCTCGATGTTCTCGGCCTCACCGCTGCGGCGGTCCTTGATCTCCACCACGCCGTCCACCAGGCCGCGGCCCACTGCCAGGATGGTGGGGACGCCCACCAGTTCCGCGTCGCCGAACTTCACGCCGGGCGAGACCTTGGGGCGGTCGTCGTAGATGACTGAAAGGCCTGCTGCTTCAAGGTCTGCCGAGAGCTTCTCCGCTGCCTGGAAGATCTCCTCACCCCGGCCCACGGCCACCACGTGCACATCGGCAGGGGCCACGGTGCGGGGCCAGACCAGTCCGCGCTCGTCATGGTTGGCCTCAGCCAGCGCGGCCACGGCACGGGTGACACCGACGCCGTACGAACCCATGGTGACCACCACCTGCTTGCCGTTCTGGTCGAGCACCTTCAGGTCCAGCGCTTCGGCGTACTTGCGGCCCAGCTGGAAAATGTGGCCCATTTCGATGCCGCGGGCGGTTTCCAGGGGGCCGGAGCCGTCCGGAGAGGGATCGCCGGCGCGGACTTCGGTGCACTCGATGACGCCGTCCCAGGTGAAGTCACGGCCTGCCACGAGGCCGAAGACGTGCTTGCCGGCCTGGTTCGCGCCGGTGATCCAGGCGGTTCCGCGAACCACCCGGGGGTCCACCAGGTACAGGAGCTTTGTTGCGCTTTCGGCGCCGAGAAGTGCCTGGTCCAGGGTAAGGCCCGGTCCCAGGTAGCCCTTGACGATCAGCGGCTGCTTCTTCAGGTCCTCCTCGCCGGCCTGCTCGAGTCCGATCTCGCCCGCGATGGGCAGGAACGAGCCAATGTTCGCTTCGACGCGCTTGAGGTCCACGGCCCGGTCTCCCGGGACGCCAATGACCACCAGCTGCCGCTCACCCGTGGGCAGGGTGACGGCGAGGACCACGTTCTTAAGCGTGTCGGCGGCCGTCCAGGCGCCGCCGTCGGCCTCCGCGCGCGGGGCGATCTGGTTGGACGCGGCAACCAGGGTCTCGATGGTGGGGGTGTCCGGGGTGTCCAGGACCTCCGCAGCCGGGGCGTTGGTGAAGTCGATCTCCTCGGGAACCACCGTGGTCACGGCCTCCACATTGGCCGCGTAGCCGCCTGCGGAGCGGACGAAGGTGTCCTCGCCGATCTCGGTGGGGAACAGGAATTCCTCGCTCCTGGACCCGCCCATTGCGCCGGCGGTGGCCGCGACCGGCACAACCTCGAGCCCCAGGCGTTCGAAGATCTTCAGGTAGGCGGCGCGGTGCGCGGCGTAGCTGGCGTCCAGGCCGGCGTCGTCCACGTCGAAGGAGTAGGAGTCCTTCATGATGAATTCGCGGCCGCGGAGGAGTCCCGCGCGGGGGCGCGCCTCGTCGCGGTACTTGTTCTGGATCTGGTAGAGGCTCAGCGGCAGGTCTTTGTAGGACGAGTACAGGTCCTTGACCAGGAGTGTGAACATCTCCTCGTGCGTGGGGGCCAGCAGGTAGTCTGCGCCCTTGCGGTCCTGCAGCCGGAACAATCCTTCGCCGTACTCGGTCCAGCGGTTGGTGGCCTCATACGGTTCCCGGGGCAGCAGGGCCGGGAAGTGGACTTCCTGGGCACCGATGGCGGCCATTTCCTGGCGGATGATCTCCTCGACCTTGCGCAGGACGCTGAGCCCCAGCGGCAGCCAGGTGTAGATGCCGGGGGCGGCGCGGCGGATGTAGCCGGCGCGGACCAGGAGTTTGTGGCTGGCGACCTCGGCATCGACGGGGTCTTCGCGCAGCGTGCGCAGGAAAAGCTGGGACAGTCGTAGGACCACGGGTGGTATCCGTTTCTGGGGAAGTGCTGGGTCAGCAGGGCCGGACAATTCGTCTGGGTACTAATCTACCGGCAGGGAACGAACGGTACGGACTGGCGGGCCGCAGCCGGCCAGGGCCACGCCGGGAAAACAGTAGAGCCACGCCCGGGAATGCAAAGCCCCTGGCCCCCCAATAGGGCTGGTCATCGCATCCGGGCGTGGCTCGACGCCGTTATCGCCTTAGTACTGGTGAGGACTGGTGAGACCGCCCACCCCACTTCCAGCGCAGCTAGATCGAACTTATGTGATCGTGCGCACGTTTGACAAGAGTTTTCATTTTTCGGAATCCGCTTGCCTGCGACTGGCGCACATTGTTTCTTCAGCCGCCGGGTGTTTACTTGACCAGAGCACCGGCCGATTCGAGGAGCGCCCCCGCGCGCTGCACGGCGTCTGCCTCGCTGGCCCCGCCGGACGCCACCGAGGTAAGCACTACGCCCTGCTGGACAACCTGCGCCGTGACCGTGGACTGCTTCTGCCCATCGGGCAAGGCGGTGTCGGTGCGGTAGGCGATGGTGCCGGGACGGCTGCTGACTCCCTGCAGCGCCGTGACGGTGACGGCCACCTCCATGCCCGAGGCCGTCATGGTCATTGAGGAGCACTTTGCCAGCTGGTCCTGCTGGCCCTTGAGCCTGGCAAGGAAGCTTTGGTCCAGGCCGGACACCAGGGACAGCGCAGTGACGGCCCCCGTGGCAGCGTCGGTGCTCATGCCCACGGCCATGGCGGCGCCATCGACGGACGGGACAGTACTCGAGGCTGCGAGTTCCTTGCACTCGGCCGGCTTGACGTCGATGGAGGAAAGCATTGCCTTCGTTTGTTCCAGCGTGGTGGCAATGTCTGCGCTGGGCAGGACGGTCAGCCTCCGGTCGGCGGCGTCCCTCACCTGCCCGACGATGGCCGCGAGTTCTCCGGCGGTATACGCCTTGGCTGTCGGGGTTGGGGTTGGCGTGGTGGTGGCGGCAACAGTTGTGGCGGGGCCGGCAGGGGCTGCGGGTGTGGACCCGGCCGCTTTCGGTTCGGGTGTTCCACCACAGGCGGAGACTGCTGTGGCAAGAAGGACAGAGACCGCGAAAGTTCCCAGCACCGACGTCTTCAAATTTCCCCCAATATTCTGCGTGCTGCCGGTGATCGCCGGCTAGAAGAGAACTGTAGCGAAGGTGCCTACCTGGCGGAAGCCTACGCGTTCGTAGGTGGACCGCGCCCTGGTGTTGAATCCGTTGACGTAGAGGCTGGTCACGGGGGCCAGTTGCTGGGCCTTTTCCACCACGGCGGACATGTAGCCGGCACTGAGCCCCTGGCCACGGAAGACCGGGTTCATCCACACGCCCTGGACCTGGGTGACGTGGTCCGTGACCGCCCCAAGCTCCGCCTTGAACACCACGTCCCCCTGGTCGTTGAGGTGGACCATGGAGTGCCCCTGCCTGATGAGGCCCTCCACGCGGCGGCTGTAGAACTCCCTGCCGCCCAGGTAGGGCGAATAACCTACCTCTTCCTCGAACATTGCGGCGCAGGCGGGCAGGATGCGGTCGAAATCGGCGAGGTTGCCCAGGGCCAGTCCGGGGTTGGGCTGTACCAACGCCGGCCCCTCAATAACCATCAGGGGCTGGTCGTCCCGGACCTCATGGGCCCGGTGGCCCAGCCCGGCGAGTTGGGTATGGAGTGCGAGCACCGCGTCAGCAGGCCCAAAAGCGGACGCATACCGGCGCCCGGAAGTGTTGGCGGCCTCCGCCACCAGCGGGGCAAGGGCGGGATCAAGCTGAACCGGAACCAGGTTGGCTCCGGCCCAGCACGCGCCCGTGAGGATGCCGTCGTCGAAAACCCCAATGACCCCGGCCCCACCGCTGGTGGGCGCCGCCGTCCCCGTGGCCCGGAGATGCGAGAGGATGAAGACGTTGGTCACCGGATCCCGCTGGGCCAGCAGTGTCAGCGCCGGGGTATCCTGGCCGTCCAGGATGCGGACGGAAAGCCCCGCGGGGTCTGCCGCGTCCCTACGAGACGCTAACCACGGGGCTACCTTTGACAGCATCTTCGCCATCGGCCTCCCCCATCTCTTCCGCGATACGCATAGCCTCTTCGATCAGTGTCTCAACAATTGCGCTCTCGGGAACAGTCTTGATGACCTCGCCCCTAACGAAGATCTGCCCCTTGCCGTTGCCGGAGGCGACACCGAGGTCAGCCTCGCGCGCCTCACCGGGCCCGTTCACGACGCAGCCCATGACCGCCACGCGCAACGGGATCTCCATCCCTTCCAGCCCGGCAGTGACCTGCTCGGCCAGGGTGTACACGTCCACCTGGGCGCGGCCGCAGGAAGGACAGGACACGATTTCAAGTTTGCGGGGCCGCAGGTTCAGCGATTGGAGGATCTGGTTGCCTACCTTGATTTCCTCCACCGGCGGCGCGGAGAGGGACACCCGGATGGTGTCGCCGATGCCCCGGGAGAGGAGTGCCCCGAACGCGGTGGCGGACTTGATGGTGCCCTGGAAGGCAGGCCCGGCTTCGGTGACGCCCAGGTGGAGGGGCCAGTCGCCCTTTTCGGCGAGCATTTCGTAGGCGGCCACCATGACTACGGGGTCGTTGTGCTTCACGGAAATCTTGAAGTCGTGGAAGCCGTGCTCCTCGAAGAGCGAAGCTTCCCAGACTGCCGATTCAACCAGCGCCTCCGGGGTGGCCTTGCCGTACTTCTTGAGGATTCCCGGCTCCAGGGATCCTGCGTTGACCCCGATGCGGATGGAGGTTCCGTGGTCCTTGGCCGCGGCGGCGATTTCTTTTACCTGGTCATCGAATTTGCGGATGTTCCCGGGGTTCACGCGCACTGCCGCGCACCCGGCCTCGATGGCCGCGAAGACGTACTTCGGCTGGAAGTGGATGTCCGCGATGACGGGGATCTGGGACTTCCGGGCGATGATGGGCAGCGCCTCGGCATCGTCGGCGGAGGGGCAGGCCACGCGCACAATGTCGCAGCCGGACGCCGTGAGTTCGGCGATTTGCTGCAGGGTGGCGTTGATGTCCGTTGTGGGCGTGGTGGTCATGGACTGCACGCTGATGGGGAAATCAGATCCGACGCCTACCGAGCCGACTTTGATTTGGCGCGTCTTGCGGCGGGGGGCAAGGACGGGCGGTGGTGCTGACGGCATTCCCAGGCTGACCGAGGTCACGTGGACTCCTTGAGTTGAAAGGGTAGATAAGCGGCTACGCGGCGATCCCGGCCAGCATGCCGGTTACCGGGGACCATTCCGTGATGCGGGTTCCGGCAATCACGCCGGCTTGGGCGAAAGGATCCTGCTTGAGGATCGAGTTAAGGGCGGCTTCGTCTGATGCCTTGAAGATCAGCAGGGCACCGGCGCCGTCGCCGTAGGGTCCGCTGGCCACGATGACGCTGTCCTGCGCCAGCCTGCCTGTCCATTCCCGGTGCGCGGGGCGGACCTCGTTGCGGGTTTCAGTGGAGTTGGCGGCATAAACGTACTCAACGGCAAAAACTGTCATACCGCTACCCTATCTCCATGGCCGGCCTGGTACCGTCCCCATCCCCCATGCCGGAGGACGTGCCGGGGCGGAGCACACGCCTGCACCGCGGGCTGCGGTCAGTGCAGGAAGAGGACTTTGACCGCGGCAGCGGTGCCGGCCGCCCAGAGCATGGAAGTGAGGGTCCCAATGATGAAACGCTCGGCGGCTACCGGCGTCTCCTTCAGTTCAGCGAACCTGCCCAGGCCCTTGATGGCAACGATGTAGGCGATGGCCACGGGCTGGCCGGTGAGGATGGCCAGGCACACCCCCAGCCGCTCCAGTACGCCGATGATGGCCCCGCCGCGCAGGATGCGCTGGCTGGGTGCGGCAGCTCCGGCCGCGGGGGCGTTCGACGGCGTCCGGCCGGGAGGGGCGGTCAGCTCGTTGTCCACCGCCTGGCCGCCGCCTCCGCCCCCGGCGTCCGGGACGGGGTCCAGGGTGACGTCAGCCGAGGGGTCCTCTTCAGCCGCCCGGGCATCCTCGGCGGCCTTGGCGGCATCGGCCTTGTCGTCGATGGTCCGGGCGAGCCTGAAGACCAGCGCAGTCACCGGCCAGCCGGCGAAACCTGCCATTACCAAGGCCACTGCCACCCACAGTGCGGTCACCTGTCTCCTTCAGTCCTGTTCGCCGGCTCCTGGCCGGCCGGGGCTTCCTTCCGGCCCGGAGCGTCCTCCAGGGCTTGGCCGAGCCGGGAGTCGGCATACCCAAGAAGCATGGACGCGGCCGGCCTGGCTGCCCATTCTTCCTGCCACCCGGAGCGGATGACGGTTCGGCTCACCGATTGTTCCGAGATTCCGAGTTCAAGAGCCACGTGCTTCTGGCTTCCGTGCCGGCCCTGCCGCTGCCCGGGGGTGCCCAGGCGGCGCAGGGCATCCACTACCCGCCACTGGGCCTGCGTACGGTCCTGGACGAGCCTGCCGAGCAGCCTGAGTACCGCTTCCGCATTGGCGCATGCCCGCACTCCTTCCCCGGCGGCGCCCTTGGCCGCTTCCCTAGCCATAATGCCGGGCACCACTGACAGCGGCACCTGGGAGCCGGCTCCTTTGGCAAGCTCAACCGCCCGGCGGGCGGCAACAAAGGCCGTTCCCGTGCCTTCCCGGGGGCTGGCATGGAGTGGCAGGGCTACAGTTCCGACGCCGATTCCGACGTACCAGCGTCCGCCGCGGAGCGCGTGCAGGGCTATCTCCACCACGGCGGCCGCGTCCCGCACGACGCCTTGGACTTCATCCCCCACGGAGCGGTCGAAGATGGGCTTGTCCGTTCCCGGCAGTTCGAGGCGTGCCAGCTGTTCGAGCAGGGCCGGTACGCGGTCCTGGTCTCCAGTGCTTCCCCGCTGGTCAATGGTCATGACGAACATACCTCAACCATAGACGGTTGATACCGGTCAATCAATCAGATTTGACTGATTTATTGTAGTCAACCATAAGGGGCCGATCAGCCGAACAAATTGACCGGCTTGACGATGTCCGCGTAGATCAACAGCGCACTCATGCCCATCAACAGGGCTGCGACCACGTAGGTGACGGGAAGCAGTTTGGCGATGTCGAACGCCCCCGGGTCCGGCCGTCCGCGCAGCTTCGCCACCCTGCGCCGGGCGCCCTCGTACAGGGCGCCGGCAACGTGGCCGCCGTCCAGCGGCAGGAGCGGGACGAGGTTGAACACCGCGAGGGCGAAATTCAGGCCGGCCAGCAGGCCAACGAGGGTTGCCACCCGGGACTGCATCGGAACAGCCTCCATGGCTGCCACCTCGCCTGCCACCCGTCCGACGCCCACCACGCTGATGGGGCCGTTGGGGTCGCGCGGCTCTTCGCTGAACGCAGCTTTGGCCACCCCCACTACGCGGGCAGGCAGGTTGAGGACCACACCGGCCACCTGGCGGATGTTCTCCCCCGCCATGGGCAGGACGGACGACGCCGGCTGGGGCACCAGTGCGGTCTGCGCACCGATACCAAGGAATCCGACGTCCTGGTACTGGAGGTTGCCGGCGGCGTCGGTGGCCTGGCGCCCGTCGGTTCCGATGACCGGCCGGGCCGACAGCACCGGCGTCACGGTGGTGGAGACCGTTTGGCCGTCCCGCTGCACGGTGATGGCCACCTCCTTGCCGGCCGACGCGCGGATCCACTCCGTCAACTGGTCCCACCGGGTGACGGGTTTGCCGTCGAAGGAGGTAATGGTGTCATTGGGCTTCAGGCCTGCCGCGGCTGCGGGCGTCAGCTGGCAGTCGGCGGAGTCAGGATCAACGGTTTGTCCCGCTGCCACCTGGCACTTGGAGACGTCCGAGATGGTGGTGGTGGCCGTGGCAACACCGAACCCCATCAGCAGCACGGCGGTGAGCAGCACGCCCAGGATCATGTTCATGGCCGGGCCGCCCAGCATCACAATGACTTTCTTCCAGACGGGCAGCCGGTAGAAGACCCGGTTTTCGTCGCCCGGCCCCACTTCCTCATGGGCCATGGAACGTGCCTCGGTGGCCAAAGTCTGGAACATGCCGGTGCTGGAGGGCCGGACCGAGCCGTCCTCCTTGTTGGGCGGGTACATGCCGATCATGGAGACGTAGCCGCCCAGCGGCACAGCTTTCACGCCGTACTCGGTCTCGCCCTTCCGGCGAGACCAGAGCGTCGGCCCGAACCCGATCATGTACTTGGTGACACGGACCTTGAAGAGCTTGGCGGGCACCAGGTGGCCCACTTCGTGGAGCGCAATGGACACGGCGACGCCAAGGGCGACGAAGACGACGCCGAGAATGAAAAGTAGGACAGGGGTCATGGAGGTGCTGCTGCTTCCTAGAGTCTGCTGACTGCTAAACGTTCGTGGGCCCGTGCGCGTGCCCAGCTTTCAGCATCCAGCACGGATTCCACCGTCAGCCCGGAGGAACCTGAGTGTTCGCTGAGCACGCTGTCCACGGTGTCGACGATGTCCGTGAACCGGATCCGGCCGGCATGGAACGCCGTGACCGCTTCCTCGTTGGCCGCATTGAAGACAGCAGGGTAGGTGCTCCCCTGCTTGGCGGCGTCCTTGGCCAGTCCGACGGCGGGGAAAGCTTCGGTGTCCAGCGGTTCAAAGGTCCACGTGGCGGCCTGGGTCCAGTCGCAGGGGCTGGCGGCGTTGGGCACCCGGGCGGGCCAGCCGAGCCCCAGCGCGATGGGCAGGCGCATGTCCGGCGGGGAAGCCTGGGCGATGGTGGAGCCGTCCACGAACTGGACCATGGAATGGACCACCGACTGGGGGTGCACCACGACGTCGATCCGGTCCAGCGGAATATCGAACAGCAGGTGCGCCTCGATGACTTCCAGGCCCTTGTTCACCAGCGTGGCGGAGTTGGTGGTGACCATGACGCCCATGTCCCAGGTGGGGTGGGCCAGGGCTTCCCGGGGGGTGACGGAGTGGAGCTCTTCCCGGCTCCTGCCCCGGAACGGTCCCCCTGAAGCTGTGAGGATGAGCTTGTCCACCTCAACGGCAGTGCCGGAGCGCAGGCACTGGGCGATGGCCGAGTGCTCCGAATCGACGGGGACTATCTGGCCTTCGCGGGCCGCTGCCTTGACCAGGCTGCCGCCGACGATCAGGGATTCCTTGTTGGCAAGGGCCAGCGTGGCTCCGGACTTGAGTGCCGCGAGGGTGGGGGCCAGGCCGATTGATCCGGTGATGCCGTTGAGCACCACGTCCGCTTCCACCGCCGCGATGCGGGCGGAGGCGTCCGGGCCTGCCACGATCTCCGGCCGGTACCCCTGGCGGCCTGCCGCAGCCGCGGCGTCGCTGATCAGCGATGCCAGCCGGGCAGGATCCCCGCCGGCAATCCCCACCGCAGTGGCGCCGGTGTGGACCGCCTGCTGCGCCAGGAGCTCCAGGTTGCCGCCCCCGGCACTGAGGGCCACCACTTCGAACAGGTGCGGGGCGCCGTCGACGACGTCAATCGCCTGGGTGCCGATGGAACCAGTGGATCCGAGGAGGACGATTCTGCGTGGCTGCATGGGTTAAGTATCCCGCACCAGTCCGGCCCCTTTGACGCCCCCGGTCCTGCTGTGCCCGGCCTGATGATGCACCTTGACCCCCGCGTGACCGGGCGTAACGTGGAATCCGTGGACTGGCTGTGGTGGTTTGACGCGCCGGAATACGGGTTCGCCCGCCAGGTGCTGCAACGGGGTGTGGCGGCACTGTATTTTGTTGCGTTCCTGTCCACGATGAACCAGTTCCCCGCCCTGCTCGGCGAGCGCGGCCTCCTCCCGGTGCCCGGGTTCCTTGCCGCGTTCCCCCGTTTCCGCCGGCCCACGCTGTTCCGCTGGCGGTACTCGGACGGGCTGCTGCGCGGAGTCTGCACCGCCGGCCTGGTGGTATCGGCACTGCTGGTGGCCGGACTCCCGCAGCTGGGCCCGCCCTGGGTGCCCCTGCTTGCGTTCCTGGCCCTGTGGCTGCTGTACATGTCCATCGTGAACGTGGGCCAGACCTTCTACGGGTTCGGCTGGGAAATGCTGCTCCTTGAGGCGGGCTTCACCGTTGGGTTCCTCGGTTCCAACCAGACGGATCCGCCCCGGACCATCCTGGTCCTGGTCGTGTGGCTGGTGTTCCGGCTGGAATTCGGCGCGGGAATGATCAAGATCCGCGGCGGCAGGGAGTGGCGCGACCTGACCGCCCTGTACTACCACCACGAAACCCAGCCCATGCCCGGCCCGCTGAGCCGGCAGGCCCACCTGCTGCCCAAGCCGCTGCACCGGATCGAGGTGGTGGGCAACCACATCGCCCAGCTGGTGGTGCCGTTCCTGCTGTTCGCCCCCCAGCCCGTGGCAAGCGTTGCGGCGGGGGTGGTCGTGCTGACCCAGCTGTGGCTGGTGGCCACCGGCAACTTCGCCTGGCTGAACTGGATGGCGATCGTGCTGGCGTTCGCGGCGGTCAGCGACCCCGTGGCGCACGCCGTGATACCTGCCATCCCGGCGGACTGGAATGCCGCCACGGGCGCCCGGACGGAAACGCCGCTGTGGTGGCTGGCCATCACCCTGGCGGCGTCGATCCTGCTGCTGGTGCTGAGCTACTGGCCGCTGCGGAACCTCTTCTCCCGCCGGCAGCTGATGAATGCCAGCTTCAACCGGTGGCAGCTGGTTAACGCCTACGGGGCCTTCGGCACAGTGACCAAACAGCGCATCGAAATCGTGGTGGAGGGCACGCTGGACGAGGACCCCCATGACGGTTCGGACTGGCGCGAGTACGGCTTCAAAGGCAAGCCTGGGGACGTCCGCCGGCTCCCGCGCCAGTGGGCCCCCTACCACCTGCGGCTGGACTGGCTGATGTGGTTCCTGCCGCTGCGGACCGTCCACGAGGAATGGTTCTACGCCTTCCTCGGCAAGCTCCTGGCCGCTGACCGGCAGGTGCTGCGGCTGCTGCGGAAGGACCCGTTCGACGGCGCCGCGCCACGCTGGGTGCGCGTGCGCAGCTTCCATTACCGCTTCGCCAGCCGGAAGGAGTTCCGCGAAACAGGGAACCGCTGGGTGCGGACCCTGCTTTCCGAGCCGATCCCGGCCACGTCCCTCCGCCGGCCCAAGGGACGGCAGCGGTAGTTATGCCTCCACGGCGGCGCGGCGGACGATCTCCTGGGCGTGCTTGAGGATGGGGCCGTCGATCATTTTGCCCTGGTACTTGAAGACCCCGGATCCCGCCGACGCGGCAGCGTCCAGCAGGGCCGTGGCCGCTGCCACCTCGTCGGCCGAGGGCGCATAGGCCTTCCGCACCACGGCTGCCTGGCTGGGATGGATGCAGGCCTTGGAGCTGAAGCCGGAGGCCACGGCGTCGGCCGCTTCAGCAGCCAGCCCGTCGAGGTCGGGGATGTTGGTGTAGACGGCATCCACTGCTTCCTTGCCGTGGGCCCGCGCTGCCAGGAGGACTGACGAGCGGGCGTGCAGCGCCACTGCCCGGTAGCCGCCGTCGTCCTTCCGGCTGGACGTACCGCCCAGGGAGGCCAGCAGGTCCTCGGCCCCCCACATCAGGCCCACCACGTTGGGGGCGGCAGCGATGGCCGGGGCGTTGAGCACGCCCACGGCCGTTTCGCACAGCGCAATCACCTGGTAGCCCTCCAGCGCCTTGAGCTGGTCGGCCGACTCCGCCTTGGCCAGCATCACGGTGCGGTAGGGCGTGTGCGCCAGGCAGTGGAGGTCTTTTTCAAAGTCCTCGGTGCCCACGGGGTTGACCCTGACAATGGTGCAGCTGGGTTCAAGCTCGGGTTCCACGCCGGTGGTGCCCAGTTGGGCCAGGATAGCGCCGCGGGCCCGCTGCTTGTCCGCCGGCGCCACCGCGTCTTCGAGGTCCAGGATGACGGCGTCCGCACGCGCGGCGGCCTTTTGGTAGCGCTCGGGACGGTCGGCGGGGCAGAAGAGCAGGGCGGGGCCCATCACAAAGGTCATAAGGCTATTCTCCGACGTTTTGGCTGCCCTGTGCGTTCCCATGCGCCTCCCGCGTCCACATCAGGCAGCTGCGGGTGGCCCGTGCCACCACGGCGCCGTCCTGGTTGCGGCCGGTGTGTTCCATGGTCACGATGCCCTGGCCGGGGCGTGAGGCCGAGAGCCTCCTGCCGGTGATGACGGTCTCCGTGTACAGGGTGTCCCCGTGGTACAGCGGGTGCGGGAAGGAAACGTCCGTCAGGCCCAGCTGGGCAATGATGGTCCCTTGGGTCAGCTGGGTGACGGACTGGCCCACCATGGTGGCCAGGGTGAACATGGAGTTCATTAGCCGTTGCCCGAACGGCTGGCCGGCGCTCCAGGCGGCGTCCAGGTGCAGCGCCTGGGTGTTCATGGTCAGGGTGCTGAACAGGACGTTGTCCGTTTCCGTCACCGTCCTGCCGGGACGGTGGGCGTACACCAGCCCCTCCTCCAGCTCATCGAAGTACAGCCCGCGCTGTTCGATGACCCGCGGGCCGGCAGCGGGGCCTCTGCGGGCGCCGGCCCCGGAGTTGCCGTCCGTGGGGTTGCTGCCGGTCATACCGTGAGTTCCCGGTCTTCCTCGAACAGGTCCGCCCCGGTAGCGGCCACTACATCCTCCACGGAGACGTTGGGGGCCAGTTCGCTCAGGACCAGCCGCGATCCGCCGCCGTCCCGCACGACGTCGATGACGGCCAGGTCCGTGATGATCCGGTCCACGCAGCCCTTCCCGGTCAGCGGCAATGAGCACTCCTGGACGATCTTGGGGTTGCCGTTGCGGTCGACGTGCTCCATCATCACGATCACCCGCTTGGCCCCGAACACCAGGTCCATGGCGCCCCCCATGCCCTTGACCATCTTTCCCGGGATCATCCAGTTGGCGAGGTCCCCGTTGGCTGCCACCTCCATGGCGCCGAGCACGGCCACGTCAACGTGGCCGCCGCGGATCATGCCGAAGGACGTTGCCGAATCGAAGAACGCCGCTCCCCTGTTGACGGTCACGGTCTCCTTGCCGGCGTTGATCAGGTCGGGGTCGATGGCGTCCTCGGCCGGGTAGGGGCCGACGCCGAGGATCCCGTTCTCCGAGTGCAGCACCACCTCCACTCCGTCCGGGATGTAGTTGGGGATCAGGGTGGGCATCCCGATCCCGAGGTTCACGTACTGGCCGTTGCGGAGTTCCTTGGCCACCCGGGCGGCGAGCTCGTTCCGCGTCCAGCCTTTGGTTTCGGCGGCGCCTGCTCCGCCGGGCCCGGGCTGGTGCTCGCCGCCACGCCGGTATTCCGGGCGTACGGCTTCTGGCCGCGGGGCGTCGGGGCTGTTGGGATCCATGGTCATGCTCCTGCCTGGTTGAGTGCCACCGTCCGCTTTTCGATCCGCTTTTCCCCGTCCCGGGCCAGGACCACCCGCTGGACGAAGATGCCGGGGGTGTGGATGTGTTCGGGATCCAGTTCGCCGGGCTCCACGAGTTCCTCCACCTCGGCGATGGTGATGCGCCCTGCCATGGCGCACAGCGGGTTGAAGTTCATGGCCGTGGCGTGGAACACCAGGTTGCCGTGGCGGTCTCCCTTCCACGCATGCACCAGCCCGAAGTCCGGCGTAAGCGACTCTTCCAGGACGTAGTCCACTCCCCCGAAGGGGCGCACTTCCTTCGGCGCAGAGGCGACCGCGATCCCGCCGTTGGCGTCGTACTTCTGCGGCAGGCCGCCGTCGGACACCTGCGTGCCAACCCCCGCCTTGGTATAGAACGCCGGGATCCCGGCCCCGCCGGCCCGCAGCTTCTCGGCCAGCGTGCCCTGCGGGGTGAGCACCACTTCAAGCTCGCCGGCGAGGTACTGGCGGGCGAACTCCTTGTTCTCGCCCACGTAGGAGCTGATGGTGCGGCGGATGCGGCCGTCGCGGAGCAGGATGCCGAGCCCCCAGTCATCCACGCCGCAGTTGTTGCTGACAGTCTCCAGGCCCGAGGTGCCGGCCCGGTGGAGGGCATCGATCAGGGCCACCGGGATCCCGCAGAGCCCGAAACCGCCCACCGCCAGCGAGGCGCCATCGGGGATGTCCGCGACGGCTTCGTCAGCGCTCGCAACAACCTTGTCAATCATCATTGATCCTTTCGGGCCGGCTAGAGTCCCAGTTCGCGGGCAATCAGCATCAGCTGGACCTCCGTGGTGCCCTCCCCCACTTCAAGGATCTTGGAGTCGCGGTAGTGGCGCGCCACGGTGAACTCGTTGATGAAGCCATAGCCGCCGAATACCTGGGTGGCATCCCGCGCATTGTCCATGGCTGCCTCGCCTGCGACCATCTTAGCGATGGCCGCCTGGGTCTTGAACGGCTTGCCGGCAAGCATCCGGGCGGCCGCGTCGTAGTACGCCAGGCGGGCGGTGTGGGCGCGGGCCTCCATCCGGGCGATCTTGAAGGAGATGGCCTGGTACTTGCCGATTTCGTGGCCGAAAGCCCGGCGTTCGCGGGCATACTTGACGGACTGGTCAACGCAGCCCTGCGCGGCACCGGTGGCCAGGGCGGCGATGGCAATCCGGCCCTCGTCCAGGATGGACAGGAAGTTGGCGTACCCGCGCCCCTCGGTCCCCAGCAGGTTTTCCTCCGGCACCCGGACGTCCTTCAGGGTGAGGGGGTGGGTGTCCGAGGCGTTCCAGCCCACCTTGTTGTAGGGCTTTTCCGCCTTGAAACCGGGCGTGTCGGTGGGGACCAGGATGGTGGAGATGTCCTTCTTGATGCTGCCGTCGGGGCGTTCCTGCTGTCCGGTGACGGCGGTGACGGTGACCAGACGGGTGATGTCGGTTCCGGAGTTGGTGATGAATTCCTTGTTCCCGTTGATCACCCACTGGCCGCCCTCCCGCCGGGCGTGGGTCTTGGTGCCGCCGGCATCCGAGCCGGCCTCCGGCTCGGTGAGCCCGAACCCGGCGAGCGCCTGGCCGGAGGCCAGCATGGGCAGCCATTCCTGTTTCTGCGCGTCCGTGCCGAACCGGTACACCGGCATGGCACCGAGGGACACGCCCGCCTCCAGGGTGATGGCGACAGACTGGTCCACCCGGCCAAGCTGTTCCAGTGCGAGCGCCAGGGCGAAATAGTCCCCGCCCATTCCGCCGTATTCCTCGGGGAACGGCAACCCGAACAGGCCCATTTCCGCCATCTGCTTCACCACTTCATAGGGGAAGCTGTGCTCTTCGTCGTGTTTGGCGGACACCGGGGCCACGACGTTGTCAGCGAAGTCGCGGACGGTGTCGCTGAGGTCCTGGTATTCCTCGGTGAGTTCAAAACCGGTCATGGTCAGGCTCCTTCGCCTTGTTCTGCAGCTTCGCCTGTAACGGTGTCTGCGTCGGTGTGTGCGGGTTCCGCATCCGCAGGGTGGATGGTGGCCAGGATCTGGTCGGCCTTGACAAGGTCACCGGTACGGGCGGTCAGGTGGACGGTGCCGGCAAGGGGGGCCACCAGGTGGTGTTCCATCTTCATGGCCTCGACGGACACCAGGACTTCCCCCGCTTCCACCGCATCTCCGTCGTTGACCGGGACCGCCACGACGGTTCCGGGCATCGGCGAGCGCACCTCGGGATCGGCGGCACCTTCCTGTCGCTGGACTGCGGCGAGGACCCGCTGCAGCCGGGCTTCCCGCGTGAGGAGTTCCAGCCGGCAGGACCAGCCGCCGCTGCCGAGGAAGATCTGCCCGGGGGCCACGGCCACCCGGTACTCCCGGGCTGCCCCGCCAAGGGTAAGGACTGCGCTGCCGTCTACCGCCTCGTGCAGCGACGCTTCCTGCGGCGCGCCCCCGTTGACGGCGGCCACGGCTGTGCCTCCACCAGTCGGACTGTCCGTCACCGCTACGGTGGCCACCCCGCCGTCGGGCGTTCCCAGGCTGATCCGGCGGGGCGCCGGCGCCCCCAGCCGCCAGCTGCTCCTGGAATACCACGGTCCGCCGGAGGGAGTGGGATGGTTCCCATCCTCCTGTGCGAGTGAGTACAGCGCGGCAGCCACCAGTTCGTGATCGCCAATGCGCCTGAATTCCAGCGCCGGCATCTTCCGTTCGATCAGTCCGGTGTCCAGTCGCCCGGCCCGGACATCGGGATCGCTGAGCAGGAGCCGCAGGTACTCGACGTTGGTCTCGATGCCCAGTGCCGTGTACCCGGCCAGCGCCTTGTCCAGGGTTTCCACGGCTTCTGCACGGTCTCCGCCCCAGGCGATGACCTTGGAAATCATGGGGTCATAGTTGGCGGAGAGCTCCAGCCCTTCCAGCAGCGAGGAATCCACCCGGACCCGGCCGTCCGCGTCCGGCGCCAATTCGCCCAACTGGAGCACTGTCCCGGTGGATGGAAGGAAGTTCTTTTCCGGCACCTCGGCGTAGACGCGGGCCTCCACCGCGTGGCCGGAAAGCCCGACGTCGGCCTGCCGGATGGTGAGCGGCTCACCGGCGGCGATCCGCACCTGCCATTCCACCAGGTCGACGCCGGTCACCATTTCCGTGACGGGGTGCTCCACCTGCAGCCGGGTATTCATCTCCATGAAGAAGAACTCATCCGGCGCATTGTCCGAGACCAGGAACTCCACGGTTCCGGCCCCGGTGTAGTTCACGCTGCGGGCGGCGTTGCAGGCGGCCTCGCCGATCCGCGCTCGCACGTCCGCACCGTTCGGCAGGCCCTCCAGCAGGGGCGAGGGGGCTTCCTCGATGACCTTCTGGTGCCGCCGCTGCAGGGAGCATTCGCGTTCGCCCAGGTGGATGACATTGCCGTGGCCGTCGGCGAGTACCTGGACTTCGATATGCCGCGGGGTGGTCACCAGGCGCTCCAGGAATAGGGTGTCGTCACCAAACGCGGCGGCGGCCACCCGCCGTGCGGTGGCCAGGGCGGCGGGCAGGTCCGCGGGCTTCTCCACCACGTGCATGCCTTTCCCGCCGCCACCGGCGGAGGGCTTGATGAGAAGCGGGAAGCCGACGGCGCCGGCGGCCTCCTCGAGCTCACTGTCCGTCATGCCGGGCCTGGCGATGCCGGGGACTACCGGCACGGAGTAGCCTGCCACGTGGTTTTTGGCGCGGATCTTGTCGCCCATCACGTTCAGCGCGTCCACTCCGGGACCTATGAACGCTATGCCGGCCTTCTCGAGCGCACGGGCGAAGTCCGCATTCTCGCTCAGGAAGCCGTAGCCGGGGTGGACCGCTTCCGCCCCGGACTGCCGGCAGGCCTCAAGGATGGCGTCGATGCTGAGGTAGCTTTCGGTTGCCGCTGCCGGGCCGATGCGTAAGGCTGTGTCAGCTTCACGGACGTGGCGGGCGCCGGCATCGGCATCGCTGTAAACGGCCACCGATCGGATTCCCAGCGCGCGCAGCGTGCGGATGACGCGGCAGGCGATTTCCCCCCGGTTGGCCACCAGGACGCTGCTGAAGAGGGGTGCGCCGCCGGTTTCCGCGCTAACGGCTTCACCGACGGGCGTGCCTGCGGCGAACCGCTGCGTTGCGGTGTTGGTCTGCATGGTCATTGCTGGCTCACATCCGGAAGAGGCCGAAGGAAGTCTCCGGCAAGGGGGTGCGGGAGACGACGTCGAGCGCCAGGCCCAGGACGGTGCGGGTATCGGCCGGGTCAATGACGCCGTCGTCCCACAGCCGGGCGGTTGAGTAGTAGGGACTGCCCTGGTCCTCGTACTGCCGGCGGATGGGCGCCTTGAAGGCTTCCTCGTCCCCGGCAGCCCATTCCTCCCCTGCGGCTTCGTACTGGTCCCGTTTGACGGTGGCCAGCACGCTGGCTGCCTGGTTGCCGCCCATCACCGAGATCCGCGCGGCCGGCCACATCCACAGGAACCGCGGGGAATAGGCCCGTCCGCACATGGAGTAGTTTCCCGCGCCGAAGGAGCCGCCAATGACCACCGTCAGTTTGGGGACGCGGGCGGTGGCGACGGCGGTCACCATCTTGGCACCGTTCTTGGCGATGCCGCCCTGCTCGGCGTCCCTGCCCACCATGAAGCCGGAGATGTTCTGCAGGAAGAGCAGCGGGATGCCGCGCTGGTCGCAGAGTTCAATGAAATGCGCACCCTTGAGCGAGGACTCGCTGAACAGCACGCCGTTGTTGGCCACGATCCCTACAGGGTGTCCGTCAATCCGGGCGAATCCGGTGACCAGGGTGGTGCCGTAATCCTTCTTGAATTCGTGGAACTTGCTGCCGTCCACCAGGCGGGCAATGACCTCGTGGACGTCGTAGGGGGCGTTGACGTCCGTGGGCACGGCGCCGTAGAGCCCTTCCGGGTCCACGGCCGGTTCGACGCCGGGTTCCACCTGCCAGGCCGGCGCGGCCGGCGGCGGGAGGGTGGCAACGATGTCCCTGATGATCTGCAGGGCGTGTTCGTCGTTTTCTGCCAGATGGTCGGTGACTCCGGAGATTTTCGAGTGCACCTCGCCCCCGCCCAGTTCCTCGGCGGTGACGATTTCACCGATGGCTGCCTTTACCAGTGGCGGCCCGCCCAGGAAGATGGTGCCCTGGTTCCGGACAATGACGGTTTCATCGCTCATGGCGGGGACGTAGGCTCCGCCGGCGGTGCAGGACCCCATGACGGCGGCGAGCTGCGGAATCTTGGCGGCGGACAGGCGTGCCTGGTTGTAGAAGATCCGGCCAAAGTGGTCCTTGTCCGGGAAGACCTCGTCCTGCATGGGGAGGAAGGCCCCGCCTGAATCGACCAGGTAGATGCAGGGCAGCCTGTTTTCCAGGGCGATCTCCTGGGCGCGGAGGTGCTTCTTCACCGTCATGGGGTAGTAGGTGCCGCCCTTGACGGTGGCGTCGTTGGAGATGACCAGGACCTGCCGGCCGTGCACCAGGCCGATCCCGGCGATGACCCCGGCGCCGGGAGCGTCGCCGCCGTACATGCCGTTGGCGGCGAGCGGGGCGATTTCGAGGAAAGGGCTGCCGTCATCGAGGAGCTGGTCGATCCGGTCCCGCGGCAGCAGCTTGCCCCGGGCCACGTGGCGGTCCCGCGACTTCCGGGGGCCGCCCAGTGCAGCATCCGCCAGCTTCTTCCGCAGCTCTCCCGCGAGCGATGACTGTTCCTCCCGGTTGGCGCGGAAGGACTCGCTTGCCGGGTCGAGCCGGGTGGCCAGGGTCTCCATCGAGGCTCCGTCCTAAAGTGGGTCCGGGCGGCCATGGAGGCCAACTCGGTTAGTGACTAATAACTGAAATTCAGGTTAGTCTCGATTAACTGTGATGTCCAACACAGCATCTAACTGTGATGTCCAACACAGCATCGCGTTGCTAGACTCTGGGACGGCCCAAGGAGGAAAAGTGTCCAGCAATACCGCGCAGCCGGCCCCTGCCGCCCAGGCCCCTGCCGCCCAGGCCCCCACCACCCAGCGCGGCAAGGCCAAGGAGAACCGGCGTCAGGCGTTGCTCTCCGCTGCCGCCTCACTGTTCGCGGCCAACGGCTTCAACCGGGTTTCACTGGAAGACCTTGGCGCGGCTGCGGGTGTCAGCGGACCTGCCGTGTACCGCCACTTTTCCGGTAAGCAGGCAGTCCTGGCCGGCCTGCTGGTCACCGTGAGCCAGGAACTTCTCGACGGCGGGCGGCAGGTCGTGGAGCGCACGGCCGACCCCATGGCCGCACTGCGGCAGCTGGTGGAGTTCCAGGTCAACTTCGCCCTCGGCAAGCCGGACGTGATCCGGGTGCAGGACCGGGATCTTCCGAACCTGTCGGAGCAGGACCAGCTGGCCGTGCGGACGCTCCAGCGCAGCTACGTGGAAATCTGGGTGGACGTCCTGGCGCGGATCCATCCCGATACCGACGTTTCGGACCTGCGGATGCGGGCCCATGCCACGTTCGGGCTGATCAATTCCACCCCGCACTCCGTCCGCAGCCATGGCCGCCGGATGGCCTCGAGGACCGCGCGGCCCCTCCTGGAGGCCATGGCCATGGCCGCCCTGACCGTGCCCTCGGCCTGACCCAACCGCCCACCGGACACCAACGCCCACCGGACACCAACGGCCGCGGGCCGCACCACCGGGCCCCGGGCAGCACCGCTTGTGCGGGCCGGGGCCGGTGGTGCGGACACCGCTAGACCATGGTGAGTACCATGCCGGGTTCGGCCAGGATGGCTCCCACGTCCGCCAGGAACCGGGAACCCTGCTCCCCATCCACCAGGCGGTGGTCGAAGGACAGGCTCAGCGTGACCACCTGGCGCAGCGCCACCTCGCCCCGGTATTCCCATGGCATGGTCCGGACCGCTCCGAGGCCAAGGATCGCTGCCTCCCCGGGGTTGAGGATAGGGGTACCGGCGTCGATGCCGAAGACGCCGATATTGGTGATGGAGATTGTGCCGCCGGACAGGTCAGCCGGCGTGGTCTTGCCCGCCCGTGCGGCGTCGGCGAGCGCCGTGAGCTCCTGCGCCAGCCGCGGGAAAGGCAGGGCGTGGGCGTCCTTGATATTGGGAACCATTAGCCCGCGCGGTGTGGCGGCGGCGATGCCCAGGTTCACGTAGTTGAAGGTGACGATCTCCTGGTTTTCTTCGTCCCAGCGGGAGTTCAGCGCCGGATTCCGCCCCAGGGCGATCAGTACGGCTTTGGCGGCCAGCGTCAACGGGGTCAGCTTGATTCCGGAGAATTCCCTGCTGGTCTTGAGCTTGGCCAGGAGATCAAGGCTCGGTGTGACGTCCACGGTCAGGAACTCCGTGGCATGGGGCGCGGTGAAGGCGCTCTGCACCATGGCGGCAGCGGTGTGCTTACGCACCCCCTTGATGGGCGTCCGGGTTTCCCGCTCCCCCGTCCCGGCTCCATCTGAAGACGATTCCCGCCGCTGCTGCGGGACAGGTTCCGCGGCGTGGCCGGAAAACTCCTGCACGTCCTCCCGCGTGATCAGTCCGCCGGGACCGGTCCCCGGAACCTGCGCGAGGTCCAGCCCCAGGTCCTTGGCCAGCTTGCGGACAGGAGGCGTGGACCGGGGACGCTCGGCTCGCCCGGTCTCAGCGGGCGGCGTTTCAGCAGGACCGGTTGCGACAGGCTTGGGTTCGGCAGGCCCAACCACCGAATGCTTGGGTTCGGCAGGCCCAACCACTGGGGCAAACGTCCGCGCCCGGCGCATGGGGCGGCCGGAACCTTCAACGACGGCCCCGTACCCCACGAGGTTAGGTTCCCGTTTCGGCGTCTCCGCCACGGTCTCCCCGGACCCCGCGCCCGCGGCGCCGGACGGCGCCGAAGGTGGGGCGCCGGCGTCGTCCGCCACCTCAAAGGAGACAATCGGCTTGCCCACCTCCACGACGGAACCGGGCTGTTCGTGAAGTTCCTTGATGACCCCGGCGAACGGCGAGGGAAGCTCCACCACGGCCTTGGCGGTTTCCACTTCGGCGATGACCTGGTTCAGGCTGACGGTGTCGCCAACGTCCACTTTCCAGCTAAGGATTTCGGATTCTGTGAGTCCCTCGCCCAGGTCCGGGAGACGGAATTCCTTGATCATGGTGGCGCTCATCCTTCCAGTCCACTCAGGGAATTGGGACGTCCCAAGGCGCGGTCCACGCCGTCCAGGATACGGTCCAGGCCCGGCAGGTGATGCATTTCCAACTTGGAGTACGGATAGGGAATGTCGAAGCCCGTGACGCGTACCGGGGCCGCCTCGAGGTGGTAGAAGCACCGCTCGGTGATGCTGGCCGCCACTTCCGCGCCGAGCCCGCCGGACTGCCCTGCCTCGTGCGTGACCACCAGGCGCCCGGTCTTCCGCACGGACGCCACCACGGGTTCGTAGTCCACAGGCGCCAGCGAGCGCAGGTCGATGACTTCAATGGAGATGCCCTCGTCCGCTGCCGCGGATGCGGCATCCAGGGCGGTCTTGACCAGCGGCCCGTAGGCCACCAGCGTGACGTCACTGCCGTTGGTCAACACCCGCGCCTTGTCCATGGGCAGGGCCGAGGCAGGATCGGTGCCCTCGTCCACCTCGCCTTTGTCGTGGTAGCGGCGCTTGGGCTCGAAGTACAGGACGGGATCATCACAGGCGATGGCCTGCTGGATGACGGTATAGGCGTCCTGCGGGTTGGCAACAGTGACCACGCGCAGCCCGGAGGTATGCGTGAAATACGCTTCCGGGGACTCGGAATGGTGCTCGGGCGAGCCGATGCCGCCGCCGAACGGGACCCTGATGGTGATGGGCATCTTGACTGCCCCCCGGGTGCGGTAGTGCAGCTTGGCCACCTGGCTGACGATCTGGTCGAACGCGGGGTAGATAAACCCGTCGAACTGGATTTCCACCACGGGCCGGTAGCCGCGATAGGCCAGGCCGACGGCGGTTCCCACGATGGCGGACTCCGCCAGGGGCGTGTCCACTACCCGGTGGGTGCCGAAGTCCTTCTGCAGCCCGTCCGTCACCCGGAAGACGCCGCCCAGGGCGCCAATGTCTTCCCCGAGGAGAACCACCTTGGAGTCGTTTTCAAGGGACTTCCGGAGCCCGGCGTTAATGGCACGGGCAAAGGTCAACTGGGTCATCAGCGGACACCTTCTTCTTGAACGGCTCCTGCGGGATCACCGAAGGAGGCCAAATACCTTGCATAGTGGTCCTGCTGGCGTTCCAGCCAGGAATTGGGCGTGCTGTAAACGTGCTTGAAGATGTCCATGGGCTGGGGCTCCGGCATGGTGGTGCATCCACGGCGCATCTGCGCTGCGACGGTGTCGGCTTTGTCCTTGACCTGCTGCTGCAGTTCCCCGGTCAGCAGCCCCTTCCGCTCCAGCAGGCCGGCCAGCCGGGAAATGGGGTCCTTGGCGGCCCAGTCCTCGAGCTCGTTGGCGTCACGGTAACGGGTGGGATCATCGGCGGTGGTGTGTGGGCCCATGCGGTAGGTGACGGCCTCGATGAAGGTGGGGCCGCCGCCGCGGCGCGCCCGGTCCAGGGCCAGCCGTGTGGCAGCCATGACCGCCAGGACGTCATTGCCGTCCACCCGGAGGCTGGGAATGCCGAATCCGGCGGCCCGGTCCGCGAGCTGGATGTGCGACTGCAGGCGCACGGGCTCGGAGATGGCCCAGTGGTTATTGGTGCAGAAGAACACCACCGGGACCTGGAAGCTGGCCGCGAACACCATGGCCTCGTTGACGTCGCCCTCGCTGGTGGCACCGTCGCCAAAGTAGGTGACGGCCACGGCGTCGGCACCGTCGTTCTGGATGCCCATGGCGTAGCCCGTGGCGTGCAGGGTCTGGGCACCGATGATGATCTGCGGGGTGGCCATGTTGATGCTGTAGGGATCCCAGCCGCCGGAGGCGTTGCCGCGCCAGACCCGCAGGAGGTCCGTCAGGTCCACGCCGCGGCAGTAGGCCACGCCGTTCTCCCGGTAGCTGGAGAACACGAAATCGTCGGCGCGCAGTGACCGCCCGGAGCCGATCTGGGCTGCTTCCTGCCCCAGGAGTGGCGGCCAGAGGGCAAGCTCACCCTGGCGCTGCAGCGCCGTGGCCTCAACATCGATCCGCCGGATGACGGTCATGTCCTCGAAGAGGGAGCACAGTTGGTCATCCGTGATGTCCCTGACCCAGAAATCGAACTCCGGGTGGCTGATCCGCTCACCGGCCGGGGTGATCAGCTGGAGGAACTCCGGCCCGGCTGCACCAGGATTTCCTGCGCTTTCGGGGGTACTTGCGCCGCTATGGCCCGTTTGGTCTGTAGACACGATTGCCGCAACCTTCGAACGTCGTTGACCTGTGGTTTTGGGGCTTTTGGCTCCGGCTGCCACCGGCCTTCCGGGCGTCATTGCCCCAGATACTGTGACCCTACTCACAACAGCCAGGAGGTACAACCACCGCCGCCATTTCTGAGCAAAGTGCCCTGTCGCGCTCCGCTCCACCGTGCTAGCGTTGCGCATTATGCGAGCTTTGGATGGCACTGACACCCGCCTGCTGGCGGCATTGGCGCAGGACCCCCGCCGGACCGTGGTGGCCCTCGCCCAGAAGCTGGGCCTGTCCCGCAATACCGTCCAGGCGCGCATGGCCCAGCTGGAAAAGAAGCACGTCTTCCTGTCCTTCGAGCGGCGCCTCAACCCGGCAGCCCTGGGCTATCCGCTCATGGCCTTCATCTCGGTCCACGTGCAGCAGCAGAAACTCGGGCGGCTGGCGGAGGAAATCGCCGCCATCCCCGAGGTCCTGGAAGGCTACGGGCTGACGGGTTCGGCAGACCTCCTGCTGCGTGTGGTGGCCAAAGACGCTGAGGACCTTTTCCGCATCAACGGCAAGATCCTGGCCTGCGACGGCGTGGAGCGGGCAGATACGGCCCTTGCCATGGGCGAGTTGATCCCCTTCCGGGTGCAGCCGCTGCTGGACCGGGGCTCCGAAGCCGGATAGCGGCAGCGTCCGGACGCAGCTACCGGCACGACGCCGGCAGGCAGGGTTATAGGCTGGTCCAGTCATGCGCCGGGCCGGGAGGGTCCGGCCACTTCGCCGGCGCCGCAGCGCCTGTTCGACGAAAGGCTCCCCCTTTGAGCAGTTCCCACGGTCCGGGCAGTTCCCACGGTCCGGGCAGTCCCGAGGATCCGTACCGGCAGGGCCAAGAGGGCTTCACCCCACAGGGGTTGCCCCCGATGCCGGCCCGGCCGGCGCCGTTCGGCCTCCCGGGGGAACCACCACCGCCGAGGAGCCGCAGGAGGCTATGGATCATCCTGGGGAGCATTGGCGGGGTGCTGCTCCTGGTGATCCTCGGCGTCGTGATCCTGGTGAATGTGGTGGGCAGTGCCACCAACCAGGCCCGGGGCCTGGCCGACGATTTCACCAAAAAGGTGATTGCCGGCGATACCTCGGGCGCCTACGACCAATACCTCGACCCTGCCTTGCAGAAGCAGCTTTCCAAGGAGGCTTTCATCTCCGGCGTGCAGAGCCTGGAAATGGACAGTTCCTGCAAGCCCGCCTACACCGACCTCAAAGTGGCCACCGAGAACGGCGTCAAATCGGCCGAGGTGGTGGGCCAGATCAGCTGCACCGGCAAGAAAGTGGACCTCGCCTACCGGTTCCAGGGCACTGACAGGCTGCTGATGACCAACATCAAGCTTCGGCCCGCGGCCTAGGCAGGTCCAGCCGGCGGAAAAATGGAAAGGGTACTGACCTTTCCACCCATCCGCCCCCGGCAATGATCCGAATCGCTTCCGAGGGCCCCACCCGGGGGCCATATCCGGCGGGACAATCCACCCGCCCTGAAGGAAGGATTCGGGTCATGCGAAATTCACCCAACCGCCTCGTCGCCTCCGCTTTCGGAGCCGTCTACCTGCTGGTGGGCCTCTTGGGCTTCGCCGTTACGTCCGGGGTCGGTTTCGCGGCCACCGAGGGCGCGAACCTCATCATTTTCGAGGTGAACCCGCTGCACAACGTGATCCACCTGGCCATCGGCGCCGCACTGCTCTTCGCCGGGCTCCGCGGGGTTGACAGCGCACGCACCGTGAACGCCGCCGTCGGCGCCGTCTACCTCCTGGTCGGCATCGTGGGGCTGTTCCTGCTGGATTCGCCGCTGAACATCATCGCCCTGAACGGTGCCGACAACGTCCTCCACCTCGCCAGCGCCGTGCTCCTCCTCGGCGTGGGCCTGTCCCTGGACAAGTCGCCGGCCGCTGCCCGCGCCTAGCATGGCACGGTCCGGCATGGTTTCGCTCCGGCCCACCGCACCGCGCGCCCACCCGGTGGTGGTGCAGTCCACGGCGCCCCGGGCGGACTCTCTGGTCCGCCTGGTCACCGGGTTCGCCGGCTTCGGCGCAGGCTCGGTCAACCTGGCCATCTCCTCCAGCTTCCTCGCAGGAGGCGCTTCTGGACCGGCAGCGCTCCTTGCGGGCGTGGCGGCCTGCCTCTGGGGCGCCGGGCTGCTGGCCGGGACCGTGGCCTTCCTGGCCAAGGACCGGCTGGCCGGCAACAGGTGGGCGCGGTACGCCCTGGCCGGTGCGGCCGCCACCCACGTGGCCGCCATAGCCTTCCCCATCTCCGCCACCTCCCGGCTCAGCCTGACGCAGCTTTCGGCGCTGCTGCTGACGCTGATGATCATCGCCTCGCTCGGGTGGCTCCAGCGGCACAACACCCCGGCGGACGGGACGCCGCAGCCAGCTGGGGTCGGCATGCGCCCCGGCAGGCTCTTGCTGGCAGCGTTCGCCGGGGCGGTGCTGGTGGCAGGCATTACGACGCCGGGCCTCGCCGCCTCGACGGCGGGACAGTACGCCGTGCCACACGGTGAACACGGGAACCTGGCACCGGGCGGCCACCACCATCCCTGATCGGCCACCGGAAAACACACCGGGTCCGTCCCAACGAAAGAGCCTCCGTGCCGCATCCGCGGCAGGAGGCTCTTCACGTTGCGCCGGAACAGTCGCGGCGCTGGTTGTTGTGGTCCCGGTTTCAGGGGTGGCCCGGTTTAGTGGTCCACAGCCTTTTCGGCACCGATGCCGGTCAGCGAGCGGACCTCCATCTCTGCCTGCTTGGCAGGATCCTCCCGCCGCTTGTCCAGGGTGGTGCCCAGCCAGCCCAGGAAGAAGGCCAGCGGGATGGACACGATGCCGGGGTTGCTCAGCGGGAAGAGGGCGAAGTTGGCACCCGGGATCATCGAGGTCTTCAGTCCCGAAACCACCGGGGAGAACACGATGAGCAGGATGGCCGAAGCCAGGCCGCCATACATGCTCCACACCGCGCCCTGGGTGGTGAACTTCCGCCAGAACAGTGAGTAGATGATGGTGGGCAGGTTCGCCGACGCAGCGACGGCAAAGGCCAGCGCCACCAGGAAGGCCACGTTCTGGCCGTTGGCGAAGATGCCGCCCAGGATGGCCAGGATGCCGATGACCACCACGGTGCGCCGGGCCACCCGGACTTCCGTGGCGGCGTCGGCCTTGCCCTTGGCGATGACGTTGGCGTAGATGTCATGCGCAAAGGATGCTGCGGCAGTGATGGTCAGGCCGGCCACCACCGCCAGGATGGTGGCGAACGCCACCGCGGAGATGAAGCCGAGCAGCAGCGGCCCGCCAAGGTGGAAGGCCAGCAGCGGTGCGGCAGCGTTGACACCGCCCGGTGCGGATTTGATGGTGTCCGCGCCCACCAGGGCAGCTGCGCCGTAGCCCAGCACCAGGGTGAACAGGTAGAACAGGCCGATCAGCCAGATGGACCAGACCACGGACTTGCGGGCTTCCTTGGCCGTGGGCACGGTGTAGAAGCGCATCAGCACGTGCGGGAGGGCTGCCGTGCCCAGGACCAGCGCCAGGCCCAGGGACATGAAGTCCAGCTTGGAGGTTTCGGTCTTCCCGTACTGCAGGCCCGGGTTGAGGACTGCGGGATTGTTGGCGGTTTCGACGGCGCCGCCCAGCAGGGCCGAGAGGTTGAAGCCGTAAATGGCCAGGACCCAGAGGGTCATCACGGCGGCGCCGGCGATCAGCAGCATGGCCTTGATGATCTGGACCCAGGTGGTGCCCTTCATGCCGCCGATCAGGACGTACATGATCATGAGGGCGCCGACGACGATGATTACCAGGGCCTGTCCGCCCCAGTCGCTGATGCCCAGCAGGAGGGAGATGAGGCTTCCTGCGCCGGCCATCTGGGCCAGCAGGTAGAAGAAGCAGACCGCGAGGGTGGAAATGGCGGCCGCGATCCGGACCGGGCGCTGCTTGAGCCGGAAGGACAGCACGTCCGCCATGGTGAATTTGCCGGTGTTGCGCAACAGCTCAGCCACCAGCAGCAATGCCACCAGCCAGGCGACCAGGAAGCCGATTGAGTACATGAAGCCGTCGTAGCCGTTGATGGCGATGGCGCCGGTGATGCCCAGGAAGGATGCCGCGGACAGGTAGTCGCCTGCGATGGCGGTGCCGTTCTGCGAGCCGGTGAACGAGCGCCCGGCGGCGTAGTAGTCGGCGGCGGTCTTGTTGTTCCTGCTGGCACGCAGCACGATCACCATGGTTACGGCCACGAACAGGCCGAAGATGCCCATGTTCAGCAGGGTGGTGTCCTTGAGCGCGGCGACATCCACCGCAGCGGGAATTGCGATCATTTGTTGGCTCCGCCCACTCGGTTTTGGTTCTTGTCGAATTCGTGGCCCTCGATCTCGTGCCTGATCTCCGTGGCAATGGGGTCCAGCCGCTTGTTGGAGTAGTGCACATACCAGCCGGTAATCGCGAACGTGGAGATGAACTGGAGCAGGCCCAGGATCAGACCGACGTTGATGTTGCCCCAGACCTTGGTGGACATGAAGCCCACCGCATAGTCCGCGAGCAGGACGTAGGCGAAGTACCACAGCAGGAAGGCCACTGCCATGGGGAAGACAAAGCTGCGGTGACGCTTGCGCAATTCCTGGAACTGCCCGGTCGACTGGACCTGCTCGAAGTCCACGGACGCCGCTGCGTCCGGAGTATGGGCATCATTACCCATCGTTCCTCCTCATTGAGTTGCCGGAACACACCGGGCGGAGGGCCCCGGACTGCCGGACAGGTACCTGGCCGGCAGCACCACGCGGGGGCACCGCAGATGTGACACCAATCACTGTGCCGCCCGGCAGTGGCCCTGTTCCAGCACTTGGCCGCCCGCCGTCGCTCAACGGCTGCGATGCTGCGGCAAGCGGCACCCGCGCTACGCTGGGCACCATGCCGGACTCCCCCCTCCTTACCGCCGCGGCCGTTGCGGTGATCGCCATGGCCATTGCCGTCGTCGTCGGCGTGGGCCTGAAGGTGCTCCGCTCCTTCCGGGAGCTGGGCACCGACGCAGAGCGCGCCACGTACCACACGCTCCACGCCGCCTCCCAGGCCGGGCAGCACCTCAGGCGCGGCCTGAACCCCGCCGGCGCCGCGAAAGCCAGCCGCCAGCTGCGGACCCTCCTCGCCTGCGAAGCCTTGGCGATCACCGACACCTCCGGCGTCCTGGCCTGGGACGGGGGTGCCGAGGACATCCGGCCGCGCCTGATGGAACTCGCAGCGGATGTCCTGGCCTCCGGGCGGACAGCAGTGCTCTCCGCCGGCGCGGAGGGAACCGGCGGCCACCTTTCCGGCGTCATCGCCCCGGTACGCGCCGGCACCCGGGTGGTGGGCGCGCTGGCAGCCTTCGCACCGTCCGCCGGGGCAGGCCTGGTCAGGGCAACCGGGGAAGTGGCCGACTGGGTGGCGGTCCAGGTGGAGCTCGCCGAGCTGGACGCCTCCCGGACGCTCCTGATGGAAGCGGAAGTCCGGGCGCTGCGGGCCCAGATCAGCCCGCACTTCATCTACAACTCGCTCAACGCCATCGCCTCCTTCATCAACACCGATCCGGAACGGGCCAGGGAGCTGGTGGTGGAGTTCGCGGATTTCACCCGCTACTCCTTCCGGCGGCATGGCGACTTCACCACCCTCGCCGAGGAGCTCCGCTGCATTGACCGCTACCTGCTCCTGGAGCGGGCCCGGTTCGGCGAGCGCGTCCAGGTCAGCCTCCGGGTAGCGCCGGAAGTGCTGGGCACCGTCATTCCGTTCCTCAGCCTGCAGCCGCTGGTTGAAAACGCCGTCCGGCACGGGCTCGAGGCCAAGGAGGGGCCGGGGCACATCACCATCACGGCGGAGGACGCGGGGGCGTTCGCCGAAGTCACCATTGAGGACGACGGCGTGGGGATGGATCCGGAGCAGCTGAGGTCCGTGCTGGCGGGCCATACCGACGGGGACCACGTGGGGCTGCGGAACGTGGATGCGCGCCTGCGCCAGGTGTACGGCAACGACCACGGGCTGGTGGTGGAAACGGCGCCGGGCGAGGGAACGCTGATCACCATGCGGGTGCCGAAGTCCCAGCCGGGGCATGATGCGTAAGGCCGGCCTGCCGCTGGACGTAACCTAGGAGAATGATAAACGTCCTCGTCGTTGATGATGAGCTGCCCGCCGTTGAGGAGCTGGCCTTCCTGCTGGGCAGGGATGAGCGCATCGGCAAGGTCCTGCGGGCCACGTCCGGCGCAGAGGCGCTCACGGCCCTGTCCGGCGGCAGCATCGACGCTGTTTTCCTGGACATCCACATGCCTGCGGTCTCGGGCCTGGACATCGCCGCCGCCATCGCACGGAGCAGCAGTCCGCCGGCGGTAGTTTTTGTCACCGCCGACGAGGACCACGCCCTGGCCGCGTTTGAACTTGCCGCCGTGGATTACCTGCTCAAGCCGGTGCGTGCGGAGCGCCTCGCGCGTTCGGTTGGGCGGGTCTGCGAGCTGCGGGAGGGCGGAGCGGCGCCGGAGATGATCACGGTGGACCAAGGCGGGACCACCAGGATGATCCGGCGCGACGACGTCACCTATGTGCAGGCCCAGGGCGACTACGCCCGGCTGCACACAGCCGACGCAAGCTACCTCATCCGGGTGCCGCTGGCTGACCTGGAACAGCAATGGGCGGACGCCGGCTTCATCCGCACGCACCGCTCCTACCTGGTGGCACTCAAACACGTGTCCTCCATGAAGCTGGCCGCCGACGGGCCGCGCGTCACGGTGGCCGGCGCCGGGCTGCCCATCAGCCGGCGGCACCTGCCCATTGTGCGGGAGAAGCTGGAGGCAACCAGGATCAGGCCGCACACATGACCCGGGTCCGGGTTACGGCCCCCAGCGCAGCTGCCCGCACCGCTGTCCATGGTGCCCCGCGTCCGTTTGAGTCGCGGGAAGCCGCGCAGGATTCCGAGGTAGGCCAGGTGTTCGTCCGGTCGCTGATCAGGTCCCAGCTGCGGCTGGCCCTGGTGGTGGCGGCCGGCTTCCTGCTGATCCTGGCGGCGTTCCCGCTCACTTTGGTGCTGGTTCCCGGCCTGGCGGACACCACCATCGCCGGCATCCCGTTCGGCTGGCTGCTGCTGGGCGTGGGAATCTACCCGGTGATCGGGTTGGGCGCCTGGCTCTATGTCAGGACCGCGGCGCGCAATGAGGCGCGCTACCGGGACCTGGCCGGGGACCAGTGACGCGGCCGTGAATGCCGGCATCGCCATCACTGCCGTCACGGTGGTGTCCCTCGCCACGGCCATCATCGGGTTCTACGGGCTGCGCATCTCGCGCACCACCGGGGATTTCTACGTGGCGTCCAGGACCGTGCGGCCCTGGTGGAATGCCTCGGCGATCGGCGGCGAGTACCTCTCTGCGGCCAGCTTCCTTGGCGTCGCCGGGCTGATCCTGGTGTCCGGGACCGACGCGCTGTGGTTCCCGGTGGGCTACACCGCCGGCTACCTCATGCTGCTGCTCTTCGTCGCCGCCCCGCTGCGCCGGTCCGGCGCCTACACCATCCCTGACTTCACCGAGTCCAGGCTCGCCTCCCGGACAGTCCGCCGGGTCACCAGCCTGGTGGTGGTGATGGTGGGGTGGCTGTACATCGTGCCGCAGCTGCACGGTGCGGCCCTGACCATCCATATCGCCACAGGGCTGCCCAACTGGGTGGGTTCGCTGGCCGTCGTGGTGGTGGTATGCCTCACGGTGGTGGCGGGCGGCATGCGCTCCATCACCTTTGTCCAGGCGTTCCAGTACTGGCTTAAGTTGACGGCGCTGGCCGTGCCCATCCTGTTCATCATTTTCGTGCTGGCCGGCCAGGGAGCCGAACCCGAGTCCGCTCCCGCGGTGAACCCCACGGGCGCGGCACCCGCGGGGCTCTACCAGAACGTGTCCCTGCTGGTGGCGCTGCTCTTCGGCACCCTGGGGCTGCCGCACGTGCTGGTCCGGTTCTACACCAATCCGGACGGCCATTCGGCCCGGCGGACCACCCTGATCGTCCTTGGACTGCTGTCCGTGTTCTATCTCTTCCCCACGGCGTTCGGGCTGGTGGCCAGGATGTTTGCCCCCGATCTTGCCCGTTCCGGGCAGCCGGACGCCATGGTCCTGCGGCTGCCCGGTGAACTCATTGGCGGGGTGGCGGGCGACCTGCTCTCGGCCCTGGTGGTGGCCGGGGCCTTCGCAGCGTTCCTGTCCACCACCTCCGGCCTGGTGGTGTCCCTGGCAGGGGTCATCAGCCAGGATGTCCTGGGCGGCAGCGTCCGCGGGTTCCGGCTCGCCGCCGTCATCTCCGCCGTCGTCCCGCTTGGCTTTGCCTTCATGACCGGCTCCCTGGCCCTGGCGGGCAGTGTGGGCCTGGTCTTCGCCTTCACGGCGTCCACGGTCTGCCCCGTGTTGCTGCTCGGCATCTGGTGGCGGGGCCTGACCGACGCCGGAGCCATTGCCGGCATGGTGACCGGCGGGGTGCTGTGCGGCGGGGCGATGATCGCCGGCGCACTGTCGGGATCCGGCCCGACGCCGCCCTGGCTGGCGCAGCCTGCGGCCTGGAGCGTCCCGGCCGCATTCGCCGTGACGGTCATCGTGTCCCGGGCCACTTCGCACCGGATTCCCGGGACCATGCCGCGCATCATGACGCGGCTGCACACCCCGGAGCGGCCGCTGGCAACGGAGCGGTGACCGGGGGACAATAGCGCCATGTCCATCGAGGACGGCGGTGCCTCCCACCAGCAAAGCGGGGTCCCTCCCTCCGTGCGCGCCCAGTTGCTCGCCACGGAACACTGGGGCCTGCTGGCGTCGCGCAGTACGGCCCAGGGCGAGGTCCTGACCCGCATCAGCATGTTCCTGACGTTCACCTCGGCCAGCATTGTCAGCGTGGCCCTGGTAGGGCAGGCCACCGGCTTTTCGGATGCATTCGTCCTGCTGGCAGTCGTGGTCCTGCTCATCGACACGGCGATCGGGCTGCTGACCCAGCTCCGGGTGATGAACGTGGCCCACGAGGACCTGATGTACGTGACGGCCATGAACAGGCTGCGTGCTGCCTACGTGGACCTGGATCCGGGCGTGGCGCCTTATCTGATGGCCGCGTACCACGACGACGAGGCCGGTTCAAGGCAGACCTACTACTTCTTTGGCAACCGCGGCTCCTTCAGCCACGTCGCGGGCAGCAGCATGATCTTCATGACGACGGCGAACGCCGCCCTGATTGCCATCGTTGCCGGGTTGTTGGTCACCCTGGCCGGGGCGGGGACATCAGGCGGGCTCATCGTCGGGGCGCTGTGCGGACTGGCATTCCTGGCAGTGTCCGCTGTTCGCGGGTACCGGAGCTACCAGGAGGTGTGGCGCCGCTTCACGCCGCTCTCCCCCACCCCGCCGGACGGGGACTGAGGCCCCTCCCGCAGCAGCCCCGTCAGTCGATGGCTGCCATCAGCTCGACAACGCGGTCCAGGAACGCGTCCACCTGCGATTCCTCGTAGCCTTCCCGGCCGACGGCCGGGCGGAAGACTGCACGGCGCACACTGTCCACGCTCAGCGGCTTGTCCTGTTCGAGGTAGGCGACGAGTTCGCGGCACAGCCTGTCGACGTCGTCGGTGTTGTAGCTGCGCGCCCTGTTTTTGCTGGGCCGGCGGAAGCGGTCTCCGTCGGGCCGGTGCAGGCGTCCGCGGAGGATGCCGGACAGGCTGCCGATTTCCCGCAGCCAGGCCTCTTCCCCCTGCGCCGCGATCAGCTCGTCACGCTCCCGGCGGGCAAACGCGTCCTCGAGCCGGTCCAGTGCGGCGTCCACCACGGCGGCGGAGTAGCCGCCCTTGACGGGGTCGAAGGACACCGCCCGCACGTCGGCGCTGTTGACGGGCTCGGTGGCTGACTCGGGAGTTTCCAGGGAGATCCGTGCCCGCTGCAGGAATTGGTCCACCTGCCGGGCGTTGTACCCGTACTCGCTGCGCTGCACGCGCTCAAAGGACGCAGGGATCTGCCGATGAATGTCCAATGCCACTTCGATTCCTTCAATGCTCTTCAGCCGGTAGTGCTTCCGCACCAGTTTAGGGTGCCGGGACCAGCGCGGCCGCGGGTCCCCCGTTGTGTGTCATTTCCGGCTTTGGGCGCCGGAAGGGTGATGCGCCGGAGGGGGTTATGCGCCGGCCACTATGCCGTACAGGATGAAGGCCACCGGCGAGGCGAAAACGATGGAGTCCAGCCGGTCCATCACTCCACCGTGCCCGGGCAGGATGCTGCTCATGTCCTTGACTCCCAGCTCACGCTTGACCATGGACTCGGCGAGGTCGCCGGCGGTGGACGCTGCCACGGTTCCTACGGCCAGGACCGCACCCACCCACCACGGCTTGTCCAGTACGAAGATGGCGGCCAGGACGCCAATCAGCATGGCACCCGCCACCGACCCTGCGAAGCCCTCCCAGGACTTCTTGGGGCTGATCTTCGGTGCCATCGGGTGCTTCCCGAGGGATGCGCCCACCAGGTAGCCAAAGGTGTCGTTGGAGACCACCAGCAGCAGCATGACGGCGATCTCCCACGCCCCGAGGGGGGCCAGGCCGCCGGGCCACAGCCCCAGCGGGGTGGTGCCGGCCGCGTGCAGCGGCAGTGCCGCGAAGCTGATGAAGAACGGGACCCACCCCAGCGTGAACACGCCGGCGAAGATGCTGTTGGCCGAGCCGGCGGCACTTTCGATCGACCGCCACAACAGCACGGCCACTGCACTGAGCAGCAGGGCGAACAGCTGGCTCTCGATGCCGCCAAAATAGGCGGCGAACGGCATGGCCAGTGTGCCGGTCATGACCGGCACAATGGGCATCCTGGTGCCGTTGGCCTCCAGCGCCCGATAGATCTCCCATACGCCAAAGACCGCGAAGGCCGTGACGATGGCTACGAAGGCCAGCGGGACGAACAGCAGGCCGCCCAGCACGGCGATGAGCATGGACAGGCCCACCACGACGGCGGCCGGCAGGTTCCGCCCGGCCTTTGGCGTCGGGTTGCTCCTGGGCTGCTTCCCCCGTGTGCGCGCCCGTGGTGCGGGGGCCTGATCTGCCTGGCCCATCAGACTTCGAGCAGCTCTGCTTCCTTGCGCTTGAGCAGCTCGTCGATGCCGTCCACGTGGGCCTTGGTGAGGCTGTCCAGTTCTTTTTCGGCGCGGTTGCCTTCGTCCTCGCCGGCCTCGCCGTCCTTGACCAGGCGGTCAAGGGTTTCCTTGGCTTTGCGGCGGATGTTGCGGATGGAGATCTTGGCGTCCTCGCCCTTGGTCTTGACGATCTTCACGTATTCCTTGCGGCGTTCCTTGGTCAGCTCAGGGATGGTGATCCTGATGACGTTGCCGTCGTTGGACGGGTTGGCACCGACCTCGGAATCGCTCAAGGCGCGTTCGATGTCCCGCATGGCGGTCTTGTCGAACGGAGTGATGAGGATGGTGCGGGCGTCCGGGATGGCGAACGAGGCCAGCTGCTGCAGCGGCGTGGGCGAGCCGTAGTAGTCCACCAGGACCTTGTTGTAGAGGCCGGGGTTTGCGCGGCCGGTGCGGACGGCGGCGAAGTCTTCCTTGGCTACCTCTACCGCCTTGTCCATCTTTTCTTCGGCTTCGAGCAAGGTTTCTTCGATCACGGTCTCTCCTGACGGTTCTGGTGCAGTCCGGGGAGCCGGTTCCCTGCACTCACGTGGTTCTATGTTGCCGTTTCCGTCCCCGCCCGGTGGGGCGGGGACGGAACTGTCCTGAAATCATCCTAGCCGCAGCTAGGCGGTGACCAGGGTGCCCAGCTTTTCGCCAAGGATGGCGCGGGTGACGTTGCCTTCACCTTCCATGCCGAAAACCACCATGGAGAGGTCGTTGTCCTTGCACATGGTCATGGCCGTCTGGTCCATGACGCGGATGTCGCGCCGGAGGGCGTCGTCGTAGCTGAGCGTTTCCAGCCGTTCTGCGGTGGGGTCCTTCTTGGGGTCGGCGGTGTAGACAGCGTCCACCCCGCTCTTGGCCATAAGGACCACGTCGGCGTGGACTTCCAGGGCACGCTGGGCTGCCACGGTGTCGGTGGAGAAGTAGGGCAGGCCTGCGCCTGCACCGAAGATGACCACGCGGCCCTTTTCCATGTGGCGGATGGCGCGGCGCGGGATGTAGGCCTCGGCCACCTGGCCCATGGTGATGGCACTCTGGACTCGGGTTTCGACGCCCGCCTGCTCCAGGAAGTCCTGCAGGGCCAGGCAGTTCATGACCGTTCCCAGCATGCCCATGTAGTCGGCACGGGACCGGTCCATGCCGCTCTGGGACAGTTCGGCGCCACGGAAGAAGTTTCCGCCGCCCACCACAATGGCCACTTCCACTTCGGGAACGGCTGCGGCAATCTGCTTGGCGACGTTGCGGACGGTCTCGGGATCGACACCGAGCTTCCCGCCGCCGAAGACCTCTCCGGAGAGCTTCAGGAGGACCCGCCGCCGGTTCTTCTCCGAATGCGTGACAGTGTTGACGGCTTCCATGATGCCTTCCCGTTGGTGACTCTGAAAAAAGGGTATCCTGCCGGCTCCGGTGGTCGGAACCGGCAGTGGTCCAAGCGGACTGTTGCTGCGTCCGTTTGGGCGCATGCAAAAGGGGCGGCCACCGAAGTGGCCACCCCCTTGCAGTTTCGACTAGGAGCCGACGCGGAAGCGCGTGAACGCGATTCCCTTGACACCGGCCTCTTCGAGGACCTGTGCCACGGACTTCTTCGCGTCCTTGGCGAATGCCTGGTCAACCAGGACCTCGCCCTTGTAGAAGCCGGTTACGCGGCCTTCCACAATCTTGGTGAGGGCAGCTTCAGGCTTGCCCTCGGCCTTGGCGGTCTCTTCGGCGATGCGGCGCTCGGACTCGACGAGCTCGGCCGGAACGTCCTCACGGGTGAGGTAGTTCGGGGCCATGGCGGCAATGTGCACGGCGACGTCGTGGGCGGCGGCGGTGGCGGCTTCGCCTTCACCGTCGACGGCGAACAGCACGCCGACCTGGGCCGGGAGGTCCTTGGAGGTCTTGTGCAGGTAGGCGTCAACCGTCGCACCCTCAACGCGGGAGATGCGGCGGACGACGACCTTCTCGCCCAGGATGGCGCCTTCTTCGACGACAACCTCGGAGAGCGGCTTGCCGTCAACGTCGGTGGCCAGCAGGGTTTCGAGGTCGGCAGCGCCGGACTCGACAGCGACAGCCAGGACCTTGTCGGCCAGCTGGATGAACTTGTCAGCCTTGGCGACGAAGTCGGTCTCGCAGTTGACCTCGATCATGACGCCGACGCCGTTGCTGACCTTGGCGGCCACGAGGCCTTCGGCGGTGGAGCGGCCTTCGCGCTTGGTAGCGCCCTTGAGGCCCTTGATGCGGATGATCTCGATGGCCTTTTCGGCGTCACCGTTGGCTTCGTCAAGAGCCTTCTTGACGTCCATCATGCCGGCGCCGGTGCGCTCGCGCAGGGCCTTGATGTCCGCGGCAGTGTAGTTCGCCATGTGAACCCCTCTGTCTAGAAATGTGTGGTGGTGTACGGACCGACAGGACGGCAGCCCACGGAGGTGGGCTGCCATCCTGTCAGCAGCTCCGGCTGCGGACAGCGCGGAGAATCCGGTTTTTTTGCGTGACTACTTGGCGTCTTCGGCGGGAGCCTCGGCAGCTGCCGGGGCTTCCTCGGCTGCCGGAGCTTCAGCGTTCTCTGCCGGAGCTGCAGCGGCTTCTGCCTTGCTGCCTTCGAGGAGCTCGCGCTCCCACTCGGCCAGCGGCTCTTCCGGAGCTTCAGCAGCGCCAGTGCCGCGGTTGTTGCGGGCGATCAGGCCCTCGGCAACGGCGTCGGCAACAACGCGGGTCAGCAGGTTCACGGAGCGGATGGCGTCGTCGTTGCCCGGGATCGGGAAGTCGACTTCGTCCGGATCGCAGTTGGTGTCCAGGATGGCCACAACCGGGATGTTCAGCTTCTTGGCCTCGTCAACGGCGAGGTGTTCCTTCTTGGTGTCAACAACCCACAGCAGGGACGGAGCCTTGGTCAGGTTGCGGATACCGCCGAGGTTGGACTCCAGCTTGGTCAGCTCGCGCTTGAGGAGCAGGAGTTCCTTCTTGGTGTAGGCGGAACCGGCGACGTCGTCGAAGTCGATCTCTTCGAGTTCCTTCATGCGCTGGATACGCTTGGCAACCGTCTGGAAGTTGGTCAGCATACCGCCGAGCCAACGCTGGTTGACGTAGGGCTGGCCCACGCGGGTTGCCTGCTCGGCAATTGCTTCCTGGGCCTGCTTCTTGGTGCCGACGAAGAGCACGGTGCCGCCGTGGGCAACGGTGGCCTTGACGAACTCGTAGGCGCGGTCGATGTAGGACAGCGACTGCTGCAGGTCGATGATGTAGATGCCGTTGCGCTCGGTGAAGATGAAGCGCTTCATCTTCGGGTTCCAACGGCGGGTCTGGTGTCCAAAGTGGACGCCGCTGTCAAGCAGCTGGCGCATGGTTACGACGGGCATTCCGGCGCTCCTTATTTTCCGGCAGGTCATTCATGAGAAAACCCGGAGGCTTCTTACCCTGCCAATAGTTGACGGTTGATCAGCGTGGCCCGGGCGGGCCGTGCTCCTGGCATCCACCGCCCTTCCCATCAGGACCAAGGCCTGACCGCAGGAAGCGCGGTCCTCCGTGGACAACGCCGGAGCGTTGTCTGCCGGAAGGCCGGATGCGCGTAGTCAGCCGCCGCTCCCCCACACTCCTGAATGAGATGTGCCGACGCCGTCCGGACAGGGCGGTGCACCGCGGGGGTGGACCACTGGGACGGAAAGCGTTGAGGGCGCAGCAAACTGCTCCACCAAGTGTACTACAGGCGGCCCCTGCCGCCGGACACTGCGCGCTGAACGGACCGTTGTCCACATAGCCGGATTCCGCCCTGCCGCCTGCGGGCCAGGGCGGGCATTCTGGTCGCATGAAGACACCAGTCCTGCTGGCGGCAATCCTCCTGCTGCCGGCCTCCGTCGCCTCCGTGGGCACCGGCGTCCCGCTCGCACCGATCACCACCGGCGCCACGGCCCGGGCAGCGGGTCCGGGCCAGGCAGGGATGCCGACGACGGCGGCCCGGCCAGGTGCCCGGGCGTCCTGGCAGTGGCCGCTGGCTCCGCGGCCCGAGGTACTCCGCGGATTTGATCCCCCACCGAAACCGTGGCTCAGCGGACACCGGGGCGTGGATCTCGGCACTGCCGGGGCCGGCACCGAGGTCCACGCCCCGGCCGCGGGAACGGTCAGCTTCGCCGGCGTGGTGGTAGACCGGCCAGTGATCACCATCGACCATGGCGGGGGCCTGCGCAGCAGTTTCGAACCGGTGGAAAGCACGCTGCCGCAGGGCGCCGCCGTGGCTGCGGGCCAGGTGATTGGCACTGTACTGCCGGGGCACTGCCCGCCGGCGCAGTGCCTCCATTGGGGAGTCCGGGACGGTGGGGACTACGTCAATCCCCTGCAGTTCGTCCTGGACCTGCGGCCATCCATTTTGCTGCCACTCGCGGGTGGACCATGACCACTAAACGCAGGCATGGACCCGGAGCATCAGCCGATCGGGCAACTGCCCGTGGGAGCGTCCCGCCTAGACGATGGCCGAGATGCCGGTGATGGCGCGGCCCGTCACCAGGGTGTTGATCTCGGCCGTGCCCTCGTAGGAGTAGATGGCTTCGGCGTCGGCGAAGATCTTGGCCATCCCGTAGTCGGTCACGATGCCGTTTCCGCCGAGGATGCTGCGGCCCAGCGCCACGCTCTCCCGCATGCGGTCGGTGGCGAAGGCCTTGGCCAGCGCTGACTGCTCATCCTTGGCCTCCCCGGCATCCTCCAGCTGCGACAGCCGGACCATCATGCCCATGGAGCTGACGGTATTGCCCAGGATCCGGACCAGCTGGTCCTGGATGAGCTGGAAGGAGGCCAGTGGACGGCCGAACTGCCGGCGCTCCACGGCGTAGCGCCGGGCAACATCGAAGGCGGCCATCTGGAGCCCCACGGCCTGCCAGGCAACCGACAGGCGGGTGACCTTGAGTACCTTGTTGACGTCGCGGAAGCTGTTGGCATTGGCGAGCTTGAAGTGATCCGGGACCACCACGTCGTGCAGGACGATGTCGGCATTCTGGACAGTCCGGAGGGAAATCTTGTTCTCGATCTTTGTTGCGCTGTATCCGGCCAGCGTGGTGTCCACCAGGAAGCCCTTGACCTGGTTGTCCGCCACGTCGCGGGCGTACACCACCACCCAATCGGAGAAGGTAGCGTTGCCGATCCACCGCTTTGCGCCGTTAAGGATCCAGTTGCCGCCGTCCCTGCGCGCTGTGGTGCGCGTTCCGCCGGCCACGTCACTGCCTCCAAGCGGCTCGGTCAGGCCGAACGCGCCGATCTTCTTCAGTGCGTAGATGTCGGGGAGCCATTCATCTTTCTGTTCCTGGGACGCCAGCAACTCGATGGACCCGGTGAAGAGCCCGTCGTGCACCCCCAGGAAGGTGGCGATGGAGGCGTCGGCCCGGGTGGTTTCGGCGTGCAGCATGCCGGCGAAGAGGTTGGAGTACCCCTGCCGCCGGACCGGGCTGACCAGGTCCAGCCCGGCAAGCTTCGGCACCAGGTCCATGGGGAACTCTCCGCGGTTCCAGCAGTCCACGGCAATGGGCTTGACCTCGCGGTCCAGGAACTCGCGGACTTCGGCGAGCCGGTCCTGCTCCTTGCCGGAGAGAAGCTGCTCGAACGCGAAGAAGTCGCCGTCGGCGTAGGGAAGCTCGGGAAAGTCGGCTGTGGAGGTGGCCATTGTTACCTTCTTGGGTGATCAGCGCTGACCATGCCGCGGAACGGAGCACGGTATGTTACTGGTCAGTAACATACCGCAGGGTGTGGGGTTAACCAAGAAAACCGCGGCCAACAGAAATTGTCGGCCGCGGTCTATGGGTAGGGCTACTCGGACTTGAACCGAGGACCTTAGGATTATGAGTCCCGCGCTCTAACCAGCTGAGCTATAGCCCCCAAGCCCCGGGAGCAGGCGGTGGACCGCCGTGCTCCGGCAGGGCATGAACACTCTAGCAAACACGGGAAAGGGTTCAGACCACTTTGTCCTCGTAGGACGCGCCGCGGTACAGGTCCTCGAAGGTCTGCAGCGTGCCCTGGATGCTGTGGGGTTCCACCATCTGCCGGCTTGCCCGGCCCATGGCGCGCTGTTCCTCCTTGGGCAGTTCCAGGACCTGGGTGATCTTCTTGGCAAGGTCGTCGCTGTCGTTGGGCGTGAAGAGGTACCCGTTCTCGCCGTCGCGGACCAGGTGGGGCAGCGCCATGGCGTCGGCCAGGACCACGGGTGTTGACGCGGACATCGCTTCCAGGGTCACCAGCGACTGCAGCTCCGCGGTTCCGGGCATGCAGAACAGGTCGGCGCGGATATAGGCGGTCCGCAGTTCCTCGTCGCTGGCCAGGCCCAGGAATTTGACCCGCCCGGTGAGCCCGAGCCGGCGCACCAGGTCCTCCAGGGCAGACCGCACTTCGCCGCCGCCCACGATCTCCAGGTGCACGTTCAGCTCCGGCGGCGTCTTGCCGATGGCCTCGATCAGGACGTCCACGTGCTTTTCCTCGGCGAGGCGGCCGGCGAACAGGACGGTGGGGTGCGGGTGCGGCTCGATGTGCTCGCCGGGCTTCAGTTCGTAGGCGGCGGAGTCGATGCCGTTGGACAACGGCAGGACTTTGCGCAGGAACGCGTGCTCGTGCATGGCCCGGGCGGCAAGCGGGGTGGGGGTGGTGACGACGTCGGCCTGGCCCATGACCTTGCCCATGTCCTTCCAGGAGACCCGCCCGATGATGTCCTTGAACCACTGCGGGAACGGCAGGAAGGGGTTGAGGTTCTCGGGCATGAAGTGGTTGGTGGCGATAATGCGGACGCCACGTTTCACGGCCTCATACAGCACATGCTCGCCAATCATGTAGTGGCTCTGGATGTGCACAACGTCCGGGTTGACCCGGTCGAAGAGGAGGCTGATTTCCTTCTTGATTTCCCAGGGGAAGCAGAGGCGGAAGCTCTCGTGCGTGAATGCCTTGTGCGAGCGGAGCCGGTGAACCGTGGCTTCCTCGCGGAACTCGGTGAAGCTCTTTCCCTTGCTGTCGCGGGAAGCCAGGACATGGACGTTGTGGCCCCGGGCCGTCATCCCCTTGGCCAGCCGGTATCCGAACTGGGCAGCACCGTTCACGTCCGGCGGATAGGTGTCTGCGGCGATCAGGATGGTCAGGGGTCGCTGGTCGGCTGGCGTGGTCATGGGGAGTACTCCTGATGGTCACGGTGCGGACAGCGTGGAACTGACAGCACGGTTGGCCGCTGGCGCAGGGGGCGCCGGGCTTCGTGGAATTGCTGGTGACGTTGGACTGGAAGTGAACTAGTGGGTGGGCCTTCCGGAAGCCTTCCGCGCGTCCTTCTTGCGCTTGGTAACTTCCGGGTGGTGCCGGGAAAGGGCGATGACTCCAACGATAGCAAGGCAGGCCGCCGTTCCCATTGCAATGGCCATGACCGCATGGACGTCGGGCCGCAGTTCACCCAGGATGATGATGCCGATGGCAATGCCCACCATGGGGTCAACCACCGTGAGTCCGGCGATCACCAGGTCCGGCGGCCCCGTGGAGTAGGCGCTCTGCACGAACCATGACCCCAGGCCGCCGGCCGCGATGATGGCCACCACGGAATACCACTGGACGTTCAGCAGGAAGAGCCCATTCGGGTCCAAAAGGTGCTTGCCGATGATCCGGGTGAGCACCGCCACGAAACCGAACAGGATGCCGGCGCCGAGGATATAGATGAACGCGTTCATCCGGTGCCTGAACATCACGGCCAGCGTGCCGAACAGCCCCACCGCCAGGGCCAGGAGCAGCACGATGGTGAGCTCGTCTTCCGGGCTGACATGGTGGTTCTCCTGGGTCACGTTGACCGCCAGGAGGACGAACAGCGCGGACCCAGTGACGCACGCGGCGATGGAGACCGCCGTGGCACGGTTGATCGTCAGGTCCTGGTCCCTGGCGTTGACCACTGTGGTGATCACCAGGGCAATGGCACCAATGGGCTGGATCACGGTAAGCGGCGCGGAGACCAGGGCTACGGCATTCATGGCCATGCCGGTGCACAACAGCAGGAGCCCCAGCATCCACCGGGGGTTGCGCAGGAGGCGCAGGAAACCGTTCGAGCTGAGGGCCAGGCCACCGGTGTCGGCCTTGACCGCGCTCCCCTGGCGCTGGGCACCCAGGGCAAGGCAGAAGGCGCCAAGCACCGCCAGGCCGACGGCAAGCCACACCATCAGCCGTTCCCGCCGTCGTGCTGTTGTTGTTCCCGGCCCTTGCGCAGCATGGCCCAAAAGTAGTTGTACGCGGCAATCCAGTGGCCGACCAGGCCCAGGCCCAGCACCACCCAGGCGGCGGTGAGGAGGGTGGCGGACATGACGGTATCCAGGCGGGATAGGAGCAGCAGGGGCGTGCCCAGCAGCAGCAGCCCGGTCCGCACCTTGCCCACCACGCTGACCGGGAGGTCCGGGTGTCCGTGGAAGAGGGAGAGCGTCAATACCAACAGGACGGCATCGGGAACCACGAGTGCCGCCAGGTAAAGCCAATGCACGACGCCGGCAATCACCAGGGTGAAGGCCACCGCCAGCAGGGCCAGGCGGTCGGCAATGGGGTCAAGGACCCGGCCGAGCTTGGAGGCTTGGTCGAACCGGCGGGCGATGTAGCCGTCGATCCAGTCCGTCCCGGCCATGACAGCCAGGACAACCACCCCGGCCCCGTATTCCTTCTGGGCCAGCACAAGCCAGATGAAGAGCGGAACGCCCATGAACCGCACCACGGTGAGCAGGTTGGGGATGGTGGCCACGCGGTCATGGTCCACCTGGGGACGGCCGGGGCGGGCGCCTGCACCAATGAACTTCACCCGTCCCCTCTCCTTCCTGCAGCGCCGCGGCGCGGTCTTTCGGTTGTGCCTTTACAGGCGGAAACAGCGTCCGCCGGGATCTTGCGTGGCGGAACGGGACCTAGTTGGCGCGGAAGAGCCTGCGCAGGAGGACCACCAGGACCGTGCCTGCCGCGACGAAGGCGGCCAGCGGCTTCCAGCGCCTGGACAGGTCGGCGGAGCCGGATACTGCCGCGAACCGCTGCCCCGCCGATTCCATGCCGTGCCGCGCCAGCACCTGGCCCTCGCGCGCCTTGACCTGGGCGGCGGCGAGCAGGTAGCGGGCCTGGGTCTTCACATCCAGCTCCGTGCCGAGTTCGTCCCTGACCTCGGTGAGGTGGTGGCGGCGCTGGCTCAGGCGCCGCACCAGATCTGCTTCGGACGCGTGCGGGAATTCCTGCTCGTGCTGGGCGGCCTTGGCTTCCTTCTCCGCCTTTGCCTTGGCGGCTGCGTCGGCCTTGGCGGCCTTGGCAGCCTTGGCCTCGGGGCTCTCCGGGTCAAGGATGGCCGGGTTGAAGGCCGAGCCCTCGCGGGCCACCCCGATATCGTGCCTGATGCCGCGGATGGTCTCTTCCGGCATCAGCGGCATGGCCTTCTTGAACCTCGCGAGGCCAACCAGGCCGCCGATGAGGGCTATCAGCAGGAAAGCAGCGGAGACCAGCAGGGCTGCCAGCCAGGCGGGCATGATGGTGGCCAGGCCCATGATGGCCGCAACGATCAGTCCAACCACCAGGAATGCGAGGAAGAGCAGCGCGACGGCGAAGAAGGCCGCGGCCACCCCCACCTGGATTCCCTTGCGCTTGAGTTCGATCTTGGCGAAGGCGATCTCGTCATTGAGCTGGCGGGGGGCCAACCGGAAAAGGAGTCTTGCCGTCCCGGGCAGCGCAGTGATACGCAATCCCGGGCTGGTACGCCCGCTGTGACGTCCGCTCATCGGTTCCGCCTTACTGGTTCATGGGTCGATACTGCATCCGTTGGGTGTGGAATGTGCAGCCGCACAGTCCACGCCACCAAAACTACCATTCAGGTTCAGGGCGAACTTGGGGGCTTGCCGGTGGGCGCGGCCTACAACGCTGCAAAAACCGGCATGCGCGGGCCTAGGATTGTTCTCCGTGACCAATCCCCCCAATCCGGGCGACCTGCTGAGCCGCCGCCGGAAGCTCCTGTACATCCTCCTGTTGGGCGCCCTGACCGCCCTTGGTCCGTTTACCATCGACCTCTACCTGCCCGCCTTTCCGGCGCTGGAGGCAAGCCTGGGGGTGACGGAGGCCCAGGTTCAGCTCACCCTGGCCGGCACCACGGTCGGATTCGCGTTCGGGCAGCTGGTGGTTGGCCCCTTCAGCGACAAGTTCGGCCGCCGGACCCCGCTGATCCTGGCCACGGCACTGCACATCGCGGCATCGCTGGGCGCCGCAGTATCCGCGGACATCGCCACGCTGGGGATCTTCCGCGTGCTGATGGGGGTTGGCGCGGCCGGCGGCGGCGTGGTGGCCATGGCCATGGTCCGCGACCTGTTTTCCGGCTACGCCATGGTGCGCATGTTCTCCAGGATGTCCCTGGTCAACGGGCTGGCGCCCATCCTTGCCCCGGTCATCGGCTCACAGCTTCTGCTGGTGATGCCCTGGCCGGGCATCTTCGTGTTCCTGGCAGCGTACGGAACCCTCGTGGTTGTCGCCGCGCTCCTCCTGGTGCGCGAAACGCTGCCTCCGGAAAAACGCGGGCGGACCGGCATGACAGCCCGGCAACGCTACAAAGCGCTGTTCAGCGACCGGATCTTCGTGGGGCTGCTGATGGTTGCGGGATTCAACTTCGGCGGACTGTTCACCTACCTTTCGGCCTCGCCATTCCTGTTCCAGGACGTCTTCGGGTTTTCAGCCCAGCAGTACGGCCTGCTGTTTGGCATCAACTCCCTGGGCATCGTGGCCGGCGTGCAGACCAGTGCGCGGCTCATCCGGATCGTCCCGCCGCAGTGGATCCTGGCCGGCGCCACGGCGTGGATGTTCCTGATGGCCCTGTTGATCGTGGTTCTTGACCGCGCCGGCCTGGGACTGTGGGGCGTCATGGTCCCGCTGTGGTTCTACATCCTGGGCACCGGTTTCATGTTCCCCTGCGTCCAGGTGCTCGCCCTGGCCGGACACGCGGCCCAGGCGGGAACGGCAGCGTCGCTGCTGGGTGCCGCGACGTTCCTGATGGCCGGGCTCATTTCCCCGGTGGTGGGCTGGCTCGGCATCACCAGCGCCGCGCCCATGGGCGGGGTGCAGGCAGCCTGCATCCTCCTGGCGGCCGCCGCACTGTGGCTGGTGGTCCGGCCGCGCACGGTACCCTCGATCCACTGAGCCAGGCCATCATCAGGGGCGCGTGCCAGCCCCTTTGCCTCCAATCGAAAGGCAGCCCGTGAGCCGCAAACCGCACCGTAACGGACGGGGACTGTTCCTCGGGGCGGTGCTCGGCGCCGTCGTCGGCTACTTCGCCGGCCGTCTCCTGGGAAACCCGGGCTGGGGCATCATCCTGGGGACGCTGGCAGGCGCCGCGCTCCTGTACCGGGTCAACCCGGGCTCCCGCCGGCGCCGCTGAATTCCCGGCACTGATTGTTATGGCCGGTCCGGTGCGGCATTCCCTGCCGTCCGGGTCCCTCCCGCGATAAAATGATGCCGTGCCCAACTGGCAGAACCAACCGCCACTTCCGGCCACATGGCAACGGTGCGACGCCCGGATCCTGCCACTGTGGTGGGAGCGGCTGTGTGCGCAGGCAGGCCAGCAGTCGGCGGCCCTGTACGCTGCGGGACTGTTCACCGAAGACCGGCGCCGGCCCATCGCCCAATGGTTCAATCCCGCCTTCAACGCGGCCTTGCTGGTGGCGCCGGAAACCTCCCCTGAATGGCCGGTGCAGCGCTTCGGAATCTTCTACGCTCCCCCGGACGCCGGCTTCGTGAGGATCCACTCCGCGCCGCACGAATGGAACCCCCGCGAGCCCCGGAAGTCGCCGACCGAGAAGGAAGCCTTCCAGGCGGCCATCGCCGAGGCCGAAAGGTTCCTGCAGGTGGAAATGGACTTCGTCTGATCACTGCGGCACCGCATAAGAAAATCCCCGCTCCTCCAACCGGAGGAACGGGGATTTTTCGTTGCGCTCCTCCTGCTGGACTTGAACCAGCAACCCTTCGATTAACAGTCGAATGCTCTGCCAATTGAGCTAAGGAGGAATGAAGCAGGTATGACATTAGCAAAGGATTCCGGCACAGGGAAATCGGCAGTTCCCCAGGCCCAGCCTGCCTTGCGGGGAAACAAAAATCCCCGTTCCGGAAGCCGGAACGGGGATTGGAAGCTCCTCCTGCTGGACTTGAACCAGCAACCCTTCGATTAACAGTCGAATGCTCTGCCAATTGAGCTAAGGAGGAATGAAGCGGGTACCAGCCTAGCAAACACCCGGCGGGGAAACGAAATCGGACTGCCGTGACCTGGCCCACCCCGGGTCCGCGGCCCGGGCCACCCCTACGCCTCGGCCCGCAGGGCCCGGCGTTCCATTTCCAGCATCATCAGTTCCCGGTTGAGCCGCTGGTAGGTTTCCGGCTCCGCCGCCGCGTCAAGGCGCTGCAACTGGCCCATTTTGTCAGCCTTGATCCGGGTGATCTGCAGTTCGAACAGCCGGGACAGAATGTCGCGGCAGTATTTCAGGACCGCTTCCTCAGTATGGGCCGGCAGGGGCACCACGGCGAGTTCCGACACCAGCGGCCGGAGGGGCTCTGGAACCTCGTGCATCACGTGTTCCACCCAGCGCACCGGATCAACGGTCAGGCCGGGACCCGTGGCACGCATGGCGTGGTGGACGGCCTGGAAGGCAGGGATGGCGAACCGGGCAGCGGCAAAGCGGTCCCACACCCCGCCCGCCAGCAGCGCAGGCTGCTGCAGCGCCACCTCCAGCGCCTGCCGCTCCATGGAGGCCACGGGATCGCGGGGGTCCGGCCGGTGGAAGGACGGGACAACGCCCGACGACGGCCCGGCAGCTACGCCCGGCGCCCCGGGCTGGGCGGGAGCCGGGCGGGAGGGACCGCCTGCCTGCGGCTGGCCCGGAACCGGGGACCGTCCCGGGTCGCCACGCTTTCCGGCGTTCTTCACTTCTGCGTTGACCATGCGCAGGACCTCGTTGGGGTCCGGCATGCCCAGCCAGCCGGTCAACGCCTGGCAGTAACCCGTCCGGGTGGAGGCATCCCGGATGGCGGCCACCACCGGCACGGAAGCCTTGAGGCCCTGCACGCGGCCCTCAACGGTATCGAGGTTGAACTGCTTCAAGGTGCTGCGGATGGCGAATTCGAACAGCGGCCGGCGGGACTGGATCAGGGCGTGCACCGCGTCATCCCCGCGGCTGAGGCGCAGGTCGCAGGGATCGGCGCCTGTGGGTTCCACGGCCACGTAGGTCTGGGCGGTGAAGCGCTGGTCCTCTTCGAAGGCCCGCAGGGCGGCCTTCTGCCCGGCGGCGTCGCCGTCGAAGGTGAACACCACTTCTCCCCCGGTGCCGTCGTCGGACAAAAGCCGGCGGGCGATCTTGATGTGTTCGGTGCCGAACGCCGTGCCGCAGGTGGCCACCGCCGTCGTGATCCCGGCGAGGTGGCACGCCATGACGTCCGTGTAGCCCTCCACCACCACCAACTGCCGGTCCTTGGCAATGCTGCGTTTGGCGAGGTCGATGCCGTAGAGGACCTGTGACTTCTTGTAGAGGGTGGTCTCCGGGGTGTTGAGGTACTTGGGGCCTTGGTCGTCCTCATACAGCTTGCGCGCGCCGAAGCCGATGGTGTCGCCGGCCATGTCCTTGATGGGCCAGATGAGGCGGCCGCGGAAACGGTCGTAGATGCCCCGGTTTCCTTCGCTGAACATGCCGGTCAGCTTGAGCTCGGCGTCGGTGAAGCCGCGGCCGCGGAGGTGCTTCAGCAGCGCATCCCACCCTTGGGGTGCGTAACCGCAGCCAAAGTGTTCCGCGGCGGCCCGGTCGAAGCCGCGGCCAAACAGGAAGTTGCGGGCCGTGGCGGCGCCGGGGGTGAGCATTTGGGCCCGGAAGAATTCGTCCGCGATCTTATGTGCGTCCAGCAGCCGCTGGCGCCGGCCCACTTCCTCACGGTTGGGGCCGGTGCCGCCGTCCTCGTAGCGCAACTCGTAGCCGATCCGGGATGCAAGCTTCTCCACGGCTTCCTGGAAGGAGCTGTGGTCCTGCTTCTGGACGAAGGCGATGACGTCGCCGTCCTCGCCGCAGCCGAAGCAGTGGTAGCGGCCTACCTGGGGACGGACGGTGAAGGACGGCGAGCGCTCGTCGTGGAAGGGGCACAGGCCCTTGAAGGTTCCCAGCCCCGCACCCTTGAGCGTGACGTAGCCGTCAACCACTTCCTTGATGTCCGTGCGCTGGCGTACTTCGTCGATATCTTCACGTTTAATCAGCCCAGCCACACAGCAATCTTAGTGTCACCGCCCGGCTTCACGTCCCCGGCGCCCGCTTCTGTGGTTCCGGAGCCTTTCCCTCCAGCAGGCTCAGCGCCAGCTTGGGGCACAGGATGACGGCCTCCTGCGCGGCTTCCCGGTCGGCATCACGCAGCGGAACATCTGTCCGGTCCCGGCCCACCTTCCCCCGTGCCACCGGGTACCCCCAGTCATCCCGGTCCAGTACGCCGGGAAGCAGTTCGACACACAGGCCGCGGCCGTCGCAGCTGGTCCAGTCGATGTGCAGGTGGGTTTTCATGCCGCTGCTCCTCCCGGGCCCGTGCAGTAGCCGGAAAGGTGGGCGCGGAAGTCGCCGGCGAAGACCTCCAGGGCGCTGCCGACCAGGCCGGCGGTCCCCTCCGGGTGCCGGCACGCGCCACGTCCCGAAACCAGCTTCCCCAGCCGGTCAAGCTCGGAAGCAAGCCGGTGATTGGTTTCCCCGCCGGCGATCCGGTTCAGGATGGACGCCATGGCCGGCAGCCCGAACATGCAGGGTCCGCATTGCCGGGCGGATTGGTCGGCCAGGTAGCCCACGATCCTGGCAGTGGCCTGGATGCCGCACGCCTGCAGGTCCAGGGCATGGATCACGCCTGCTCCCGGCCGGACGGTCCGGCCGGGCAGCCCCGCTGGAGAGAGCGCGTGCGCGGCGGGCCGCACCCACCGCCCGTGATAGCCACCCACCAGGACGGCGGACAGGGCGGCAGGATCCATCCCGGCCTCCTGCAGGACCGCCGAAAGTTGTGCACCGCCGGGCACTTCCAGCACGACGTCCGGTACCGGGGCAGGGCCGGAAACGGACACGAGCCGGGTGCCGGGGTCAGCCGGTGTCCCCGCCTGGCGGAACCACGGCGCTCCGTAACGGGCAATCAGGGCAACCTGGGCAAGGGTTTCGACGTTGACCACCAGCGTGGGCCGGCCGTTGAGGCCGGATTCGCTGAGGCGGGGCCGCTGGTCCGTGGGGATGGCGCTGCCGTTGGCAATCATGTTGACGACGGCGCTCGACTCACCGGAGATGAAGGTTTCGGGAGCCTGGACCATGCGGATCCGCTTGCCCCGGGGACGTTCGCCGACGGCCTGTTCCACGCGGGGAAGACTGGCCGCCGGCGCGTACATGTACATGCTTGCGCCGCCCAGTGCCTCGGCCAGGGCAACGAGCCCGTCGATGACCAGGTGGGGTGCATGGGCCAGGAGGGTCCGGTCCTTGAAGCTCAGGGGTTCGCCTTCTGCACCGTTCGCAATCACCACCGGCCTGGCCGCGAACATGCCTTTCCTTCCGGACCCTGCAGCGGCACTGGCTTTGCGCCAGGTTTCGAACGCGGCGCCGCCCCGCCCGGTGAGCCCGGCTGCGGCGAGCGTGTCCAGCAGCCCGGGTCCGGCAGCCTGCGCTTCCCAGGGCCCAAACGCCTCAAGATGCTGTGACCAGCCTGCGCCTGGGCCTGCGGCCAGGAGCCGCGGCTGCTGCCGCAGGCTGTCCTGTTCCGCGTGGAGCGGCACCGGCTGGTGGGTGTCATGGGGGTGGGTCACAGGACGCGTCCTTGCCTGGCATGGGAGGTTTCGAGGAAGGAAGGGCTCAGGCGCCACAGCAGGGCCGCCGCTACGGCGACCGCTGACGCGACGGCCAGCAGGAGGAACCATCCGCTGGAGACGTCGGTGCCGTTGCCGAGGGCGTGCGCCATGGCGACCGGCCAGACGCCGTAGCTGAGCCAGTGCACGGCCTTGAAGCTACGCTGCCCGATCCGGTGCCGCAGCAGGCCCGTCACCACCACCGCGAGGACGAGGTCCAGGGCCACCGTCCCCAGTCCCTGCCAAAACGGCTGGTACGAGCCCAGGAACGGGACGACGACGTCCACCGGGTTCAGCTTGGCAAACGAGTCCAGGAGCAGGGATCCCACGTGCAGCCCCAGGAACACCGTGGCGAGCAGCGCTATGTTCCGGTGCAGGAGGCTGATGGAGAACCGGGGCAGCACCAGCAGCGGGCGGCCGGACCTGTTGAGGATCCCCAGCAGCACGGACACGGTGAATAGTGCCAGGGACACGAAGCCGCTGACCCGCCCGAACGCCCACATTGCTTCATCCACGGCGGCCACCCCCGGCATGGGAGCTTCCGCCGGCGGCCAGGGAAGGGCTGCCGTTGTCGGCAGGCCAGTCCCCGGTGGTGACCACCCTGCCCCGGCTGTCCACCAGGCGGGCAGCTATGCCTTCGGCCCGGAACCAGTCCACGGCAGCGAAGCCGCGGACGACTGCCGCCGTGCTGAACGCGTTCGCTTCCAGGCAGGTGGGGGCGGCAACGGTCACCGACCGCCAGACCGGCTCGGCCGGCAGGCCAAAACGGGGGTCAAGGATGTGGTGCACCTCGGTCCCCTGGTGCTTCCAGCGGCGCTTTTGCGTACTGGATGTGGCCAGGGCAAAGCCCGGGGCCAGGGAGACCTGCTGGCAGGGGTCGGCAGGAAGGTCCTGCACCATGACCTGCCACTGGCCGGGCCCGCTGTCCTCCCGCGGCCCCGGGCCTGCGCTGGCCAGGTCGCCGCCCAGGTTGATGAGCACCCCGCAACCCAGTGCCTGGTGCACGGCGGCAGCGGCGAGGTCGGCTGCGACTGCCTTCGCTGTTGCTCCCAGGTCCAGCCGGAGGCCGGCCGGGAGGGTCAGGGTCGAGGCGTCGAGGTTCAGGCGGGTCCAGCCGGGTGCCCGCGGTACCGAAGGCCGCCGGGGAGGTGCGGGCTGCAGCGGCACCGGGATGCTGGTGAGCCCGGGCCTCTGCCATTCCGGGCCATGGCCCAAGGCGGCCAGCTCAGCTCCGAGGGTGGGGTCCACATCGCCGCCGGTGAGCCGGGCCGCCTCCAGTGCGCGCTCGAGCAGAAGCCGGAACAGGGGGCTGACGCCTACGCCCTGCGACATCCGGGACTGGACCATCATCAGTTCGGAGTCTTCCCGGAAGCGGCTGCAGGCGAGGTCGATTGCCGCTACAACGCCGCGGACGGCCTCTTCGGCGGCGGCGAGCAGTTCTGGATCGGTGACGGTGACCGATGCCTCAAGTTCCCAGACAGTCCAGCTGGCCCGTGCTGTGTTGTCCGGCGACGCAGTGTTGCTCGCATGCGAAGGTTGTTCGGCGGTCCAGGTGCCGGCTGCGCCGGGAGCGGCCCTGCCGGAGCCTGCCATGTCAGGACCCCGATGACCGGCCATGGACGGTACTGCCTTTTCCCGGCTGGACCGGCGTGGTGCTGCCGGAACTGCCGTAGGTTTTCGAGCGGCGTGAGGTGTTGTTCTTGGTGGTCCCGCGGTTATCGTCGTCAGATTTGGGCGTGCTTGACTGTGTGGTGCTGGTGTCGGTGGCGGGAGTGGTCCTGGCGATCACGGAGGGCGTTGCGGCGTAGACGGCGGATGCCGCGACCCCGGCGGCGGCGAAGCTGCCAACGCCCACGGCCGCGGTGATCCCGGTGGCAAGGCGCTTGCCCCTGCTGCGAGTACTCATGACCAGCTCCCGTTCCTAGCGGCCTGTCTTTCCTCCCATGGTGCGCCTCCTTCCTGTGAAGATGCTTTAAGGAAGCTGTTGATCGCAGGGACGTCCGGCCGCACCAGGGCTGGTCACCAGAGCGAGGGCAGGCTTCCCACCAGGCGCTCGTACATGGCCAGCGCGGAGCCGTCCGTCAGGGACGCCACCTGGTCGATGACGACGCGCAGGCGCGCGCCGTCGTCGTCCGCCGCCCGCCAGTCTGCCGCGAACATCGGCTCCAGGTGCCGGTCCCCCGTAGCGCTGAGGGCGGTGACCAGGGCGTGGAGCACTTCCCGCTGCCGCTCGTAGATGGGCTGCCGGTGCTCGGTGGTCATCACGAACGTGGTGGCCAGGCCCTTCATCACCGCGATTTCCATGACGGTTTCGTCGGGAACCATGAGTTCGGCGTTATAGCGCGTCAGGTTTTCCGGCCCGTAGACGGCACGGGTGGTTTCCAGGGCGCTCTGGCAGAACCGGCCAATCAGCTGGCTGGTCATGTTCTTCAACGCCGCCATCGATTTACGGCTGCCATCGGCCTCCCGCACCCAGACATCCGTGGCCTCCAGCCGGGCCAGTGCGGCATCGATGGCCGCGGGGTCGTTGTGCGGCAGGTACCACTGCTTGGCGTAGCCCACCACGCGGGCGCGGTGGTCCGGGTTGTCCATCCAGCGAAGCTGGAAGTGGCCGGCAACAATCGCGTCCTCCACGTCGTGCACCGAGTATGAGATGTCGTCCGCGAGGTCCATGACTTGGGCTTCCAGGCAGCTCCGGCGTTCCGGGGCGCCTTCGCGGAGCCAGGTGAAGATGGGGAGGTCGTCCTCGTAGGCTCCGAACTTGCTGGTCCGCTGGCCATGGATCACCGGCGCTTCCAGGGCTGACCAGGGGTATTTCGACGCCGCGTCAAGGCTTGCGCGGGTGAGGTTCAGGCCCGCGGGCCGGCCGTCAGCCGTGAGCACCTTGGGCTCGAGCCGGGTGAGCAGGCGGAGGGTCTGGGCGTTGCCCTCGAAGCCGCCGATGGCATGTGCCACCTCGTTCAACGCCGACTCGCCGTTGTGGCCGAAGGGCGGGTGGCCCAGGTCGTGGCTGAGGCAGGCCGTGTCCACCACGTCCGGGTCGCAGCCCAGGGCCCGGCCCAGTTCGCGGCCCACCTGCGCCACTTCCAGGCTGTGCGTAAGGCGGGTGCGCACGAAGTCGTCCGTGTCCGGGGCCACCACCTGGGTTTTCGCGCCCAGCCGGCGCAGCGCGGACGAATGCAGCACCCTTGCCCTGTCCCGTTCGAAGTCTGAGCGGTACGTGTTCTTGGGCGGCTCCTCCACCCAGCGGGCGGAATCGTGCGTGTCGTAACCGGGCAGCGCCAGGGCCGCGGTGGGGGTTCCCGCGGGCCGGTGCCCGGCAACCGAAGCTTCAGCCACCGGAAACGTCCAGTTCTGCTGCCGCAATGTCCTTGGACTGGTCCTCGTTGAGTGCCCGGGAGTCCAGCCAGTCCTTGGGCAGGGCCGGCCTTTTCGGGGAGCCGGCGCGGCCGCGGGGGCCTTCGGCGTCCACCCCGGGGTAGGGCGAGTCCAGGTCCAGTTCGGCCAGTGTGTCCCGGAGTACCTCCAGGCTGGTCACCAGGGCAAGCCGCGTGCGCAGTTCCCCGCCCACCACGTAGCCCTTGAAGTACCAGGCAATGTGCTTGCGGATCTCACGCAGCGCCTTACCTTCGTCGCCGAAGGTTTCCACCATGAGCTCGGCGTGGCGGTACACGCCTTCGGCCACCTGGCGCAGGTTGGGCCGGTGCCGGACGTCGCTGCCTTCGAACGCGGCCTGCAGGTCACCGAAGAGCCACGGCCGGCCCTGGCAGCCGCGGCCCACCACCACGCCGTCCACGCCGGTTTCGCGGACCATCCGGACGGCGTCCTCGGCGGACCAGATATCGCCGTTGCCCAGCACCGGAATGTCGGGCAGCGCCTCGCGGAGCCGGGCGATGGCGGACCAGTCGGCCTTGCCGGAATAGAACTGGGCGGCCGTCCGGCCGTGGAGTGCGACGGCGGCGACACCGGAGTCACGGGCGATGCGGCCGGCGTCGAGGTACGTCGGGTGGTCATCGTCGATGCCCTTGCGCATTTTGATGGTCAGCGGAACGTTGCCCTTGGAGGCTTCCTTGACGGCGGTCTGCACGATCGAGGTGAAGAGATCGATCTTCCAGGGCAGTGCCGAGCCGCCGCCGCGCCGGGTTACCTTGGGGACAGGGCAGCCGAAGTTTAGGTCGATGTGGTCGGCCCGGTCTTCCTCCACGAGCATCCGCACGGCAGCGCCGACCGTGCCGGGGTCCACGCCGTAGAGCTGGACGGAGCGCACTTTCTCGTCGTCGTCGTGCGAAATGATGCGGAGGGATTCGGGGGTCCGCTCCACCAGCGCACGGGAGGTGACCATCTCCGCCACGTACATGCCGCCGCCGTATTCACGGCAGAGCCTGCGGAAGGCGGAGTTGGTGATGCCGGCCATGGGGGCGAGGATCACCGGGGTGTCCACCGTGATGGGTCCCAGCTTCAGGGGCGGGAGTTCCAGCTTGGGGGCGGGAGGAGTTGCAGCAACAGTCACCTGTCCATTGTTGCAAAGCCGGGCAAATCGGTGCTTCCGGCCAGTGCCAAAGTACCTGACCCCCCGTTCCGGCCGGCTGTTAGCGTGGCGCGGGGACGGACCACCAGCCAGGACGCTTCAAGGAGACTTACCCATGCTGTCAGAGACCTCATATCCCGTCATCCAGGCCACCCTTCCCGTGGTGGGCGAACACATCCAGGAAATCGCGTCCCGTTTCTACAAGCACATGTTCGGCGAACACCCCGAGCTGCTCAACGGCCTGTTCAACCGCGGCAACCAGGCAGATGGCCGGCAGCAACAGGCGCTGGCCGGTTCGGTTGCCGCTTTCGCCGGCTTCCTGGTCAACGACCCCACCCACCTGCCGGACCATCTGCTGTCCCGCATTTCGCACAAGCACGTCTCCCTGGGCCTGAGTCCTGAGCAATACCAGGTGGTCCACGACAACCTGATGTGGGCCATCGTGGATGTCCTGGGCGACGCCGTGACACCCGAGGTGGCCGCGGCCTGGGACGAGGTCTACTGGCTCATGGCCAACATGCTCATCAACAAGGAACGCGGGCTCTACGACGCCGTCCGGCTCAGCCCGGAAACTGTGTGGCGCACATGGCGGGTGGCCGAAAAGATCCAGGAAACCGATGACGTTGTCAGTTTCGTGGTGGAGCGGACCGACGAGCGCGAAGTCAAGCCATCGCTGCCGGGACAGTACGTCACCCTCCGGATGCAGATGCCCGACGGCGTCCTGCAGCCCCGCCAGTACAGCCTGACCCAGGCAGACGACGGCCAGCACCGGCGCTTCGCCGTCAAGCGGGTACGCGCGGAGGGGGCGCCGGACGGCGAAATGTCCAACCTCCTGAACGACCACGTCAACGTTGGCGACGAGGTCACCCTCTCCGCCCCCTTCGGCGACGTCGTCCTGGAATACACGGACCGGCCCCTGGTGCTGGCGAGCGCGGGAATCGGCATCACGCCCATGGCCGGCATGCTGTCCCACCTGGTCAAGTCCGGCTCCCAGCGGAAGGTCCTGTTCCTGCATGCGGCCGACTCCCCGGCCTCCTTTGCCCTGCGGAACCAGGTGACGGCCGACCTTGCGGCGCTGGCGGACGCCTCCCTCACGTCGTGGTTCCTGGAGCCGGACGGTGAAGGCTCCTCCGCGGACAGCGACGCCGGTACGGTGCACCCGGGTTTCATGAACGTCAAGGACATCTCGTTGCCGTCCGACGCCGAGTATTACCTTTGCGGTCCCGTGCCCTTCATGCAGGCCGTACGGTCCGCCCTGGTGGGGGCAGGTGTCCGGGCGAAGGACATCCAGTACGAAGTCTTCGGACCGGACCTCTGGCTGGCCGACTACCAGTAGCCGCCTCCAGCGAACGCCGGTCCAGCCCCTGGTCCGCAGGTCAGCCGCGGTCCGCCCGCCGGCCCCGGCGGGTGGCGGGTACTTCCGGAGGCACCGGCGCGTCGGTGTGCACGGCGGCGGGTTCGACGGCGGCGCGCCGGCTGCGTTCCTCAAGCACGGCCGCGGCGAGCGCCCCGGTGTCCGCGACGTCGTCCGCGTGGCTGTGCCCGTCGTCGTGCTTTCCGTCCCCTGGCCCGGCGACGGGCGGATGGACTCCGCCTGCCGGGACGGGACCCGGCACCGGAACCCCGGTGGCCTTCACCACCAGCACGGCGATCAGCGTGGTGACCGGAATGGCCAGGACCAGCCCGATGGAACCCACCAGCGTCCGGATCACCTCCTCGGAGAGTTCGGCGCTGGTGAGCGTGTCCAGCAGGGGCCGGTCGTAGAGCATGACGATGATCAGGATGGGCAGCGCGGCGCCCGCGTAGGCGAACGCAATGGTGTACACCGGGGATGCGATGTGGTCGCGGCCGATCCTCATGGCGGAAGTGAACAGCTTCCGGGCGCTGCTGGCCGGTGCAAGCTCGTAAAGCTCCCACACGGCTGAGGACTGGGTGATGGTGACATCGTTGAGGACGCCCAGGCCGGAAATGATTAGCCCGCAGAGGATCACGCCGGAGATGGAGATGTTGGACGACGTGTTCACCAGGGTGGCGGCGTCGTGGCTCCCGACGCCGGCCAGGTTGGCCGCATCCGTAGCCCACGCTGCGAGCAGGGCGGTGATTGCCAGTCCAAAGACCGTGCCCAGGAGCGCCGTGGACGTGCGCGCGGAGAACCCGTGGGCGAAGTACAGCACCCCGATCATGATCACGGTGGATCCCACCAGGGCCAACAACAGCGGCGGTTTCCCCTCCACCAGGCCCGGGAGCAGGAAGTTCGCGAGCACGAAGTATGCCCCCACCAGCCCGATCAGGGCCCGGAGTCCGCGCCACCTGGCGACGGCGATGACCACCACGGCGTACAGCACGGCGAGCAGGATGATGGGAAGGGTCCGGACGAAGTCCACGAAGATGTACGCCGGCGATCCCTGCGATCCGCCGGCGCCCTGGGCGTTGGACAGGTTCAGGTAGCGGATCTGGTCCCCGGGCTTGACCCCGTGCGATGAGGCCACATCCGGGTTGATGACCACTTTGACCGGGCTGCCGCCCTTGTCGGGCTCGGTGTAGGCGAACGTGCAGTCCGAGCCTTTGCCCGGTGGCTGCTGCGCGCCTTGCTGGCCTCCCCCTTGCTGGCCGGGCGCCTGTTGGGCCGGCCCTTGCTGGGCACTCCCCTGCATGCAGTTCCCGGTCACCACGCTCTGGATGGTGCCGGTATCGAAGGTGACGCCGGGGGCGGTGGAGTACGGGTTGGCGAGCGAAACCCCTTCCTTGCTGCCGGATGGCCATAGCGCCGCCATCCCGGCCAGGGTCAGCAGTGCCAGCGGAATGAGCACGGCGGCCAGGATCCGGTTCGCCTTGCTGCGGGCAGCCATCGCCTGGGGCGTCGGCTCCGAATGATCCAAGGAAGCGTGGGAGTGACCGGCGCCCATCAGCAGTACAACCTCATGGTTGAACTCTACGTGCGGCGCCATAGGGTTTATAAATGGACCATCGGATGGGGAGGAACCTGGCATGGACAACCGTGGTGGGCATGGGGGCGGCAGAAACGGAGCACCCGACAAGGGCGGTGTACAGGCTGGGCAGGTGCCGCGCGTTTCCGCCCATCGGCCGGTCCTGAGCGTCCTTGAAGCATCCGGCAACACCCGGGGCGTGGTCCTGGTCCTGCATGGCGGCAAGGCCCACAGCCGGGACCCGGTGGAGGCCCGGCACCTTAGCCCGGCCAGGATGGTCCCTTTCGCCAGGGACCTGCACCGTGCCGGCCGGAAGCATGGGCTGGCGGTGTGGTCCCTGCGCAACAGCGTCCGCGGCTGGAACGGCTCCGACATGTCCCCGCTCCAGGATGCCCGCTGGGCGCTGCAGCAGATTGCGGACCGCCACCCGGGCGTTCCCGTGTTCCTGCTGGGCCACTCCATGGGCGGGCTGACCGCCATGTGCGCGGCAGACCACCCACAGGTGGAGGCCGTGGTGGCACTGGCACCATGGCTGAGCCCCGAAACCCCTGCCTACCGGGTCGCCAGCCGGAAGGTGCTGATCATCCATGGCACCACCGACCATATGACCAGCCCCTCGCAGTCGCTGGCCTTTGCCCGCCGGGCGTCCGCGGACGCGGCGAGCATGCAGTACGTCTCGCTCAAGGGCGTGGGGCACTTCATGCTCCGGAAAGTCCGCGTGTGGCACACCCTGGCCACCGGGTTTGTCATCAAATCCTTCGCCGAAAGCACGGGCGCCGGCGTCCAGCCGTCCCGTGCGTTCGTGGAGCTGCTGCCCGAGTCCGCCGTACACGTCACCCTGTAGGGACCGGTCCCGTGACGTGGCGTCCCCCGCCCAACGACCGCTTCTACCGGCTGATCGTCCGCACGGGGCAGTTCCTCCGCTGGGCCCTCCAGCTGGACCTCCGAGCCACGGGCGTGGAGCACCTGCCCCCTCCCGGGCCGCGGACGGGGCCATCCCGGCAGCCGGTCCGCGGGAAAGGGGCCGTTTTCGCCGTGACACACTTCGGCTATGTGGATTTTGCCGTGCTGGAACTGCTCCTGTGGCGCCATGCACACGCCCAGTTGCGGTTCCTGGTTCACCAGGGCGCAGCGGACCACTGGCTGGCCGGCCCGGCCATCAGCGCCAGCGGCCACCTGGTGGTGGGATATACGGGCCGCGCAGACGCTTACGCGGCTGCCGTTGCCAGGCTGCGGGAAGGCGAATACCTGGCTGTTTTCCCCGAGGCGGGGGTCAGCAGGAGCTTCACGGTCCGCGAATGCCGCACGGGTGCTGTCCGGATGGCGGCGGAGGCGGGGGTTCCGGTCATCCCGGTATCCATCTGGGGCGCCCACCGCATCCTGACCCGGGGGCACGGCTTTTCCTTCCGCCGCAGCTGGCGGGCGCCGGTCCGGGTCCACGTGGACGCGCCGGTGGTGCTTCCGGCCGGCGTTGACGTTGAGGCGGCAACGGAAGCTTTGCGCGGCACCCTGCAGGCGGGGATCGACCGCTGCATCGCCGGCTTTCCGCTCCGGCCGGGGCCTGGAGCCTGGTGGATGCCGGCGCGGCTGGGTGGTGGTGCGCCCACGGATGCCGAGCGGCAACTGCTGGACGCTGCCGACGCCGCCGCGGGCCGCCGTCGGGCTCCCCGCACCAGGTAGCATCGCAGCCCAAGCAGGTAGCGCCAGGTACCGTTTTGACGGCTCAAAACGGCACCTGGCGCTACCCAGCTGGGAAGCGGAGCGCGCTTAGTCGGAGACCACCAGGGTCTCGGCGCCGGCCAGGCGGGCCTTGCCGCCTGCCAGGAGGGGTTCGACGGCGGCGCGCAGCGCGGCCATCGAGTCGTCCAGTTCCAGCATGACGGGGTGCTGGTAGGCGATCAGCGCAAGCATGTCCCGGACGGCCTCGGCCGCGTCATCGGCGGCAAGCGAGGGCTCGTGCCCCACGAAAACGTCCGTGGGAGTGTCCGGTCCCGTGCCCACTTCCGTTTGCGGTGCGTCGTCAGGGCCGGCAGGGGCGGCGTAGCTGACGGCGAACGCCCGGATGCGGCCCTTCTTGCTGGGTGCCACGCCCTGGCCGAACGCCGATTCCGGCTGGGCCCGGACCACGATGGCGCCGTGGGCTCCGGTGAGCTCATCCAGGAAGAGCTTCTGCACCTGGCCCACGGACAGAACACCAGGTGAGTCCCAGCCGTGGATGGAGGTGTAGTACCGGCCCACCACGTCCGTCAGCTCCACCGAGCCGGTAGCCAGGTCCATGACGATGTCGGAACCGGCGTTTTCACCATCGATGGGGCGGCCGCCGTGGTCCTTGTCCGGGAAGACGGGCAGCCGGAGGGCTCCGGGCTCCACGATAACCAGCCGGGAGCGCTGGATGGGTGCCAGCCCGGCCGCTTTGGCGAATGCGGCCCCGGGCGTGCCCGGTTCCACTTTGGCGCGGAGCTTGGTAACGCCCGACGGCGCGTGTCCGGCTTCGCGGCGCAGCATGGCCAGGAGGGTGGCTCCGATGCCGTTGCGGCGGTGGTCCCTGGCGACTTCAATGTAGGCCCAGAGGCGTTCCGGGTGCAGGGACGCTTCATAGACGACGCCGGCCGCGACCGGGATGCCGACGCCGTCAACGACGTCCTCGGCGACGATGCAGCGCCGCCACGGCGTGCCGTTCCCACCGTTGGAGGATACGGCCAGGGCGCCACGGAACTGGCGGGCCTGGGCAGTCTCGGGACCGCCCCAGATTTCCAGCAGCGCGAGGTCGTCGCCATCCCGCCATTCACGATATTCGATGGCCACGCTCAGGCGCCGATCAGCCGTGCCGCCAGGTAGCCTTCCACCTTGTCCAGGGAGACGCGCTCCTGGCTCATGGTGTCCCGCTCGCGGATGGTGACGGCCTGGTCCTCGAGGGTGTCGAAGTCCACCGTGATGCAGAACGGGGTGCCGATCTCGTCCTGGCGGCGGTAGCGGCGGCCGATTGCGCCGGCGTCGTCGAAGTCGATGTTCCAGTTCTTCCGCAGCTGCGCGCCCAGGGCCTTGGCCTTCGGGGACAGGTCCTCGTTGCGGCTCAGCGGCAGCACGGCGGCCTTGACGGGGGCCAGGCGCGGGTCCAACTTCAGGACCGTGCGCACGTCCACGCCGCCCTTGGCGTTGGGGGCCTCGTCCTCGGTGTAGGCGTCCACCAGAAACGCCATGAAGGACCGGGTCAGGCCGGCCGCGGGCTCGATCACGTAGGGGGTGTAGCGCTCGTTGGTGGCCTGGTTGAAGTAGCTCAGGTCCGTGCCGGAGGCCTTGGCGTGGGTGGAGAGGTCAAAGTCGGTGCGGTTGGCGATGCCTTCCAGCTCACCCCACTCGGAACCCTGGAAGCCGAACCGGTACTCGATGTCCGTGGTGCCCTTGGAGTAGTGGCTGAGCTTCTCTTTGGGGTGCTCGAAGAAGCGCAGGTTCTCCTCGCGGATGCCCAGGCCCGTGTACCAGGCCATGCGCTCCTTCATCCAGTACTGGTGCCACTCTTCGTCCGTGCCGGGCTCGACGAAGAATTCCATTTCCATCTGCTCGAACTCGCGGGTGCGGAAGATGAAGTTTCCGGGCGTGATCTCGTTGCGGAAGGACTTGCCGATCTGGCCGATGCCGAACGGCGGCTTCTTCCGCGAGGTGGTGAGCACGTTGTTGAAGTTCACGAAGATGCCCTGCGCGGTTTCGGGCCGCAGGTAGTGCAGGCCTTCCTCGCTGGCCACCGGTCCCAGGTAGGTCTTGAGCAGGCCGGAGAACTCCTGCGGCTCGGTCCACTGGCCCCGGGTGCCGCAGTTGGCGCAGGCGATGTCCTTCAGGCCGTTCTCGGCGGGGCGGCCCTTCTTTTCCTCGTATTCTTCCTCGAGGTGGTCAGCGCGGTAGCGCTTGTGGCAGGAGAGGCACTCCACCAGCGGATCGGAGAAGACTTCCACGTGGCCGGATGCTTCCCATACCTGGCGGGGCAGGATCACCGAGGAGTCCAGGCCCACCACGTCCTCGCGGCCGCGGACCATGGACTGCCACCACTGGCGCTTGATGTTTTCCTTCAGCTCAGCGCCCAAGGGGCCGTAGTCCCAGGCAGAGCGCGAACCTCCGTAGATCTCACCGGCCTGGAACACGAAGCCCCTCCGTTTGGAAAGGGAAATGACCTGGTCGAGGACGGATTTTGCTGCCATGGGGTAACTCCAATTTCTACAGGGCCGCTGGGTGCGGTCCGCGGGTTGTCAGGCCCCCGGCTGCCATGTGCCTGCGGCACAGCGGCAACGGGTCGGGGCGGATGAAGGAAGATCAGGGGAAAGCTTGTGTCCTAGCGTACCGGCCGCTGCCTGCGAAGCGCGCCCCGGGGCCAGGGCAGGGTGGCCAGGATGATCGCGCCGAGCGTGAGCAGCGTTCCCAGGACGGTGGCCGGCGCGACGACGGTTCCCGGGGCGGGCAGGGCAAGGTCCAGGGCCAGCGAGCCAAGCAATTGGCCCGCGATCATTCCCAGGCCGGTGACCAGTACGCCCAGGCTGCGGACCAGCAGGGCGCCCAGCCCAATGAAGATGCAGCCCATGGGGCCGCCCAGGTAGTACCACCACTCCCCCGGCAGCGGGTTGCCGGGGCCGGCAACGGCGAGCTTCACGGCGAACGCGGCCCACAGCACGATGCAGCCGGCCACGAAGTTCACCAGGGTGGCGGCAATGGGAGTGCCGTAGTGGAGCGTGGCGGTACCGTTCATGGCCTGCTGGAAGCTCATGAGGAATCCCGCCGCCACAGGCAGTATGAGGGGAAGCAGCAACCCGGCCGCCCCGTCCCCGGAACCGCCGCCGCTGAACCTCGGCGAAACCGCCCAGGCCACGGCGGCGATGGTCAGGACGCAGCCGACGATCCGGATGGCGGTGACCGACTTCTTTCCGGCGGGCCCTATGCCCAGCCGGTCCACCACGAGGCCGCTGACGGTCTGCCCGGTGACAGTGGCCACGGTGAACAGCGCCACGCCGAGGATGCCGACGGTGAAGGACTGGGCAAAGACGAACAGGGCTCCAATGGCGCCGGCCACCACATAGATGCGGGGAAACGCGCGGCTGCGGACGGCCGGGATGATGGCCGCCAGGCCGGCCCGGCCCCGTGGCAACACCAGGGAAATGAGGATCATGACCAGCAGGCCTGTGCTGAAACTCACGGCCGCGGCGGCAATTCCGTCATTCAGGCGCGCCCCCAGGGCGCCGTTGATGCGGCCCTGGACGGGGATGGCCAGGCCTGAACCTACGGCCAGGGGCAGGCCCGCCAGTGCCGGCAGGCGGGAAGGGGAGGTCATTGAATCCACCTTAGTTCAGGCATTATTGCTCTATGAGCAACCCCATTGAGGACGTCCCCATCCGCGACACCATGATCCGGCTCGGCCAGCTGCTGAAGTTGGCCAATCTCGTCGAGGACGGGGTGGAGGCGGCGGAGCTCATCAAAAACGGGCTGGTCAAGGTCAACGGCGAGATCGATGACCGCCGGGGCCGGCAGCTGCACAACGGGGACACTGTCGCCGTCAATGGCCAGACCATACGGGTCGTGGCACCCACGGCGGACTAAGCGCCCGGCGGCCCGCCGCCGTCGTCCGTTCTACTTGTTCAGCACCTCATGCGTGAGGAACTCCCCCACGTGCCCAATCTCCTGCTGGTTGATGCCGTGCCACATGCCCGTGTAGAGGACCTTGGTGAGCTTGACGTGCCTGCGCACCCAGCCCATCGTGAACTCGATCTTGTCCTGGGTGATCACGGGGTCCTGCTGGTCCCGTCCCCAGAACATGGGCACGGTGCCGTCCAGTTCGTCGTCCCTGAAGCTGGGGTCTCCGGCGGCGTCCACTACGAACCCTGAGAGTCCGACGACGGCGGCGAAGTCCGTGGGCCGCTGGCGCAGGAGCGTGGTGGCCATGGCCATGCCCATGGAGAAACCCAGCAGGGTGACGGACGGGTGCCCGGCGCGGATACTGTCGATCCACTCCAGCACATACGCGGACGCCTTCTTGACCCGTTCCAGCGAGTACTCGATCGAGGCCGTCAGCGGGAACCAGGTGAAGCCGGGGCCCATGGCGATGGGCGCCCGCAGCGACGCGACGGCGAAGTCCCCGGGCAGCATGTCGGCCAGGCTGAGCAGGTCCTGCTCATTGGCTCCGTAGCCGTGGAGGAGCACCAGCAGTGGCTTACCGGCGCGCTGGTCTTCCGGATGGGACCACAGGACAACGGGGGCAGGAAATACTTCGGCGTCAGTCATGGTTTCCATTCTTACAGTTACCCGAAAGTAACAACCTACGTTCGCGTAGGCAGCGGAGCGGAAGGCAGGATAGGACCGTGACTGATGCAAGTGCCGTTTCCACTACTCCTTCGCCCGCCGGTTCCCATCCCTGGACCCGGTACGTGGCAATGGGCGATTCCTTCACCGAGGGCATCGGCGACCCCGAACCCTCAAGCCCCGGTGGCCACCGCGGCTGGGCCGACCGCGTTGCGGAGGAATTGGGCCGCACCCAGCCGGACTTCGCCTATGCCAACCTTGCCGTCCGCGGCAGGCTGCTGCAGCAGATCGTGGATCAGCAGCTGGCACCCGCCCTTGACCTGAAGCCTGACCTGGTCACCTTGTCCGCGGGCGGGAACGACCTCATCCGCCCTGGCGGGGACCCGGACGCGCTGGCCGAGAAACTGGATTCCGTGGTCCAGATCCTTTCCACGGGCGGCGCCACGGTGGTCCTGTTCAACGGGCCGGACACGGGGTCGTCGGTGCTGGGCCGGATCCGCAGCAAGGTGGCCATCTACAACGAAAACCTGCGGACGGTGGCGGCCCGGCACGACGCCGTCATCGCCGACATGTGGTCCCTGCGGCAGTTAAGCGACCCGCAGATGTGGGACCAGGACAGGCTGCACTTCTCCCCCCTGGGCCACCACACCATCGCGGCCATGGTGCTGGACGCGCTCAACGTGGAGCACTCGTTGAAACCCCTGCAGCCCAAGCCGCTGCCGCCCCGGACCTGGCGCGAGGCAAGGAGCGGCGACCTGGTATGGGCGCGGGAATACTTCGTGCCATGGGTGCTGCGCCGCCTGCGCCACCAGTCCTCCGGCGACGGCATCACGGCAAAACGTCCGACGCCGGGTCCCGTCTTTGGACCGGGCGTTCCGATGGGTTCGGGCGAGGGTCCGCTGGGAACCTCCGAACCCAGCCGCCGTTAAGGCTGCCGGGGTTACGCTGGAAGGACAACACTCGAGAGGCGCGGCACCGTGAGCAGCTTGTTTTTCTGGATTATCATCCTGTCCTTCGTTGTCCCCCTGGCCATGCGGGCGTACCGGCGCTCCATGACACGGCGGGACCGGGACCGGGGCCTGCCGGGCCAGTTCCCCGGTCCGAACCAGTTCCCGGGCTACGGCCAGTTCCCTGGCTCCGCCGGGCCCCAGAGCAACCAGCCACGTGACGGCTACACCCAGCAGGATTACTTCTCCGGCGGCTTCCGCCAGGCCGGCCAGCCGCAGGGCCCCATTGGCGGCCAGCACCTGCCGCCCTACCAGTACGGGCAGCCGCCCATGGCGGACCCCCGTTACGACGCTCCGTCGCAGGAATTCGGGCAGGAACCCCCGTTCCAGCAGCAGCCCCAGCAACCGCCTTACGGGCAGCAGCCTTATGGACACGAGCCCTCCTCCGGACCGGCTGCACCGCCGCCGCCGGCAGCTCCCCAGGGGTACCGGGCGCGGAAGCTCGCTGAACTGGACCAGCAGTACAGCAACGGTGAGCTGTCCATGGAGGAGTACATGAAGCGCCGTGGCGACATCATGAACGGCTAGCAACACCTGCACACAACAGGCCGGGGACCGAATGACGGTCCCCGGCCTGTTGTTGCTTGGTCGTCGCGCTCAGTGCACCTGGCTAGTCCACCTGCGGGAAGCCAAGGTCGATCACGGAGGTGGACGGGTCCGGCCAGCGGGTGGTGACTACCTTGCCGCGGGTGTAGAACCGGATGCTGTCGGGCCCGTACATGTGGGTGTCGCCGAACAGTGAGTTCTTCCAGCCGCCGAACGAGAACGTACCCACCGGGACCGGGATGGGGACGTTGACGCCCACCATGCCTGCCTCGACGTCGAACTCGAACTGCCGTGCCGCCCCCCCGTCGCGGGTGAAGATGGCAGTGCCGTTGCCGAACTGGTTGTCGTTGACCAGCTGTACCGCGTCGCTGTAGGTGTCCACGCGGACCACCGACAGGACCGGGCCGAAGATCTCGTCGTCGTAGACCTTCATGCCCGGCTTGACGTGGTCCACCAGGCTGACGCCGATGAAGAACCCGTCGGAGTCGAACTGCTGGGAGCTGCCGTCCACCACCACGGTGGCACCTTCGCCTTCGGCTCCCGTGACGTAGGACGCCACCCGGTCCCGGTGTTCCGCGGTGATCAGGGGACCCATCTGGGAAGCGGGATCGGTGCCGGCACCGATCTTCAGGTCTGCCATGCGGCTGGAGATCGCCTTGACCAGGTCATCGGCAATGTTTCCGACGGCCACCAGGACGCTGACGGCCATGCAGCGTTCGCCGGCGGAACCATAGGCGGCGGAAACCGCAGCGTCGGCGGCCATGTCCAGGTCGGCGTCGGGAAGCACCACCATGTGGTTCTTCGCACCGCCCAGGGCCTGCACCCGCTTGCCGTGCTCGGCAGCCCGTTTGTAGATGGACTGGGCCACGGGGGTGGAGCCGACGAAGCTGACTGCCTTCACCTCAGGGTGCTCCAGCAGGACGTCGACGGCTTCCTTGTCCCCCTGGACCACGTTCAGGACGCCGGCGGGCAGTCCCGCCTCGGCGAAGGCTTCGGCGATGAAGACGGCGGCGGACGGATCCTTCTCGCTGGGCTTCAGCAGCACCGTGTTGCCGCACGCCAGCGCGCTGCCGATCATCCACAGCGGCACCATGGCCGGGAAGTTGAACGGAGTAATGCACGCCACCACGCCTACGGGCTGGCGGACGGAGTGGACGTCGATGCCGCTGGAGACCTGCTCCGAGCGTTCGCCTTTGAGCATGTGGGACAGGCCCGTGGCGAAGTCGATGTTTTCCAGGCCGCGGGCAATTTCACCTTCGGCGTCGGAGAGGACCTTGCCGTGCTCGCTGGTGAGGATCGCAGCGAGTTCCGATTTGCGCTGGGTCAGGATTTCGCGGACCTTGAAGAAGATGGTGGTGCGCCTGGCCAGGCTGGTGGCGCGCCATTCCGGCAGCGCGGCGCGGGCTGCCGCGATGGCCTCCTCTGTCCGGGCTGCGGAGGCGAGCGCCACCTGCTTTTCCTGCCGGCCGGTGGCGGGGTCGAAGACTGGGCCGAAACGGTCGGCGTCGGTGACGCGGGTGCCGTTGATGTAGTGCGGGATGGTTTCCAAGGGAGTCTCTTTTCCTGCGGTGCTGGCGGTGTGGCCAGTTGGGCGGCGTGTTTAGTTGGACGGTGCCTGGTCGGCTGGCTGGAGCGAGCCGTCCACGAGTTTGATGATCATGGAGCAGTCCTTGCCTGCGTCCCCGGCGTCAATGAGCCGCTGGAACAGTTGCTGGACGTGCTTGCCGATTTCCAGGGGCGTGCCGGTGTCCTCGGCGGCGCTGATGGCCAGGCCGATGTCCTTGTTGGCAAGCTCGGTAGTGAAGGTGGGTGCGAAGTCGTTGTTGGACGCCGCCGTGGGCACCACGCCGGGGACCGGGTACCAGGTCCGGAGCGCCCAAGAGTCTCCCGAGGAGACCGAGGCGATGTTCCAGAAGACCTGCTTGTCCAGGCCCAGCCGGTCAGCCAGGACAGCGCCCTCCGCGGTGGAGGCAAGGTTGATGAAGAGCATCAGGTTGTTGCAGATCTTGGCCGCCTGGCCCGTGGTGGGGCCGCCGGTGGGGATGATGTTTCCGGACATGGGCCCGATGTAGTCCGAGGCGTCTTTGACGGCGCCCTCTTCGCCGCCCACCATGAAGGTCAGGGTCCCTGCTTCCGCGCCGCTCATTCCGCCGGACACCGGGGCGTCCACGAAGCGGAAGCCGGCGGCAGCAGCGGCGTCGTGCAGTTCCTGCGCGGAGGCGATATCGATGGTGGAGGAGTCGATGAGCAGCGTGCGGGTATCCGCGTGCTTGAGCACGCCGTCCTCCCCGAGGTAGACGGCCCGGGCGTGTTCGCCCTTGGGCAGCATGGTAAACACGGCGTCCGCGCCGCGCACGGCTTCGGCGATGCTGGCTGCGCGCTTGACGCCACCTGCCTCGGCGGCTGCCAGTGCCGCGGGGTTGAGGTCGAACCCGCGCACGTCGTGCCCGGCCTTCACCAGGTTCACTGACATGTGGCCGCCCATGTTTCCCAGGCCGATCCATCCGATAACTGCCATGCGTAAGCTCCTTTGCTTCCATTCCGGCGTTACTGCCGGCATGCCTGTGTCTACGATCACACCTTGCTAGAGTGCAATCAAGGGGAAAAATTACAGACGCTCTGTGCATCGATGCACATAAGAGGAAGGCTACGCGTGGACTCCAGACGGCTGCCAAGCCCCGACGACCTGCTCATCCTGCTGACGGTGGCGCGCCTGGGCCGGTTCAACGCCGTGGCCGAGACCCTGGGCACCACCCACACCACCATTTCCCGCCGCATCCTGGCCTTGGACAAACAGCTGGGCGGCCGGACCCTGGAACGCAGCCCGCACGGCTGGGAGTTGACCCAGCTTGGTGCGTCCGCAGTGGAGGCGGCGGAGGCGATCGAAAGGACTCTTGGCTCGTTGTCAGGCCTGATCAGCCAGGACCAGAGTGCCCTGGCCGGCCTGGTGCGCGTGGCCACCACCGACGGAGTGGGAGCCGTGTTTGTCACCCCGTCGCTGGTGCGGCTCCAGCAGCAGAACCCGCAGCTGAACATTGAAATGCTGAGCGCCACCCGGAAAGTCAGCCAGAACCGGTCAGGGGTGGACCTGGAGATCGTGGTGGGCCGGGCAGACGTCAGCACCGCCCAGACCATCTTCCTGAGCAACTACTACCTGCGCCTCTACGCCAGCCGCGGCTACGCCGCGCAGCAGGGCCTGCCGGAAACGCTCGACGACGTGGGGCAGCACGCGTTCGTCTCCTACGTGGAGTCTGCGCTCCAGGTGGCGGAGCTTGGGCCCCGCTGGTCATCGCAGCTTCCGACGCCCAGGACGAGCTTCCAGGCCACCAGCGTGTTCGCCCAGGTGGAGGCGGTGCGCCAGGGCGCCGGCATAGGGCTGCTGCCGAACTTCATGGTGGGAGACCGCGAAGATTTCGTCCCCGTGCTGCCCGGTGAGTTTGAGCGCCAGTTGCCCATCTGGGCCGTTGCCAGGCCGGAATCGCTCCGCTCGGTCCGGGTACAGGCCGTGATCGCGGCCCTGAAGGACGAGGTGAAAAAGCGCTCTGTGCTGCTCGCCGGCTGAAGATCCGGTCCGACGGGTCAGGCCCGACGCGTCCGGCGGGCCCGGCCCGACGGTTCAGGCCTGGAAGAGCCGCCGCACTACCTGTCCCGCTGCGAGCGCATCAAGGCCCTCGTTGATCTCGCTGAGTGGCCGGGTGTCGGTGTGCAGCAGCTCAACGGGCAGCTTGCCTTCCCGCCAGTACGCCAGGTACTTGGGGATGTCCCGTGCGGGAACGGCGTCACCCATGTAGGAGCCCAGCAGCCGCTTGCCGGCGCCGGCGAACTGCAGGGCAGGTACGGTCAATTCGGCGGACGGGTGGGGCAGGCCCACCGAGACCACCGCGCCACCCCTGGTGACCTGCTCGAGGCAGGACGCGATCACAGCGGCCGAGCCCACCGCCTCGACGGCAACGTCGACGCCGTCGCCGGCTGCTTCCCCGATCAGCCGTCCCGCGTCCTCCGGCGTCCCCACCGCGGTGGCCCCGGCGTCGCGGGCCAGTTGGTGCTTCCCCTGGTTGGGATCGATGGCGATGACGCTGGCGGCCCCGGCGAGGCGGGCTGCCATCACGGCGGACAAGCCCACCGCGCCCAGGCCGAACACTGCCACGGACTGGCCCGGGCCGACTCCTGCGGTGTTGAACACCGCGCCCATTCCGGTGAGCACGGCGCAACCAAACATCGCAGCGACGGTGTCCGGGACGTCGTCGTCAATCACTACCACTGATTCCCGGGCAACCACCGCGTAGTCAGCGAAGGCGGATACGCCCAGGTGGTGGTTGATGCGCCCGCCCTCCGGCGTCCGCAACAGCGCCGGACCGTGGAGCAGGTCTCCGGATCCGTTCACCTCAGCTGCCCGGTGGCAGAGCGCGGGCCTGCCTGCCAGGCAGGCCCTGCACTGGCCGCAGCTGGGAACGAACACCAAAACCACGTGGTCTCCCACGGACACGTCGGAGACGCCGTCTCCCACGGACACCACCCGCCCCACGGCCTCGTGTCCCAGGGCCATGGGAAGGGGCCGGGCGCGGGAACCGTCCACCACTGACAGGTCCGAATGGCACAGGCTCGAGAAGGTGATGGAAACTCCGAGTTCACCGGTGCGCGGCTCCGGCTGGTCCAGTTCCTGCACCAGCAGTGGCCGGGACTCGGCATAGCTTTGCTTTACCCCTGCGGCGGCCGGGGCGGGAACGGTGGAATAGAGGACGGCGGCTTTCATGGGCCTACTTCTTGCTGGCAGCAAGCAGGTCTGCCGTGCCCTTGGCGTCGGCAGCGTCAACGTCGTGCAACGAGATGCCGCGGGTTTCCTTCAGGAAGAAGACCGCGACGGCGGTGATGGCGCAGGCGATGGCGAGGTAGACCGCCACCGGGACCGAGGACTTGTACTCACCCAGCAGGGCCACAGCGATGATCGGGGCGAGCGACCCGGCCACGATCGAGGTGACCTGGTAGCCGAGGGAGACGCCGGAGTAACGCATCCGGGTGGGGAACATTTCCGCCATGATGGCCGGCTGGCCGGCGTACATCAGGGCGTGGAACAGCAGTCCGATGATGACCGAGGCCAGGATGATGAAGTCGTTGCCGGTATCCATCATCGGGAAGGCGAAGAAGCCCCAGGTGGCACCGAGGACAGCGCCGGCCATGTAGACCGGACGGCGGCCCAGGCGATCGGAGAGCCGGCCCACCACGGGCACCACGGAGAAGTGGATGGCGTGTGCCACGAGCAGGAGCATCAGGATGCGGGTGGTGTCGGCGTGGACCACGGTCTTGAGGTAGGTGATCGAGAAGGTCACCACGAGGTAGTAGAGGATGTTCTCCGCGAAGCGCAGGCCCATGGCGGTGAACACGCCGCGGGGGTAGCGGCGGAAGACCTCGGCAACACCGTAACCCTTGTGGCCGGCCTCCACCTCTTTTCGTGCTTCCAGGAAGATCGGGGCGTCGCTGACCTTGGTGCGGATGTAGTAGCCGATCAGGACGATCACGGCGGAGAGCCAGAACGCCACGCGCCAGCCCCAGCCGAGGAAGTCGGCGGAGGACAGGACAGAGGAAAGGATGAACAGCACCGCGGTGGCGAAAAGGTTGCCCAGCGGCACGGCGGACTGCGGCCAGCTGGCCCAGAAGCCGCGGGACTTGCTGGGGCTGTGTTCGGCCACCAGCAGGACAGCCCCGCCCCATTCCCCGCCGACGGCGAAGCCTTGGGCGAAGCGCAGGAAGACCAGCAAGGCCGGTGCCCAGTAGCCGATCTGCGCGAAGGTGGGCAGGCAGCCCATCAGGAAGGTGGAGACGCCCACCAGGATGATGCTGACCTGGAGGAGCTGCTTGCGGCCGAACTTGTCGCCGAAATGGCCAAAGACGATGCCGCCGATGGGGCGGGCAACGAAGCCGACGGCGTAGGTCAGGAAGGCGGCGAGGATGCCGTCCAACTCGGTCTGGGAATTAGGGAAGAAAGCCTTGCCGAAGACCAGGGTGGCTGCGGAGGCGTAGAGGAAGAATTCGTACCACTCCACCACCGTGCCGGCCATGGAGGCGGCAACGACTTTCTTGAGGCCTGAAGCCTTGACGTCGGTTTCCTCTGTACGCCTCGCGGCGGCGTTTTCCGTACTCATGCGAACTCCTTCGGCGTCGTCGTCGACGCCACGGGGACCAGTCGATGGGGCCCGGGGTGTGATGCACACCACGGACACCGGATTCGATTGAGTATGGTCTGCCCGCGGTGCAACCTCAACGCCAAATAGTGCAGAAGGCATCTGCAGGAATGCACATTGCCGGCCGTCCTCCCGGCGGCGGCTACGCCAGGAAGCTGCTTCGGAGCTGGCTGCCCAGCTGTCCAATTTCGGTCAGGAACCCGTCATGCCCGATCGGCGCCCGGATGAGGTGGACATCCACGTCCCCGGGCAGGGCCTGGGCAAGCTCGTGGGACTGCGATGGGAAATAGAGGCGGTCGGAGTCGACGGCGGCCACAAAGAACCGTGCCGTGGATGCGGCCAGGGTTTCGGCCAAGGTTCCCCGTCCGCGGCAGACGTCGTGGCTCATCAGCGCTTCGGTCAGGGCAATATAGCTGTTGGCGTCAAAGCGCTTCACCAGCTTGTTGCCCTGGTGGTCCAGGTAGCTTTCCACCTGGTAGCGGCCGCGGGAGGCCAGGACTTCCCCCCGCAGTGGCGATTCCGGCGCCTGGGGTTCCCGCCCGAAACGGCCCTCCAGCTCGGTGGCGGACCGGTAGGTGATGTGGGCGATCCTGCGGGCGAGGGCCAGTCCCTCTTCAGGACTCCGGCCGCCGTAGTAGTCCCCGCCGTTGAAGTTGGGATCCTGCCTGATGGCCAGGGTCTGCGCCTGGGCGAAGGCAATCTGTTCGGCAGTACTGGCGGCTCCGACGGAGATCACGGCGCAGCGCTGCACCCTGTCCGGGTACGTCACAGCCCATTCCAGGGCCCGTGCACCGCCCATGGAGCCGCCCAGGACGGCGAACCAGCTCTTGATGCCCAGCTGGTCCGCCAGCCGGGCCTCGGCAACAGTACTGTCGCGCAGCGTGACCAGGGGAAACCTGGAGCCCCAGGGCTTCCCATCAGGCGCGGGCGACGACGGCCCGGTGGACCCGTAGCAGCCGCCCACGATGTTGATGGACACCACGAAGAAACGGTCCGTGTCCACGGGGGCTCCGGGGCCGGCCAGCTGCTCCCACCAACCTTCTTCGTCGGTGTCGCCGCGGGTCACGTGGGTGCTGCCGGTCAGTGCGTGCTCGATCAGGATGGCGTTGCTGGCGTCCGCGTTGAGCGTGCCCCAGGTTTCGTAGGCCAGGGTGACGTCCGGGAGGTAGCCTCCGGCTTCGAGTTCCAGTCCCCCGATGGAGGCGTAACGGACAATTCCGTGTTCAGGGATGGCGGTTCGGGCGACGGTAACCGTCATGGCAAGACCTCTTCTACGCGCTTGCCCGCCGTCGTCTGACCGGCAGGCCAGGTCCTCACCCGGGGCACCCCACCGCGGATGGAGGGTTGCCGGCCAGCAAGCCGGGGCTGTCACTGGCACTCATGACCTGGTTCGAGTGTACGAAACACCCCCCGCTCCAGGCCAAGAGTATGACTGGTTGTGACTTCCCGGCTTGCCGGCCGGCACGTGATGCGCCCTCGCGGTTGGGGCTAGGCCCCGGTGCCCTTGGCGGCCCGGAAGCCTGCCTCCAGGTCAGCCAGGATGTCGTCGATGTGCTCCAAACCGACGGAAAGCCGGACCAAGCCCGGGTGAACGCCGGCCACAACCTGCTGCTCCGGCGAAAGCTGGCTGTGCGTGGTCGACGCCGGGTGGATGACCAGGGATCGCACGTCGCCGATGTTGGCCACGTGGGAGTGCAGCTCCAGTGCGTCGACGAAGCGCTTGCCGGCTTCCGCGCCGCCGGCCAGGTTGAAGGCGACCACGGCGCCCGTTCCCTTTGGCCCGTACTTGCGGCCACGCTCGTACCAGGGGCTGGACGGCAGCCCCGCGTAGGCGACGGACTCGACGTCGTCCCTTGCCTCCAGCCAGCGCGCAACCTCCGTGGCGTTCGCAACGTGGCGCTCCACCCGCAGGCTCAAGGTCTCCAGGCCTTGGGAAATGAGGAACGCGTTGAAGGGCGAGACCGCCGAGCCAAGGTCGCGCAGCAACTGCACCCGGGCCTTGAGGATGTAGGAGAGGTTGGCGCCGAGCGCGCCGCCTTCGCCGAGGTCGCGTGCGTAGACCAGGCCGTTATAGGTGGGGTCCGGGGTGTTGAAGCCGGGGTACCGTTCCGGGTCTTTGCCGAAATCGAACCTGCCGGAATCAACGATGACGCCGGCGATGGCCGAGCCATGGCCGCCCAGGTACTTGGTGGCCGAGTGGATGACGATGTCCGCGCCCCACTCCAATGGGCGGATCAGGTAGGGGGTGGAAAGGGTGTTGTCCACGATCAGGGGCACGCCGGCCTGGTGGGCCACTTCGGAGATGCCCTCAATATCAAGCACGTCCTGGCGCGGGTTGGACACCACCTCACCGAAGAAGAGCTTGGTATTGGGCTGCACGGCGTCGCGCCACTGGTCCAGGTTGTCAGGATCAGCCACGAAGGTCACCGAGATGCCGAACTTCTTCAACGTGTGGGCGAACAGGTTGTAGGTTCCGCCGTAAAGACTGGGGCTGGCCACTATATGGTCGCCTGCCTCGGCGATGTTCAGCACTGCGAACGTCTCCGCGGCCTGGCCGGAGCTCAGCAGCAATGCCGCCAGGCCGCCTTCAAGGCTTGCGATCCGTTGCTCGACGGCGTCCTGGGTGGGATTGCCAATGCGGGTGTAGATGGGTGCAAGTTCGGCCAGGGCGAAGCGGTTGGCCGCACTCTCGGCACTGGGGAACACGAAGGACGTGGTCTGGTAGATGGGAAGGGCGCGGGCTCCGGTGGCGCTGTCAGGCTCCTGGCCGGCATGGATCTGGCGGGTTTCGAAGGACCATCCGTTGGACATCTCAGTCTCCTATGACATGGGCCCGGCATGCTGGGAGCACCACGGGCCGCGCTTGCTCTCCGGCCATTGCCGGACAGCCTGGTCCTCACCCGGGGCACCCCACCGCGGATGGAGGGTTGCCGGCCAGCGAGCCGGGGCTTGGCGCTGGCACTCATGACCTGGGCCCAGTCTAGGAACTTCAATCCGGCCCGGACAGCATTGTGACGAACATGGTCTTGGCGCAGGCCCAGGGGCATTTGGACAGGGACGGCGGCCACCCAAAATGCCAGTAAGGGTACCCTTAGCTGAGAGCCCGATCACAAAGTGCCAAGATGTTCGCATGCGCATGGATCACGTCTCTTACGCCTGTGAACACGATGGCCTCGCGGCCACTACCGAACGTATTGCAACTGCCCTCGGCGTTGAGGCAGTGAAGGGTGGCGTACACCCCCGCTTCGGAACCCGGAATATGATCATCCCCCTGGCGGGCCACAAGTACCTCGAAGTCGTCGAGGTCCTCGACCACCCGGCGTCGGACAAGGCACCGTTCGGGCAGGCGGTGCGTGCCCGCTCCGCTGCCGGTGGCGGCTGGATGGGCTGGTGCGTCGAAGTGGACGACCTCGCCCCCTTCGAGGAACGCCTGGGCCGCGCTGCCGTGAACGGCAACCGCAAGTTCCCGGACGGCCGCGAGCTGGTCTGGAAGCAAATTGGCATCCTGGGCCTCATCGCCGATCCCCAGGTGCCGTACATGCTCAAGTGGGAGGGCGACCCCTCCCTCCACCCGTCCCACGCTTACGAGAGCAACCTCAAGATGAGCTGCCTGACCATCGCCGGTTCCGCCTCGCGCGTCACCGAGTGGCTCGGTGAGCCCGTGGAGAAGCCGCTCGAGGACGTTGCGGTGGAATGGGTGGCCCCGCACGGTACGCCGGGCATCCTCTCGGTCACCTTTGAGACCGCCAACGGAGCCGTCACCATCTGACCCTTCCCCTTCCTCCCGGACCACTCCGGGGAGGTCCCCGGGTTGTGCCCGGGCAAACTTCGGCCGCCATTGGGTGGTGACAACGGCGTCACCACCCAATGGCGGCCGAATCCATTTAAGCGGCTGCCGCGCCAAAGTGAGGGTCGCGTCTTTTTCTACGCCACGCGTGCTCTTTTTCGCGCCACACATTTGGGCTGCGACAGGCAACCTTCGCGTCGAAAACGTACGACGACGGCGGCCCGCTTCGGTGCACCGGCTCACCTGCGCAGGCAGCGGCACCGGCTTGATCTGTAATTGTCAGACCCTCGTTGGATGATGTGGGTATGGGAATCGGCGGTGGTCTTGGGGTGGTGTTGGAGGGTGTTCGTGCCTCTGTTGCTGCCCTGGATGCGCTGGAGCGTGAGGACGCTTCTCTGGCTTCCGGCTTGGATGTTGGTTTCGGTGTTGGTGCTGGTGTGGATGTGTTGCAGCGGCGGTATGAGATCCGGTTGGAGCGGCTGGAGGTTGCGTCCCGGCTGGAGGCGCAGCTTGCAGGGGTGAAGGCGCAGGACGCCGTCGACGCCGTCGGGTTCCAGGAGGCGATGACCCCGCCGGACGCCTCGGTCCAGGACCGTACCTACGCGCAGATGTCGGTGGTGGAGGAGATCGCCGGGGTCCTGACGGTTAGTTCCGGGGCAGCGGGAGCGTTGGTGGAGCAGTCCCGGCGGATTTGTTCCCTGCCGCTGGTCATGAACGCCTTGGCGGCGGGCGTGATGTCGTGGCAGCACGCCCGGATTGTCGCGGACGAAACCGAAGGCCTTGACGCTGTCGGGGCTGCCGGGCTGGTGGCGCATTTCTTCGACCCCGCCACGCCCGATCCGGCCCGGGGTGCCGCGCCCGGTGAACTGGTCCCGTCCCGGTTCCGGGCCAAGATCCGGGGCTGGCGGGAACGCCACCACCCCGAATCGATCCAAAAGCGCCATGCGAAAGGGGTGGCGGACCGGCGGATGGAATACACCCCGGACCGGGACGGCATGGCCTGGATCTCCCTCTACCTTCCCGGCGATACCGCGTGCGCCATCTGGAACCGGACCACCGCCACCGCCCGCGGCCTCCAGGGACCAGACGAACCCCGCACGCTTAGCCAGCTCCGCCCCGACATCGCCGCATCCCTGTTGCTCGGCGCCGGCCGGGCGGCGGGTGAGGGTCCCCACCAGCACCGCCCCGGGCACGCAGGGTGTCACCGGGATCGGGAAGGTCCCTGCGCCGCGGGCCGACGTCCTGGTCACCGTGCCCGTGTTCTCGCTCCTCGGCCTCACCGACGAACCAGCAGTGCTGGACGGCTTCGGCCCAATCCCGGCATCCATGGCCCGCAAACTCGTCGCCGGTGGCGCGGAGTCGTTCTACCGGGTCCTCGTCGACCCACGGGACGGGGCGCCCCTGGAAATCGGCCGCAAAAACTACCGGCTTACCGGGGCCATCAAACGCTGGATCAGGCTGCGCGATGCCCAATGCACGTCCCCGGCTGCACCAACAAGACCCCCGACAACGAAACCGACCACCTCCAAGCGTGGGAACACGGCGGCACCACCAACGTCAGCAACCTGGCCCAGCTCTGCCGCAAGCACCATCGGCTCAAACATCACAGCCAATGGGCCCCCGGCCCGGCCACGAGCAAAGACCCACCGGGCTGGACCTCACCCACCGGACGCCACTACAACCCCGAACAACAGGAATCAGAACCAACCCACTGGCCACCGGGAAGCCTGCCACCGCACGCTGTTCGGGGTGCCGTTGTGGCAGGGGTTGAATTGGAGGCCACCGGGCCAGCGGAGAACGCGCAGCGGCAGCAGTTCCTCGCATCGATGCCGCCGTGGTCTGATCCTCCTGTCGAAGAACCACCAAGTGAGGACGTCCTGGACCCCGGCGAGCTTTGCCCCGCGGATCCCCTGTGGGATGAGTTCCATGCCAGGTTTTACGAGCTGCCCGCTGACCCGCAGGCGGACTGGCAGTGCTGCTGCACCTGATGTGAGGGCAGAAAACAGCGCGCAGGCCGTGGCCGGAGCTAGGGGCCGCCCAGCAGGCCGCAGCCAACATTTCTTTCGGCAGTTCTCACGACGATGAATACTCGGGCCTCGTCGGAGGAGGGCGCGGCGAGGATGTCGGCTCCACCGGCGGTTTTGCCTTGGACCGTCAGGAGGGAAACATCAGTCCGTGCGGGCTCCGGGTAAGGACCGCAGTTGTACTCGCGCCCGGCAAACTGGACTTTGGAAGGAACCTCTCGAGGCCAGAGCACCCAGTCCGACGTCTGTTCATGGATGCTCCACAATCGCCCAATGAGCAAACATCCGGCCAACGCCAAGACGGCACTCCCCAAGGCCAATCCGTGTCGTAGTCCCCCACCCATGCTGCAAGACTTCACGAAGGCATGCTTGGAATCAACAAGAACCCGCAACTAGGGCTACTGCAGGCCGGACCACCGCCCAGCGGTCGTTCAGTCGGGTACCGGCAGACCGCGGCGGCCATAGCTGTACAGCTACCCCAGCCCCACGGCCTTGCCGAAGAGGCTGAAGCCGACGAATGCCACGATGTCCAGCAGCGCATGGGCGATGACCAGCGGCATGACGCGCTTGGTGCGCGTATAGAGCCAGGCGAAGACCACCCCCATCACAGCGTTGCCAATGAAGGGACCGAAGCCTTGGTAAAGGTGGTAGCTGCCACGCAGCACGGAGCTCACGGCGATGGCCAGTGGCGTGCTCCAGCCGAACTTGCCGAAGCGGTCCATCAGGTACCCCACCACGATGACTTCCTCGAGCACCGCGTGGCGCATCGCCGAGAGGACCAGGACTGGAACGGTCCACCAGTAGGCGTCCAGGGCACTGGGGATGATGGCTGTGGTGATGCCGAGCGCCCGGCCAGCCGAATAGAGCCCCAAGGACGGTATCCCAATCAGCGCGGCCAGCCCCAGGCCTTGCAGCAGGTCCATTCCGGGCCGGGCGAAGTTGAACCCCAGCTTCTGGAATGCTGAACCGGAGTTCCGTGCGTCGCCGGGGGAAGCTTGGCGCTGGTCGGTGAGGAAGTAGAGAACCAGCAGCACAGGAACCAGCGCAAAGATGATGTCGAGCAGCTGGTACGTCAGGTCGAAATACTCGCGGGTGCTCTGCGAGCGGTTCAGGGTGGACGTGCCCTCGGCCAGCGGGGCGCGGGTCATCTTGTCCAGCAGCTGCACCACGGAGTAGATGGCGGACTGGCCCAGGGACAGTCCCAGGACGATCCAGACTTCGAGCCGCAGTCGACGGCGGGAGGGAACCAGCATGTTCCCATCTTGCCTTCAGTTTCTGGATCCTGCCTGACGGAACTCCCCCAGCCTCCCGGGAGTATCAGGCAGGTGCCACGATCACTTCCGTGCCGTTGGCTTCAAAGGCTGCCTTGTCGCGCGCAGAGATCCCGGAATCGGTGATCAGGCGGGTGAAGTCGTACCCGTCCATCGTGGCAAAGGCCCGCACGCCGACTTTGGAGGAATCAGCCAGGACGTAGGACACCCGGGCGCGGGAAGCCAGCAGGGCATTGACGGAGGCCTCGCCCTCCCCCGTGTTGGTGGGTCCCACCTCCGGGTCGATGCCGTTGACACCGATGAAGGCGATGTCCAGCACCACCTTCTGCATGATGATGTCCGTGTAGGGGCCCACGAGCTCATACGATCGCGGGTTGAGGATGCCGCCTGTCACCATCACCTTGATATTGGGCCGGACCGCCAACTGGCCCGCAATGTTGATGGCGTTCGTTACGACCGTGAGCGTCGGCTGGTTGGAGGGTGCATTCAGGTCCTCCCGGGTGGCCAGGATCTGTGCAAGCGCGGTGCTGGTGGTGCCTCCGCAGAGACCAATGACGGCGCCCGGCCGGATTAGAGCCGCGGCGCACTGCGCGATCTGTTCCTTCGCTTCGGCATGGTCGTCGCGGTTGTAACGTCCGGGCAGGTCATACGCCAGGGCGCCGGCGGTGGCACCGCCGCGCGTCCGCGTCAGCAGGCGGCGCTTGGCAAGGCTGTCCAGGTCGCGCCGGGCCGTGGCAGGGGAGACGTTGAGGGTGCTGACGATCTCGTCGACTTCTACCTGGCCGGTCCTGGCGAGCAGGTCCAGAATCGCTGTCAGCCGGTCGGTGCGTGTCATGCAAGCGGGCCTTTCGATACATCAGCCACCGCTTCGGGATGACGTTTCCTGATTCTAACCATACGGAAAAGATCAGGAACAATCATACAGCAGGAGTCCCGCTAACGCTCCCGCACCCCCGCCCGCCACACAGCGTACGTCAATGGCATCCCGGGCCGGTAAGCGAGATGGGTCGCGGATGGCGCATTCAACAGGTGCAGGTCGGCCCGGTGTCCGACGGCGATGGATCCCACGGCGCGTTCGCCGTCGGTGTCCCGGCCGGCTTCCTTGTGCAACGCCAGCGCCCCGCCGTAGGTAGCGGCACGGACGGCCTCGTGCACGCTCAGGCGCATCTGGAGCACTGCCGTTGTCACGCAAAAAGCCATGGAGCTGGTGTACGACGTGCCGGGGTTGCAGTTGGACGCCAGTGCCACCTGCACCCCCGCGTCGAGAAGTTCGCGGGCGGAAGCCAACGGCTGGCGGGTGGAGAGGTCGCAGGCAGGAAGGCACGTGGCAACGGTGCCACGCTCCCCCGTTCCCACGGCCGGGTCCCAGCCGGACCAGGACGACGCCAGGGCTTTCACGTCCTGCGCGGCTAAGTAGTTCACGTGGTCCACGCTGGCCGCGCCAAGCTCCACGGCCAGCTCTACGCCGGGGCCCTCGCCGAGCTGGTTGCCGTGGACCCTCAGGCCCAGGCCGGCCTCGCGGCAGGCCATGAGCACACGGCGGGATTGCTCGGCGTTGAACGCACCCTCCTCGCAGAACACATCGGCCCACTGGACATAAGGGCGGACCGCAGCGAGCATCGGCCCGCAGACCAGGTCTGTGTATTCCTCCGGGTCCTGCCCGGCTGGAACCAGGTGTGCCCCAAGGTAGGTCACCTGGTCCGCAATGGTGGAGGCAATACGCGCGCTCCGGGCCTCGTGCTCAACGTCCAGGCCGTAGCCGGTCTTGGTTTCCAGGTAGGTGGTGCCCTGCGAGACTGCTTCGGCAACCCGCCCCATGGCCAGGCGGGTGAGATCGAAATCGGACGTGGCGCGCGTGGCGTTCATGGTGACGGCGATGCCACCGGCAGCGTAGGACTCCCCAGCCATCCGGGCTTCGAATTCTGCGGTGCGGTCCCCGGCGAACAGCAGGTGGCTGTGGGAGTCCACCCATCCTGGCAGCATGGCCCGGCCGCCGGCATCGACGGCTTCATCCGCCGGCGGAGCATCGGCCGCCGCCCCGATCCAGGAAATCCGTTCACCCTCGACCACCACCGCCGCGTCCCTCAGGACCCGGTGTTCCAGGTCCTGCGTCATCAGCTCGGCGATATTGGTGATCAAGGTGCTCATGAAATCATTCTTCAGCGTCTGACGGACCAGCGCGTGGCTGCCAGGGCCTGCGCTGTCCGGGATTCCGGACCGTCCACAGCCCCATCGGCAGGGACGGCGCCGCCGGAAGAGCCCAGCCCCGCAAGGATCTGGCCGGCGGCGAACTCCGCCAGCGCCGCCGACGTCTGGAATCCGTAGCCGCCCTGGCCCGCGAGCCAGTAGAACCCGGCCGCTTCAGCGTCGAACCCGGCCACGGGCACCCCGTCCGCGGCTTCGGTGCGCAGGCCGGTCCAGGCCCGGCGCACTCCGGTGATCCCCAGGCTGGTGAACGCGTTGAGCTTCTCCACCAGGCGCTCCACATCACCTGGATTGGGCCGTGCGTCCTCGGGCCCGCTGGGCACCGTCTCCGATGGGGAAATCAGCACGTCATGGCCGTCGGGGCGGAAATAGAAAGTGTTGTCCGCCGCTGCCACCATGGGGGTGGCAGCAGGCAAGGGATTGTCGACGGCGGCAATCGCCGCAGTGCGCCGGTACGGCTGGAGGCCCAGCTTCTCGACGCCGCTGAGCACCGCCAGCTCATCGGCCCAGGCACCTGCCGCATTGACCAGTACCGCGGCTTCAAAGCCCTCGGCGCCAGCCCCCACCTGCCACCCTGAACCCAGTCGCTGTGCCGAATGCACGCGGGCGCCGGTGATGATGTCCGCTCCGGCGGCGAGAGCCCGCTTGCGGTGGTCCTCCAGCAGAAGGGGCGCATTGCAGCCAAAGGAGCCGGTATCTAGTCCGGCGGCTTCGAAGGTTCCCGGCTTCAGGGCCGGACACAGCTCGAGGGCACGGTCCACCCCAATGGGCTGCATATGTCCGCTGGCCTCCGCGGCAACATCCTCCGCCGAGCCCACGAGCATGAAGCTGCGCGGTGCCAGGACCGCTTCCGGCGCTTCGGCGTCGCGGGCCGCGAGCAGTTCGAGGGTCCGGACGGTGAGCTCCTGCACCACGGGCGGCCCGTAGCTGGGAATCAGCTGGCGGGCGGAGCGGGAGGACGTGTGGTACGCCAACTCCTGCTCCGCCTCCACCAGTGCAACGCTGCAGCGGCCGGCGAGCGCGGACGCGAGGGACAGGCCGGCGATGCCGCCGCCCACAATCAGGACATCGTAGTGTGCTGCCATTGGTCCATCCTGACAGAGATCACGCGTCCGGGACCCTGCGTTTCAGGGGAAATCCTGTCAGGCTGCCGCCTCGGCACGGCTGGCGACGAAGGCACGCACGCACGCTTCGACGTCGTCCGCTGAATGTGCGGCTGAAAGCTGCACCCGGATCCTTGCAGCACCGCGGGGGACCACGGGGAAGCTGAAGGCCGTGACGAAGACACCGTGCTGCAGCATCCGGTCCGCCACCTTGGCCGCCATGACGGCGTCGCCGAACATGACCGGGACAATGGCGTGCTCGCCGGGGAGCAGGTCGAAGCCCTCCTCGGTCATCCGGCGGCGGAACAGCCCGGCGTTTTCGAACAGGCGGCGGCGAAGGTCGGCCGAGTTCTGCACCAGGTCAAGCGCCTTGAGGGTCGCGGCAACAATGGCGGGAGCCAGGGAATTGGAGAACAGGTAGGGCCGCGCCTTCTGGCGCAGCATGGCCACGATCTCCCCGCGTCCGGAGACGTACCCGCCCGACGCTCCGCCCAGAGCCTTGCCGAAGGTGCCGGTGTAGATGTCCACCCGGTCAGAGACGCCGGCGTGCTCGGGAGTGCCCGCACCGGTGGCGCCCATGAAGCCCACCGCGTGGGAATCGTCCACCATGACCATGGCGCCGTACTTTTCGGCGAGGTCGCAGATGGCCTCAAGCGGGGCCAGGTAGCCGTCCATGGAGAACACGCCGTCGGTGACGATCAGGGTCCGCCGGGCATCCTGTGCTTCCTGCAGGCGGGCCTCGAGTTCGGCCATGTCCTGGTTGGCGTAGCGGTAGCGGCGGGCCTTGCAGAGGCGGATGCCGTCAATGATGGAAGCGTGGTTGAGCGCGTCGGAAATCACGGCGTCGTCCGGTCCGAGCAGGGACTCAAACACGCCGCCGTTGGCGTCGAAGCAGCTGGAGAACAGGATGGTGTCCTCGGTGCCCAGGAACGCGGAGACCTTGGCTTCCAGCTGCAGGTGCAGGTCCTGGGTGCCGCAGATGAAGCGGACGCTTGCCATGCCGAAGCCGCGCTCATCCATGGCCGCCTTGGCCGTGCGGATGATGTCCGGGTGGTCAGCCAGGCCCAGGTAGTTGTTGGCGCAGAAGTTCAGCACGTCGGCTCCGGGGCCGCCAATCTGCCCGGCGGTGATGTGGCTGGACTGCGGCGAGCTGATGCTGCGCTCGGTCTTGTACAGTCCGGCGGTGCGGATCTCGTCCAGCTCTTCGCGCAGCTGGTCCTTGATGGAGGTGAACATGGGGTTCCTTACAGTCGGGTCCAGTCGAGGACAACTTTGCCGCCCACGCCGCTGCGGGCAATGTCGAAGCCTTTTTCCCAGTCCGTGGCGGACAGCGTGTCCGTCACCACGGCAGAGATGCCGGCGTGCAGCACGGGGTTGGAGGAGAGCATGGCGCTCATGGCGTACCAGGTTTCGTACATCTCGCGGCCGTAGATGCCTTTGAGCGTGAGCATGTGGGTGACCACCTTGCCCCAGTCGATGGTGATCTCCTGGCTGGGCAGGCCCAGCATGGCGATCCGGCCGCCGTGGTTCATGTTGTCGATCATCTCAGGCAGGGCGGAGGGGTGGCCGGACATTTCCATTCCGACGTCGAAGCCTTCGCGCATGCCCAGCTCACGCTGGGCATCGCGCACCCGGGTGGTGGAGACATCGATGGCAAGGTCGGCCCCGAGCTGCCGGGCCAGGTCCAGCCGCGGCCGGGAAACGTCCGTGATGGCAATCTTGCGGGCCCCTGCGTGCCGGGCCACGGCGATGGCCATGAGCCCGATGGGGCCTGCGCCGGTGATGAGCACGTCCTCCCCCACCAGCGGAAAGCTGAGCGCGGTGTGGACGGCGTTTCCAAAGGGGTCGAAGATGGCACCGAGTTCGGGCGTGACGGAGGGATCGTGGTGGACCCAGACGTTGGTTTCTGGGATGACGACGTACTCAGCGAAGGCACCATCGCGCTGGACGCCGACGCTGACCGTGTGGATGCACATCTGGCGGCGCCCGGCCCGGCAGTTCCGGCAGATGCCGCAGACCACGTGGCCTTCGCCCGACACCCTGTCACCTACTTTGACTTCGCGGACGTCCTCGCCCACTGCAACCACTTCGCCATAGAATTCGTGGCCGGCAATCAGGGGCGCCTCGATGATCCCCTGCGCCCAGGCGTCCCAGGACTGGATGTGGAGGTCCGTGCCGCAGATCCCGGTGGTCATGACGCGGATCTTCACGTCGGCCGGGCCGGCTTCGGGTTCGGGCCGGTCGACGAGCTCGAAGCCGGCGTGCGGGCCGGCCTTATACAGGGCCTTCATTGGCGTCCTTACTGCTTGGCGTTCGCTCTGCGGGGTACCTCCCCATTGAAGCCCCGGTGATGCTTTAGCACAACCGGGATCTTCTCAATCGACGATGTAGCGTTTGCTAATGATTAGAGTGGATGCATGGAGGTTCATCAGCTGGAAATCCTGCGGGAGCTGGGCGCTTTGGGCAGCGTGAAGGCGGTGGCCGATACGCTCATGGTCACCCCGTCGGCCGTGTCGCAGCAACTGGCGCACCTGCAGCGCACCGTGGAGGTTCCGCTGACGCGCAAGGAGGGCCGCAACCTGGTGCTGACAGAGGCGGGACAGGTGCTCGCGGACGCGGGCGCCGCCGTCGTCAGCGCCATGGCCGAGGCCCGCGGTGCGCTGGGCACCTATCACGGCTCCCCTGCCGGCAGGGTGACCCTCAGTGGATTCCATAGCGCGGGGCAGGCCCTGTTCGCGCCGCTGGCGCGCATGCTGGACCGGCCGGAGCACCCGCGCATTGAATTGTCGGACGAGGACGTTGCCCAGCAGGACTTCCCCGCCCTCACCGCCCGGTATGACCTGGTGCTCGCACACCGGATGGACCACAGCCCGCGCTGGCCGGCGGAACGGGTTGCCGTGATCCCCTTGGCGCATGAGCCGCTGGACGTGGCGCTGCCCGCAGGCCACCGGTTGGCCCGACAGGAGAAAGTCACGGCGGACGACGTCGGCGGCGAGGCCTGGGTGACCAGCCACCCCGGCTACTCCCCCGCCGATGTCCTGTCCGCCGTCGCTGCCGTCTCCAGCCGGGAGCCGAACATCATCCACCGCATCAACGACTACTCCACGGTGGCGGCGCTGGTGGCTGCCGGGGGCGTGGTGGGGCTGCTGCCCCGGTACACGGCGGGCCCGGTCCTGAACCCGGACATCGTGCTGCGGCCGCTGGAGGGCATCAGCACCCGGCGCAGGATCGACCTGCTGGCCAGGCCTGAGAACCTGAAGCGTCGGGCCGTGGTGATGGTCTGCGAGGCCCTGGAGGACATCATGGCAGGACTGGTGCAGCAGGGGTAGGCAGCGTGCCGCGGGCGCTCTGCCGGGTGGCCGGACCGGCGCCGCTACGCCCCTTCGCCATCCTGATCGTCTCCGGCGCCCATCTTGTGGCCCATGCCATGCCCGCGTCCCAACCCCAAGCCGGGGCCGTCGCCGGCACCGTCAACGATCCGCTTGGCGGTGGCCTTGTCCCCGTCCTTTACGCCGGCTACCCGCACGGTGTCGCCGGCGGCGATGTCCGCTGGCGTTCCGTCTGCCGGCTTACGGCTGGCACCGTCGCCGGACGCTGGAAGTTTGGTGATCCTGGTGTCCGCGTTGACAGTGTAGGACTGCGTGAAGCCGTCCTCGCTCTTGACGGTGATGGCGGAGTCGCTGACGGACTCCACGGTTCCGCGCTGTTCGAGGACGGTTTGGAAGGTTCCGTCGGGCTGCTTGACCACACCCTCTCCATGCAGCGGCTGGGCGCGCTGGGACTTTTGTTGCCCGGGTGCCTTCTGCTGGCCTGGCGCTTTCTGCTGTCCGGGTGCCTTCTGCTGGCCCGGTGCGGTCTGCGAGGGGTTCGGCGCGGCCTGGGAGGGGGACGGCGTTGGCGTCCCGCTTGCCGACCAGGCGAGGGCGGCTCCCGTCCCGGTGAGTGCCACGGCTACGGCACCGGCCAGCACCGCCTTGCGCATCCTCACAGGTTCCCGGACCATGGTTGTTCCTCCCGCACGCAGCCAGGGCACCGGCGCCCTGTGGGCTCCAGTGTAAGTCCGCCACGCCGGCGCGGCCACGGGTACTTTGCGGCCGGCGGCACCTGAGTACTTAAAGCCCAACTGGGCCGCAGTCAATGTCGTTATGGGCGCCCAAAACGACATCAACTGCGACCCAGTTGGGTGTGCGGGTACTAGACGGTGACGCCCAGTTTCTCCAGGATGAGTTCCCGGACGCGGCCCGCGTCGGCCTGGCCGCGGGTGGCCTTCATGACCCCGCCAACGATCGCGCCGATGGCCTGCACCTTGCCGCCGCGGATCTTGTCCGCGACGTCGGGCTGCGCGGCCAGTGCGGCGTCGATGGCTTCGAGGAGGGGCCCGTCGTCGGACACGACGGCCAGGCCGCGCTTCTCCACGATCTCCTCCGGGGTGCCTTCACCGGCGAGCACGCCGTCCAGCACCTGGGAGGCCATCTTGTTGTTGATCTTGCCCGCCTCAACCATGCGGCTCAGCTCCACCACCGTGGCAGCCTCAACGCCCAGCTGGCCGGGGTCCACGTCGGCGGCCTTGGCGCGGCCCACGATCTCACCCATCCACCACTTGCGGGCCACGGAAGCCGTGGCGCCGGCGGCGATGGTTTCCTCGATCTCGTCCAGGACGCCGGCGTTCACCACGTCCCGGAATTCGAGGTCGGAGTAGCCCCAGTCGGCCTTGAGGCGCTTGCGGCGCTCGGCGGGCGGCTCGGGCAGGGTGGCGCGCAGTTCCTCCACCCATTCACGGGATGCCACCACGGGAACCAGGTCCGGTTCCGGGAAGTAGCGGTAGTCGTCGGCGTCGGACTTGGCGCGGCCGGACGTGGTGGTGCGGGTGTCCTCGTGCCAGTGGCGGGTCTCCTGGATCACCGGTTCACCCGAGTCCAGGACAGCGGCGTGGCGCTGGATCTCGTAGCGGACGGCGTGTTCCACGGCGCGCAGCGAGTTCACGTTCTTGGTCTCGGACCGGATGCCGAACCGCTCACGGCCGTGCGGGCGCAGCGAAACGTTGGCATCGCAGCGGACGTTGCCACGTTCCATCTTCGCGTCGGACACGCCCAGGTTCTTCACGATCTCCCGGACGGCCGCGACGTAGGCCTTGGCCAGTTCCGGTGCGCGGGACCCGGCTCCCTCGATGGGCTTGGTGACGATTTCCACCAGCGGCACACCCGCACGGTTGTAGTCCACCAGCGAGAAGTCTGCGCCCTGGATTCGGCCCGTGGCACCGCCCATGTGGGTCAGCTTCCCGGCATCCTCCTCCATGTGTGCGCGCTCGATCTCCACGCGGAACACGGTGCCGTCCTCGAGTTCAACATCGAGGTAGCCGTCGTACGCAATCGGCTCGTCGTACTGGGACGTCTGGAAGTTCTTGGGGGTGTCCGGGTAGAAGTACTGCTTCCGGGCGAAGCGGCAGGACTCGGCGATCTTGCAGTTCAGCGCCAGGCCGATCTTGATGGAGGACTCGATGGCCGTCTTGTTGACCACGGGCAGGACGCCGGGCATGCCCAGGTCCACCTCGTTGACATTGGTGTTGGGCTCGTCGCCGAAGACGTTCGGCGCGGAGGAGAACATCTTGGTCTTGGTGTTCAGCTCCACGTGGACCTCGAACCCCAGGACGGGATCGTACTTCTCCATGGCCTCTTCGAAGCTCAGGATGTGGTCAGTGCTCATTATTTTGCCTCCTGGGTTTCGAGGGTTCCGGCAGCGGCGGCGGCAAGGTCGGGAGCCTGTGCCAGCAGCGGGCCGCCCCATTTCGCCTCGAGCAGCGATTCAAGGACCGCGCCCACCCGGTACAAACGGGCGTCTTCGCGCGCGGGGGCCAGCAGCTGGATACCGACGGGCAGCCCGTCCTCGTCCGCCAGGCCGCCTGGCAGCGACAGGCCGGGGACGCCCGCGAGGTTCGCGGGGATGGTGGCGACGTCGTTGAGGTACATGGCCAGCGGATCGTCCAGTTTTTCGCCGAGCGGGAACGCCGTGGTGGGGGCGGTGGGCGAGATCAGGACGTCAGCCTCGGCGAAGGCGGCCTCGAAGTCCCGCTGCACCAGGGTGCGGACCTTCTGGGCGGAGCCGTAGTAGGCGTCGTAGTAGCCCGCGGACAGGGCGTAGGTGCCCAGGATGATGCGGCGCTTGACTTCGTCGCCGAACCCGGCTGCACGGGTGGCACCCATGACGCGTTCGATGGTCATGGGGCCGTCTACGGGGAGGACGCGCAGGCCGTACCGGACGCCGTCGAACTTGGCCAGGTTGGAGGATGCCTCGGACGGCATGATCAGGTAGTAGGCGCCCAGGGCGTACTGGAAGTTGGGGCAGGAGACCTCCACGATCTCGGCGCCGGCTTCTTTGAGCAGCTCCAGGGCATCGTTGAAACGGTTCTCGACCCCGGCCTGGTAGCCCTCGCCGTGCAGCTCCTTGATGATGCCGATCCGCAGCCCCTCGACGTTGCCGGTCTTGGCCGCGGCAACAAGGTCAGCCAACGGTTCCGGCAGCGAGGTGGAGTCGCGGGGATCGTGGCCGCCGATGACCTGGTGCAGGAGCGCGGAGTCCAGGACGGTGCGGGTGACCGGGCCGATCTGGTCCAGGGAGGATGCCATGGCGATGGCGCCGTAGCGGGAGACGCTGCCGTAGGTGGGCTTCACGCCCACGGTTCCGGTGACGGCGCCGGGCTGGCGGATGGAGCCGCCGGTGTCCGTGCCCAGGGCCAGGGGCGCCTCGAAAGCAGCGACGGCGGCAGCGGAGCCACCGCCGGAGCCGCCGGGGATCCGGTCCAGGTCCCAGGGGTTGCGGGTGGGACCGTACGCGGAGTGCTCCGTGGACGAGCCCATGGCGAACTCGTCCAGGTTGGTCTTGCCCAGGATGGGCATCTTCGCGGCACGCAGCCGCTCGACGACAGTGGCGTCGTACGGGCTGTGCCAGCCCTCGAGGATCTTGGAGCCGGCCGTGGTGGGCTGCCCGATGGTGACGATCAGGTCCTTGACGGCGATGGGAACGCCCGCCAGGTAGTGCAGTGCTTCGGCTTCCGCCCCGCCGGCGGCGCGGATGGCGTCCACCTCGGCGGCGACGGCGAGCGCTTCTTCGGCGTTGACGTGCAGGAAGGCGTTGACCTGGCCGTCAACGGCGGCGATGCGGTCCAGGTAGGCCTGGGTGGCTTCGACGGCGGTGACTTCGCCGGCGTGGAGTTTCTCGGCAAGCTGCGCGGCGGAAAGCCTGATCAGGGTGTCGGCGCTGGTGTTCTTGTCAGTCATGTCTATGCCTCATCCAGGATTGCCGGAACCTTGAAACGGTTGTCATCGGAGTCCGGGGCGCCAGAGAGTGCCTGTTCAGCCGTGAAGGTGTGGCCCACAACGTCGTCGCGGAACACGTTGGTGAGCGGAATGGGGTGCGAGGTGGCCGGAACGTCGTCCCCTGCGGCCTCGCTGACGGACTTGACCGAATCCACGATGACGGCCAGTTCGCCGGCCATCCTGTCCAGCTCTTCGGCACTCATCTCGATGTGAGCGAGCCGCGCGAGGTGCGCGACGTCGTCACGGTTGATCGCAGCCATGGATCTCCCCTGCAAAGTTCGAATTGTTTTCCGATCCAGTCTAGTGCGCCAAACGCAGATGCCCGTCTGACATCCCCCAGCGGGCGTCAGACGGGCACCTTCGAAGCCCGCTCCTGCCTCGGGGACAGGGAGCGCGGGCAGCTACAGACTAACCGATACCGATGGCTCCAGTCAGCATCCCGACGCCGAGCATTACCAGGGAGATAACGGCGGTGCGCCACAGGACCTTCTTGTGGTGGTCGCCCAGGTCCACCTTGGCCAGCGAGACCAGCAGCAGGATGGCCGGAACCAGCGGGCTCTGCAGGTGGAAGGGCTGGCCGGTGATGGAGGCGCGGGCCATGTCGGCGGCGCCGACTCCGTAGTGCGCCGCGGTTTCGCTCAGGACCGGAAGGACGCCGAAGTAGAAGGCGTCATTGCTCATGAAGAACGTCATGGGGATGCTGAGCACGCCCGTGATGACGGCCATGAACGGGCCCATGGAGGTGGGGATGATCTGGACCAGCCAGGCGGACATGGCTTCCACCATGCCGGTGCCCTTGAGGACGCCGGTGAGGACGGCGGCGGCCATGACCATGCTGACCACGGCGACGATGGAGGGTGCGTGCGCAATGAGCTGGGCGCCCTGGTCCTTGACCTTGGGGAAGTTGACCAGCAAGGCGATCGCGGCGCCCACCATAAACACAAACGGCAGCGGGATGACGTTGGCGACGAGCACCACCATGACGGCGACGGTCAGGGCCAGGTTGAACCAGAACAGCTTGGGGCGCAGGGTGCTGCGGTTGGGATCGAGCGCGGTGTCGGTGAGTCCGGCGCTGCTGTCCTCAAGGAGGGTGTCGGTGCGCTCCAGCACGGCCACGGAGGATCCTGCCGGCGAGACGCCGACGGCGGGGGCTGCTCCGCCGGGGTTGCCGCCCTTGCGGCCACGGCCGGCGCCGGACACGCCGGTGCGCGAACCGCCGGCGGTGGTGCCGCCGTCGAACCCGTCCGCCGTGAAGGGCTCTGCCGTAGACGGCGTTCCCCAGATTTCCGGAGCGGTGGCACGGAGGCGGTTGCGTTCCTGAAGTCCCAGGAGCCAGGCGAAGGCGAATACCACGACCAGGCCGGCCACCAAGGACGGGATCATGGGGACGAAGACGTCGTTGACATCGATCTTCAGGGCGGTGGCGGCGCGGGCGGTGGGACCACCCCACGGCAGGATGTTCATGGTGCCGTTGGCCAGGCCGGCTACGCAGGTGAGGACCACGGGGCTCATCTTCAGGCGCAGGTAGACCGGCAGCATGGCGGCGGTGGTGAGGATGAAGGTGGTGGACCCGTCACCGTCCAGCGACACGGCGGCCGCGAGGATGGCGGTGCCCAGGACCACCTTGGCGGGGTCGTTGCCCAGCTTGCGGAGGATGAACTTCACCAGCGGGTCAAAGAGTCCGACGTCGATCATCAGGCCGAAGTAGATGATGGCGAACATCAGCAGGGCCGCGGTGGAAGTCATGGACTTCATGGAGTCCATGACCATGTCGCCGATGCCCAGGCCGGCGCCGGCAAAGAGGCCAAAAACGGTGGGGACAATGATCAACGCCAGCACTGGCGTCAACTTCTTCGTCATGATCAGCACCATGAAAACCGCGATCATGGCGAATCCAAGTATTACCAGCACAGCCGGCTCCTTCTTGTGAACAGCGGCACAGCGGTGTGACGCGTGCTACAGACTGTAGGGTGGCGTCCGTCACGGCAGTGCCTTTGGCTCAATTGATTGGCATACTGCTTATTGGGAGCATTTTGCTCATTGTGCTCACGGCGCCACCGCGCCGGAACCGTGGCCCCTGCCACCCGTCAAGGAGGATGAATGCAGCGTTCCGTGCCCCGGCAGCCGCTGCGGTTTTCCACCCAGACGCTGCTGCTCCAACTGGCCGTGGTGCTGCTGGTCGTGCTGCTGAGCACCGCCGTTCACGCCTGGCTGACCTACGACCGGGTGGGCAGCGACGCGGAGAACCAGGCACTGACGTTGGCACGGACCGTCGCCTCCGATCCGGAGGTCCGCGCAGATGTGCTGGCCATCAGCGACCAGCCCGGCACTCCCCCGCCGGCCGAGCTCCTGGCCGGCCCGCTGCAGGCGTCCGCGGAGGCAGCGCGGACCCGGACCGGGGCGCTGTTCGTGGTGATAACCGACGAAACGGGGATCAGGCTGGCCCACCCGGATCCGCAGCGGCTGGGCGAAAAGGTGAGCACCGACCCGTCCGAAGCATTGTCCGGGCAGGAGATCACTACCCGTAACACCGGAACGCTTGGCCCGTCGGCCGGCGCGAAGGTTCCGGTGTACGCGCCGGGCACCAGCACGGTGGTGGGTGAGGTGAGCGTCGGCTACTCCATGGAAACGGTGGCACAGAGCGTGAGCCGCGACATCGGCCCGGTGGCCCTGACCGCCGCCGGCGCCCTGCTGGCCGGGGTACTGGGGTCCTTCCTGCTGCGCCGCCGCCTGCAGCGCCTCACCCTGGGCCTGGAACCGGAGGAGATCAGCACGCTGGTCCACGACCAGGTGGCGGTGCTGCAGGGCGTGGACGACGGCGTGATCGGCGTCAGTGCCGACGGCCGGGTCAGCGTGTTCAACGCCGCAGCGCAGCGGCTGCTTGGATTGCCCGACCTGTCGGGGTCCCGGTGGGAGGATGCCCCCGTCCCGGAACAGCTGAAGTCCCTCACGCGCACCGGAATCGGTGTTGCAGGTCCGGCGGTGGGTAGCGGCGGATCAACCCAGGACGCCCTCGAACTGGTGGCCGGCGGCCGGGTGCTGGTGGTGAATGCGCGCAAGGCCCTGCACCGCAGGGAGGACCTGGGCTGGGTGGTCATGCTGCGTGACCGGACGGAACTGCAGGAGCTTACGCGGCAACTCGATGCCGTCGGCACCATGTCCACCGCCCTGCGCGCCCAGCGGCACGAGTTCGCCAACCAGCTGCACACCCTTGCCGGTTTCCTGGGCATCGGTCAGCACCAGGAAGCCCGCGACTACCTTGCGGGGCTGGCCGCCACCGGACCGCTGAAGTTCCCGGTGGACCAGGCCGAGCTGCTGCAGGACCCTTACCTGCAGGCATTCGTGGGTGCCAAGGGCGTGGAGGCAGACGAACGGGGCGTCGCACTGCGCATCGGCCCGGAGACCCTGGTCCGCGGGCAGGTGACGGAGGCCCAGGATGTGACCACGGTGCTGGGAAACCTGATCGACAACGCCGTCAACGCCGCTGTGGCGGGGTTGTCCACGGACCGCTGGGTTGAGCTGGAGGTGCTGGATGAACCGGGCGACGACGGCGGCACGCTGCACGTCGTGGTGGCGGACTCGGGTGACGGGCTGGCGGAAGGCACGGACACGGAACGCGTGTTCGCCGAAGGTTTCACCACCGCCGCCGGCCCGGTCCGCGCCGGCGGCGGCCAGGGTTTCGGCCTGGCGCTGGCCCGCCAGCTGGCGCGGCGCCGCGGCGGCGATGTGAAGGTGCTGGACCGCGGGGCCACGGGTGGGCCGGGTGCCGTGTTCATGGCCACCCTTCCGCATACGACGGCGGGAAGCGCCGCCGCAAAGACCACGGGGGAAGCCGGAAAGGAAAAGAATGGCTGACGATTTTCGGGTCCTGATCGTGGACGACGACTTCCACGTGGCGAAGCTGCACGCCGCCTACGTGGATTCGGTGGCCGGCTTCCTGGCCCTGGCGCCCGTCGGTACGGCGTCGCTGGCCTTGCAGGCCATCCACAGCCTGCGGCCGGATTTGGTACTCCTGGATGTGTACCTGCCGGATGCCTCCGGGCTGGACCTGCTGCAGCAGCTGGATGTGGACACGATCATCCTCAGCGCCGCCTCCGACACCGCGTCGGTCCGGGTGGCGTTCCGCCGCGGCGCCCTGGGCTACCTGCTCAAGCCCTTCACGGCGGAGTCACTGTCGCAGCAGCTGCGCTCCTATGCCAGGTACCGGCGCCTCCTGGGCCAGCCCGGGGCACTGGACCAGGACGGCGTGGAGCGCGCCAAACGTGCGCTGATTCCGGGGGATGTCACGCCGTCGTCGAAACCACGTTCCGCAACGGAGGCCGCGGTGCTGGAATCGCTGGCCCCCGGCGAGCAGTACTCCGCCGCCGAGGTGGCCGCCCGGGTGGGCGTTTCCCGCGCCACCGCCCAGCGGTACCTGTCCTCGCTGGCGGACGACGGGGCGGTGGACATCCAGCTCCGCTACGGCACCACGGGCAGGCCGGAGCACCGCTACGGCCTGCCGGCACGGTAGGGCCGGAGAAACTACGCGCTTTTCTGCGCGACCAGTTCGATCTCGACGAGCATCTTTGGGTCAAGGAACGGGAGCACGTGCACCAGGGAGAGGGTGGGGCGGATCTCACCGAACACTTCGCCGTGGGCCCGGCCGGCCTCTTCCCATTTGCTGATGTCCGTCAGGTACAGCTTGGACTGCACCACGTCCCCGTAGCCGAAGCCGGCGTCGGCCAGGACCTTGCCGAGTTTCTGCAGGATGTACTGGGTTTGGGTGTAGAAGTCATCCCCCACCACTCCGTCGTCGCCGCTCGCAGCGGTGGCAGAGATGTAGAGGGTGTTGTCCACCTGGACGGCGCGGGAATAGCCGAGGGTCTGTTCCCAGACGGATCCGCTGCCGAAGGTTTTGCGCATGGTGGGCCTTTCAAAGCTGGAATGGGTCGCCACCACTGTAGGGCTGCTACAGGTCGCGCCGGTAAACCAGCAGTTTTATGTCGGTTCCGGGGACCAGCCAGTCCCGTGCAGGCACCCGCTGGAAGCCGGTCTTGCGGTAGAGCCCGTGCGCGCTCTCCCAGGTTTGGCCGGTGGTGAGGGCCACCGCACGGATGCCGGGGAGGGTCCTGGCATGGCCGATGATGGCCTCCACCATGGCTTTGCCGGCCCCGCTGCGCTGGACGGCGGGGTCCACCACCAGCATCCGGAATTCCAGCTCATCCTGCAGGGCGATATCCGCGTACGGCTCCCCCGCCAGCGCCAGCGTGACGGAACCGATGACAGCTCCCTCGCGCTCCGCCACCCAGATGGTTGCCTGCTCCGCGCGCTCTGCCACATCCATGATCTTGACCATGTAGGGGTGCGCGGCGTCGTCGAAGTAGCCTGCCGAAAGATACGAAGCCCCGGTGATGCGGGCAATGGCGGCGAAGTCGGCCTCGACGGCGGGACGGATGGTTATCTGCGGCTGCACCCGTCAATGCTAGTGGCGGCCCCGCCCACTGGACGGCAGGAAGGCACTTTCCGTGACAGAACTATCAGAACGGACACCCCGCTCCTTCGATGAGGCCGCCCAGTGCCCATCCAGGGCGGCCCGCTCAAAGCGGAAACTTCCCTGACAGCTCCAACCCGGCCGCGCAGGTCCAGGCGTCCAGGCGCTCGTCGTCCGTTGGTCCGCCGTCGAGCGGGCTGGTGAGCCGCGGCCTGCGCACCCAGCAGCCGGCCTCCTCCGCGATCAGGGCACCGGCTGAAAAGTCATGCTCGTTCAGCCCCCGCTCACCGTAGGCATCGTGGGTTCCGTCGGCCACCATGCACAGGTCCAGGGCGGCGGAACCAAGCCGGCGGACATCGGCAAAGCCGTCCATCAACGTGCCGAAGGCAGCCGCCTGTTGGGCGCGGATTTCGGGCTCGTAGCTGAACCCTGTGGCCAGGATCTGCCCGGCACGGCCCGGTACCGGTCCATCGAGCCTGGTGACTGTGCCGCGTTCCTCAAGCCACGCACCCTGGCCGCGGGCAGCGTAGTACACCCGGCCCAGGGCGGGGGCGTTGACGACGCCCGCCAGCCAGGCGCCGCCGGCATCGGCGACAGCCACCGAGGTGGCGTAGTAGACGATGTTGCGGATGAAGTTGGTGGTGCCGTCCAGGGGGTCGATGGACCAGCGGTAACCGGTGGGGTGGGCGGAGCGGGTGGTTCCCTGTTCCTCGCCGGTGATGCTGTCGCCGGGGCGGGCGGCGGTGATGACGCGGCGCACGGCGTTTTCCGCGGCCAGGTCGAAGGCGGTGACCCAGTCCCCGGCCGCTCCCTTGTTGCTTGCGTCCAGGGCGCTGCCGTCACGGCCGGACAGGACCTTTGCGCCTGCCGCGGCGGCCTGTTTGGCCACCTCCAGCAGTTCCGTTGCAGACGTCATGCGTCCTCCCCAGTCACTACTTCCATTGCCTCTTCCTCGGTCACGTCTTCGTCCGCCGAGTCCCCCAAGGCTGCCGGGCCGCCGTCGAGCAGTTGCCGGAACCCGTCCTCGTCCAGGACGCGGATGCCCAGTTGCTCTGCCTTGTCCAGCTTGCTGCCGGCGCTTTCGCCGGCCACCACATAGCTGGTGTTCCTGGAGACCGAGCCGGCTGCCTTGCCGCCGCGGAGCAGGATGGCTTCCTTGGCCTCGTCACGGCTGAAGTTGGGCAGGGAACCGGTGACCACCACGGTCAGCCCCTCCAGGGTGCGCGGCATGGACTCGTCGCGTTCGTCTTCCATGCGTACACCTGCGGCGGCCCAGCGGTCGATGATCTCGACGTGCCAGTCCTCGGCGAACCACTCCTTCAGCGCGGCGGCGATGGTGGGGCCGACGCCGTCCACGTGCGCGAGTTCCTCCTCGGACGCGGCGCGGATGCGGTCCATGCTGCCGAACGCCTGTGCCAGGGCCCGTGATGCGCGGGGACCAACGTGCCGGATGGACAGCGCCACCAAAACCCGCCAAAGGGGCTGGGTCTTGGCCTTTTCCAGTTCCTTGAACAGTTTCTGGGTGTTCGCGGTTGGCTTGGATGGCGACTTGGCCGTGCCCTTGCTGAAGAAGTACGGCACCAGTTCATATTCGCCGGTGGGGACGCCCTTGGCCTTTTTCTCACGCCGGATCCGGACGCCGGCCAGGTCTTCGGGGGTGAGGTCGAACAGCCGTGCTTCGGAGGTGAGCGGAGGGGTGTCCGGTTCGGCAGGCTGGGTCAGCGCGATGGCCGCTTCCCAACCGAGGGCCTCGATATCGAAGGCCCCACGGCCGGCCACGTGGAACACCCGCTCCCGCAGCTGGGACGGGCAGGACCTGGCGTTGGGGCAGCGGACGTCCACGTCCCCCTCCTTGGCAGGTGCCAGCGGGGTACCGCAGGACGGGCACTCGGTGGGCATCACGAAGTCGCGCACCGGCGGGTCCTGCTGGTCCCGGAGGTTCAGGACCGGGCCCACGATTTCGGGGATGACGTCCCCTGCCTTGCGCAGGACGACAATGTCGCCGATCTTGACGCCCTTGGCCTTGACCACGTCCTGGTTGTGCAGGGTGGCCATTTCCACGGTGGATCCGGCAACCTTGACCGGCTCCATGACACCGTAGGGCGTGACCCGGCCGGTGCGGCCCACGTTGACCTGGATATCCAGCAGTTTGGTGTGGACTTCCTCCGGCGGGTATTTGTACGCCACGGCCCAGCGCGGAACGCGGGTGGTGTTTCCGAGGGCCCGCTGGGTGGCGAAATCATCGACCTTGATGACGATGCCGTCGATTTCGTGGAGCAGTTTGTGGCGCTGGTCCCCGTACCGCTTGATGAAGGCCAGGACGTCGTCCCGGGCGGCCAGCACCTCGAAGTAGGGGCTGACCGGCAGGCCCCATTCCTTAAGCAGTCCGTAGGTTTCCGACTGGCTGCCGGCGGCAAGGCCCTCGCGGGCGCCGATGCCGTGGACGAACATCTTCAACGGCCGCTTGGCCGTCTCCGCCGGGTCCTTTTGCCGCAGCGAACCGGCCGCGGCGTTGCGGGGGTTGGCCAGCGGCGCCTTGCCGGCTTCGATCAGGGCCTCATTGAACTCGGCGAACGCCTTGGACGGGATGAAGACTTCGCCGCGCACCTCCATTTCCGCGGGAAAGCCGGTCCCGTGCAGTTCCTGCGGGATTTCCTTGATGGTGAGCAGGTTGTGGGTGATGTCTTCGCCGGTGGTGCCGTCGCCGCGGGTGGCAGCGCGCACCAGCTTGCCGTCGCGGTACAGGAGGTTGACTGCCAGGCCATCGATCTTCAGTTCGGTCAGCCAGGCGGCCTTTGCGCCGCCGTCGCCAATTCTTTCGATGCTGGCCTCGGCCCGGTTGAGCCAGGCCTCGAGCTCCTCCAGCGAGAAGACGTCCTCCAGGCTGTACATGCGCTGCAGGTGTTGCACCGGCGCGAAGGCGGCGGAGACCTCCCCGCCCACTTCCTGGGTGGGTGAATCGTTGGCGACAAGCTCGGGGTGCAGCGCCTCAATCTCCTCAAGGCGGCGGAAGAGCGAATCGAACTCGGCGTCCGATACCAGGGGCGCGTCCTCCTGGTAGTACGCAAACCGGTACTTCCGGACCAGGTCAGCAAGGTTTTCGTACTCCTCGCGGATGGCTTCGGTGGGTACCGCTTCGGGCTGGTGCGGTGCCGTGGTCCGGGTGGCGGTCTGTTCTGCGGGTCCTGGTCCTGTGCTCACAGACCTATCTTGCCCTACACCCCGGACAGCCAGGGGACAGCACGGCGTGGCACCCGCCCGTTTGGCCGGATGGACCGCTCAGTGCGAGCGGAGCCGGTTCCGGTTCCGGTTCCACACGGCGAAGGCACCGGCGGAAGTGCCCACCAGCAGCGTGCCCAGGGCGATGGGCCCGAGGGCCGGGCCGCCCGGGCCCTCACCGCCGGCAGGTGCCACGGCAGCCATCTGGGTGGGCCCGCTGGAGCGGGTGACGGGGCTGTTCCAGTCCTGCCCGCTCGAGGGGCCGGTGGGTGGGCGGTAGCCCGCTGTGGCTGACGGCGATTCCGTGGGAGCGGCCACCTCCGGGTCCGGCGCCGCCGTTGCAGGAAGCTGTGCGGGGTCCGGGGCCGGGACGTCGGGCTGTGCGGGTTGGGGCTGGCCGGACTGGGCCGTCGGTGCAGGCGCTCCGGCGGGAGGTGCCGGCTGGCTCGGCGGCGGGACCGGGTCCCTGGACTTCCGCGGACGCCCGGTCTGGCCGGCGTCGGGGCTGCTGGCGAGGATGGGTACGCAGACCAGCCCGCAGTCAGATGGGGCCTGGGTTTCCGACGCCGGAGTCGGCGAGGGTGCGGTGGCGGCGGCGAGCGCGGGCCCGGCCGGGAAGAAGCCAAGAGCCAGGGCCAGGGCAGCTGCTGAAGCCGTCGTCGGGACGGCACGGAGGATCGGAGCGGACGGGGTCATTGCTACCTTTCGATGCGCGCAGCCCCCCACCGCGGCTTTCTGGTGTCCCCGGTAGTCTTCTACAGCGCCGGGCGGGGCCGCAAATCCGCCGCAGCAGCAGCCCCGCCGTCGTTGGTCCTGCTCAGTCCCGGTTTTCGGGCGGCAGCGCCACCTGGATCTTCCGGGCCTTGCCGCGGCCCACCACGTACCCGCGGCCCGGGATGAAGTCGGGGCTGACCCGGCCCAGCGAGGTGTTGAGCAGGCTGTCGCCTTCGATGTCGCCCGGGTTGAGCAGCAGGCCCCGGCGCCCGGATTTGAAAGGCTGGGCAAGCTGCCAGGCGCTGGACCAGGTGGAGGTCTCGGACTCTCCCACCACCCACTGGTCCGCCTTCAGTGACGCGGTGACCAGCTGTGCCATCCCTGATTCGGCGAGGGTGTCCGTGAATTCGGTCAGGCCTTCGATGAAGAACGCCACAGCCCCGGGATTCCCGGTGGAATGCTCCACCAGGTCCTCCACAACCTCGGCGAGGTCGTCCGGTCCCACCACGGAGCGGTTCCAGATGGGGAGGGAGGCGACGGCGGACCGGCGGGATCCGAGGTAGATCAGCTCGGTAGCGGGGTTTGACCGGCGCAGGGCGTAGGCCAGGGTCACCAGGGCCACGGTCCGGCCGGCGCCCGGGGGGCCTGCCAGCAGCAGCGGGCCGCGGGCCATGATCTCCGCGGGCTGCAGGGACTCGTCGTCCACGCCGACCACCGGCAGGTCCGGGCTGCCCGCGGGCAGGACATCCAGGTCCACCTGCTCGGGCAGCCGCTCGATCCCGGGTGCGGTACCGAGGCCCTGGCGCAGCATCGCCTCGCTGAGCTTATGGACTTCCCGGGCCTGCAGGGCCAGGTTGGAGTTGCCGCCCAGGACGGCCAGCTGCACTTCGAGCCCGTCCAGCAGGCCGCGGCCCGGGGGCGACGTTGCGGTGAGGACATCCCTGGGTACGTCCATGGAGATGTAGTCGTCCTCGTTGGAGAGCCGCAGCACCAGCCGCCGCTGGATGGAGGCGAGCAGCGATGCGGGGACGGCGTTGGGCCGGTCCCCCGTCACCACCAGGTGGATGCCGAGGGTGCGGCCGTCGGTGGCAAGTTGCAGGAAAATGTCCCAGAGCCCGGAAAGCTTGCTGTGCTCGTAGGCTTCGCGGAATGCTGACATGCCGTCCACCAGTACGAAGATCCGCTTCTCGTCCGGCCGGTTGGCCAGCTTCCGGTACTCCACGATGGTGGATGCCCGCACCTCAGCGAACTGTGCGGACCGCAGCTCGGCGATGTCCCGCAGGAGGCGCAGGAGCCGCCCAACGCGTTCCACGTCGTCGCCGTTGATGATCTCACCCACGTGCGGAAGCTCTTCCAGCATCCTCAGTCCGGAGGAGCCGCAGTCGATGCCGTACACGTGGACGGGGCCCCCGCGCGGGGTGACCGCGGCGGCAATGGCAATGCCGCGCAGGGCTGCGGACTTGCCGGAACCGCCCGTTCCGTAGATGGCCATGTTGCCGTCCCGGTCCGGTTCGTAGAACACGGTGGGCTGGTCCTGGTGCGCGGGGTCGTCGGCCACGCCGAGCAGGAGCTGTTCGTCGGTGCGCGGGTTGGGCAGCTTGGAGAAATCGTAGGTCTTGGCCAGTTCGTCCAGCCATGGCCTGCGGGGCGGCTGGATGGCCAGGGTGTCCGCTGCGTGGACGATGGTGGAGGTCATCCTGGCGATGTCGTTGGGTCCCGCCGGTTCCTGGACAACAGGCTTGTCAGGGGCCGGCGCTTCCCAGCTGGGACCTGAGCCGAAGGCCATTTCCACGATGTCGATCTGGGGCCGCTGCGGCTTGTCGGTGGTCCAGCCGCCGGCATAGCCGGTCTGGAACCCCTGGATGCGGCCCGGCCCGGTCTTGGCGGCGCCGCGGCCCGGGATGGCGGGGTCGAAGTAGGCGGCGTCCGGGACGCCGAGGATGTCCGTAGCGTCATCCTCATCGGCCATGCGAAGGGCCACGCGGAGGTTGGTGTTGGCGCGCAGGTTGTCCTTGATGACGCCGGCCGGCCGCTGGGTTGCAAGGATCAGGTGCAGGCCCAGGGAGCGGCCGCGGGCGGCCACGTCCACCACGCCGTCCACGAACTCCGGAACATCGTTGGCGAGGGCGGCGAACTCGTCCACGATGATGATCAGGTACGGCGGGGCTTCGGGGTCTGCTTCGCGCTGCAGGGCCAGCAGGTCCTTGGCCTTCTTCCGGTTCAGCAGCTGCTCACGGTAGTGCAGCTCCGCGCGCAGCGACGTCAGGGCCCGGCGGACCAGGTGCGGAGACAGGTCGGTGACAAGCCCGACGGTGTGCGGCAGGTTGATGCAGTCCGCGAATGCGGCGCCGCCCTTGTAATCCACGAACAGGAAGCTGACCCGGTCCGGGCTGTAGGCGGCGGCCATGCCCATGACCCAGGACTGCAGGAACTCGGACTTGCCGGCGCCGGTGGTGCCGCCCACCAACGCGTGCGGCCCCTCGTTCTTCAGGTCCAGGTACAGCGGCTCGATGCCCTTGGACCCCACCAGGGCCCGGAGCGTGCCGTTGTCCTTGCGGTTCGCCACGGCGGTGGCATGCACGGAGTTGTTTTCCGTCCAGCGCTCGGCCACCGACTGCGGGTTGTCCAGGAAATCCTTGCCGATCAGCGTCGCGTAGGACACTGCACGGGGCAGGTCGGAGTCGTCGTTGACAGGCTTGCCCACATCCACCACGGGGGCCAGCATCCGGGCCAGCTGGGCGGCGAGCTCCGCGTCCACGCTTTCACAGCTGACCGGATACGTGTGGCGGCCCAGGCGCACCTGGCCGGTGGTGGTCCCGTGGTCGCCGTCCACCACCATGAAGTCGCGGCAGGCGGCCGGGAGGGCCTGGATGTCGGTGGCCACCCATAGGACGTGTACGCCGGAGTCGGGCCCGCGTTCCGCCAGCCGGGTCAGCCGGCCGCGGTCCACGGGAGCGTCGTCCTCCACGATGACCAGCACCGACGGAAGGACCGGCTCTTCGAGTTCATGCTTGGCGGGGTCGATGCCGGGGCGGAGGTCCGGGGCGGTCCGCTTCGCCGCCGCTTCGCGGGCATCCACCAGGTCCTCAAGCCGGGCCAGCAGGGACGAACCGCCGGCCGAGCCGGCGGCCAGGTGGTCCCCGCCCAGCGGGCTGTGCCCCGAGCCCACGTGCGGCAGCCACTGCAGCCAGTTCCAGCGTTCGCGGGACTGGGCGGACGTAATGGCCGTCAGGACCACCTCGGCGGGTGAATGCAGCCCGACGAGCTGCAGCACCATGCCGCGGGCAACATCGTCCACCAGGCCGCGGGCACCCGCGATGCCCAGGGCGCCGGAGGTGCGCAGCTGGGAGACCACGGGGACGCCCTCGATCTCGCTGAACTGTTTGATGCAGTCCTGGATTTCGCGGGCGTACTGGACCTCGGTGTCATTGTTGGACGGCTCTTCCAGCGGGACCCGCGACGGCGCGGTCCCCAGTCCAAAGCGCAGGCCCAGGAAGGAGGAGTGCTCGGGCCGGTGCGTCCACAGCAAAGGCCCCAGCTTGTAGATGGCATCCACGGTGTCGCTGACGGACGGTGCTTCCTGGAGCCGGACCGCCCGTTCCACCTGCTGCAGTTCGGTCAGGTCCTGCCGGAACGCGGCCATGGAGGCGCGGAACTGCTTGAGCTGTTCCTTCTGCTGCTTCCGCGTCCGCATCCTGGTGTCAACGTAATGGCCCACGATGAACAGGGGCATCATCAGCATGAACACCATGGAGAGCACGTTCTGGGTGACCGCGAAGATGACCGCGCCCATCATCAGGGGCGCCACCAGCATGATGTACGGGAACGGCTGGTCCTCCGGCCGCTTGGGCCCGGCAGGGAGGACGCGCTTGGGCACGTCGAAGCGGGGCACCACCCGCGGGGAGCGGTTGAAGTTCACCAGGGGCGACGTCGGCGCTGCCGCGTGGTTGTGCCCCAGCGGCACCACGGTGACGGTGGTGTCCCCCAGGGTCACCGTGTCCGATGAGTTCAGGGTGGCGCGGGTGACGGGCAGCCCGTCCATCAGGAGGCCGTTGGCGGAGTTGGTGTCCACGATCTCGATGCTTTCGCCCACCGTGATCCGGGCGTGCCGCTTGGAGGTGAGCGGATCCGTCAGGCGGATGTCCACGTCCCGGTCCCGGCCGATGTAGCTGGTGCCGCTGGGCAGCGAAAATTCGCGGCCGGCGTCGGGCCCGGACAACACACGCAAGGTGGCCGCGGCAGGCCCACGGCTGGCTCCGGGTTCGTGGAACTGCCCGCTGACCTGGGCCAGCGACACCACGGAGCCCGGGCGCAGGCCCGATTCGAGCAGGTTGTCCTCCCGGGCCAGGACGTTGCCGCTGATGCCGGCACCCACGAAGGCCTCGTCGATGCGCAGGGACAGGTTGTCCGGGGCAGGGGTGCCCTTGCGGTCAGGGTCGGCCGCCCAAAGCACGGTGGCGATGTCGGCCACGGTGGCCAGGCCGTCCACCGTGACGGCCAGGTCCTTGGCTTGGGCGGGTTCGCGGCGGAGTGTCAGCCGGATCCTCATCCTTCGTCCACGCCCCTCATCTTTTCGAGCAGGTACAGGTCATCGGGTGTCACCAGGTGGGTGGTGACGGCGTGTTCCACCAACCGTGCGCGGCGGTTGGTGGCGAGCTTCCCGCCGCCTCCGCGCAGGCCCACCACGCCAACGCGGTCCAGCTTGTCGCAGACGTTGTCCAGTTTGCGGTTGAAGCGGGTCAGCGCCCAGCCCAGGGTCTTGGCGGCGGCCGCCGAAGACGGGATGGTGCTGAAACCGGTGCCTTCGCGCCGGAGCACCGGCTCGGCGAGGGCGACGATCAGTGCCTTCTGGGCGTCGGTGAAGACCACGGGGCCGATGGTGGTGTCGCCGCTGCTGGCGCCGTCCCGGGCTTCCTGCCGGAAGGACGGCGTCTTCAGGTGCACGGCGAACTCGTAGGTGGTGGGCCCGGCCGTGAAGATGACGTTGGTGTGGCTGAACACCAGCGGAATCCGGGCCCCGGGCGACAACCATGCCTGCATGCCGCCGGAGGCGTCAGCCACGGTGGCGGACAACATGCTGCCCACGTTGCTGAGCCACCAGATGCCGTCGTAACGGGCCACCTGCAGGAACTGCCGGTGCAGGTACGGATTGTCGTCCACTTCAAGGTCGCCTTCGCGGCCGATACTGAAAATGTCCTCGTCCGATGGCTCGTACCATTCGCCACAGAAATCTATTGCTAGATCCCCCATGATCTGTGCCTCCTCAGTGGGCAATGTGTTTGCGTCATCAGCTGGCTAGTCCTGCAGGCAAGCGATGGAGTCCGGGCCTTCCGGCGAGGCGCTGCCGTCGGCCCGCACCAGGATCACTTCCAGGCAAATGGGAGTCGGGCCGAACCCGGAAACAAAAGTCTTCGGTACTTTCGTGGTTTCGTAGGGCCCGTCCGCCTTGGCGGATTTGGAGCGGTACTTGTATGAGTCGCCCTCCCTGGGCTGGGGGTTGGTCCAGGAGAAGATGATGGTGTTTGGATCTTCGGGCTTTCGTGCTGCCGAGAGGCCTTCAACACTGGGGACAGTCCCGCTGTCCACGGCGTCCGCCGGCGGCTTGCTGGCCTGCTGGGTTTCCACCGCTTTGGGCGTCCCGGTGGCAGTGTTGGCCACCACGATGCCCACCACCGCCGCCAGGGCCAGGAGGGTTCCGCCGGCCAGCGCGAGCCAAAGGTTGCGCTTGCCATGGTCTGCCGCCGGCTCCGCCGCGGGCTCGTCCACGTTCACGGGCCGGTGCACGGTTGCGTCGGCGGTGTAGGTGTCAGGCCCGGCGTCGTCCCTTACCGGGGCACCATAGGTCGCCGTGCCCGGGCTGCCGCGCAGGACGGTGGACTGGGCCCACTCCCCCTGGCCGCCGCCGTCGGCCGCGCGTGCTCCGTGGCCATCCGTTCCAGCGGGACCCGCCGGGATGGAGGGCACGGCGGGGGCCGGCCGCCATTGGCCGGGGCCGGCGGGCGTGAAGGACGACGGCGGGACGGCGCCGCCACGGCGTCCCGTGGCATCGGTCCCGGCACCGGGTGCGCTGGGGCGGGTGCGGGCCGGGAAGGTGGGCGCGCTTCCGGTGCGCTCGGGATCAATGGCGGCGATGCTGCGGACGCGCGTTTCCTCCGTGCCGTCGTCCGGGTGGCCCTCCTCCTGCTGGGGTTCCTCAAGGACCTCGAAGGGCGTCACGGAGAGGTTGAGTTCTGCCTGGATGCGCTGGAGGGCGAGGGCGAAGGCGTGTGCGGAGGAGTACCGGGACTGCGGCGACTTGGCCATGGCGGTTGCCAGGGCCAGTTCCAGCGACTCCGGCACATCCGGACGGCCCAGCCGGGGCAGAGGCGTGTTGCTGATCCGGTTGATGAGTTCGCGCTGTGAGTTGTCCGCCCCTGGCATGACGAAGGGCGACCGGCCGGCGAGCAGGGTGTACAGGGTGGCGCCGAGGGCCCACACGTCCACCATGACGCCGTCAACGCTGCCATCCCGGAACTGCTCCGGCGGCGACCAGGGAATGGACATGCCGGAGTCGTCGTCGGAGTCCCCGGCAAGGGTGCCGGAGATCCCGAAGTCGGTCAGCGCGGGACGGTTGTAGTCCGTCACCAGGATGTTGGCGGGTTTGATGTCGCGGTGGGCGATGCCGGCACGGTGGGCGGTTTCGACGGCGGAGGCCACCTGGATGCCGACGGCCAGGACTTCGTCAACGCTGAAGCGCTGGCGCCGGTACCTCACATCCAGGCTGGGCCGGGAGCAGTACTCCATGGCCAGGTAGGAGTGCCCGTCGTCTGTTACTTCCGCTTCGAAAATCGTGACGATGTAGGGGTGCGAGGACAGCTGGGCCATGAGGTTGGCCTCGGACTCGAAGCGCCGGCGGGCACCCTCCGTCTTCAGGTCGGACAGGAGTACCTTGACGGCCACCTTCCGGCGCGGCCTGTCCTGTTCGTAGAGGTAGACGTCCGAAAAGCCGCCCGAACCGAGCAGGCTGATGTAGGTGAACCCCGGAATGCGGGGCGGCGGCGCAACGGGCCGTTTGGAACTCAAGGAATCTCCTCAAAACGCAATGAGATGTTGTCGCCCAGTTCGGCGATGTCGCCGTCGAGCAGGATGGCCATCTCGTTCTGGGCGAGGCGGCGCGGCGGTTGGCCTTCGCGGACCAGGACGGTGCCGTTGGTGGCCTTGAGGTCGCAGAGCATCACGTGCCAGCCCTCAAGCCGCACCTCCACGTGGGAGCGCGAGATGTCACCGCCCGGGCTTGCCACCTGCACCAGGCGCGGCATCACCCCGCCCTGGACGCGGGATACCGACGGCTGGCGGCCGATCACCATGGACTGGTCGAGGTCCAGCAGGTCTCCGGTGGAAAGCCGCATCCGCCCCAGCCGGGGACGGGCCACCTGCACCGCATCGGGCAACAGGGCGCCCCCGCAGACGCTGCACTGGGCACGGGTAGGCGGGTTGGCGTGACCCTGGGCGCAGATGCGCGCCAGCACCAGCGGGCCACTCCCGGCGTCCTGCTGCCCGGCAGGTGTGTTCGAGGCCGGGCCCGCGGTTCCGGCGAGGCTGCTCTTCATGACTGTCTGGCCGTCGTGGTCAGGGTCGAAGCCTGGGCCGGGCTGCTGGCCCGGGGCGGGCGGGTGCGCCAGCGGTCCATGGGCTGCCGCGGGAGCCTGGACAGGTGCGGGTTCCGGGACGGGCGCGGGTTCCGGGGCAGCGGGTTCCTGGACAGCTGGCCGGCTCCCGGGGCGGGCGGGGGTGGGATCTGTTCCCCCTGTGCGCCAGGGGACGGAGTCGATGAGGACTCCAGCCGACGCAGGACGGGGCGGACCGGCAGCAGCATCGTCCCGGCCGGTCCCGGGTCCCGCTGCATCGCCGGGACTTGCAGGCGCAGGCCCGGCTTCTGCTGCACCGGCTTCCGCTGGCCCCGGTTCAGCGGCGGAGCCTGCCGGCGCCGCCTCTTCTGCCGTCCCGAGCGCGGGCAGTGGTTCGGCGGCGGTCAGCGCAGGCTGTTGCTGCGGCACCACGTGCCCGGAATCGGCATCTGGGTCCTCGCGGACGGCGGCGTCCTCGATGTTCCGCATCACGGTGCGGTCCCACAGGTGGTCGTAGGACGTGGTCACCTCCGCGGCGGGGGCGGCATCGGCGTGGCCCGCCGCGGCGGTTGGCTCTGCCCCGGTTGTACCGGGGCCGGGCAGCTCCGGTCCCGGGTCCCCAAGGCCTGCCGAGTCTTGGGTACCGGTTCCTTCGAGAAGCTCTCCGTCCGCGTCGATGATCGCGCCGGGGGCAATGGTGGCTTCCGGATCAAGGTGGCGCACAGCGGACTCCGGATCGGGCTGCGCGTCCGGTTGCCGAAGGTCACCGGCGGTTGCGGCCGGCATGGCAGTGGCGGTCCATACGGACGCATCGGCGGCCGGTTCGCCCCCACCCGTTGGCATTTCCGGGGCAACGGGCTGGTCGATGCCGGCGGGACCGTCCACCTCGCCGGAAGAATTGACGGCGAAGGTGCCGTCACCACCGGCCGAAGTCCCCGTCGATTCGTCGCGGTCAGCCGGAGCTGGGGCAGCGACGGCGGCGGGGCCGGACGGCGCACCCAGAGTCAGGGACCGCAGCAGCACCACGCCCTCCACCAGTGGAAGTTCAAGCAGCGGAAGTTCAGGCAGTGGCAGGTCAACCAGCGGCCGGCCGGGACTGCCGGCACCCTGCCCCGTGGCAACCGTGCCGCCGGCGATTGTCAGCCGGCACTTACCCGCCACCAGGAACCTGCGCTCAGTCCAGGTGGTCACGTCGCGGCCGTCCAGATCCACCGGTCCGCCGGGCTGCTCCACGGCGAGGTCGAGCTCGCCGCGCAGGAAAACCCGGAGCGAACCGTTGAAATCGAGGATGGCAAACGACGGTATCCGGGACAGTGACCCACCGGAGCTGCTGGTGACGGCGGCCAGGACTTCGTGTGGCTCGGGGCGCGAACCCAGGAGGTCCCAGATGGCCCCGGCGAGTTCCGCCGGTGTCTCCGGGCCCAGGAGGACTGCGGTCCCTGACCGGACAATGCCCAGCCAGGTGCCGGGGGTGTAGCTTGCGCCCGTCATCGGCCGGGCTCCCCGGCCTGCTCCGCACCGGCGTCCACGGGTTCGGGCAGGGGCTGCGTTACCGCCTCCGACGCCGGGGGCCGCGGCAGCGTCACTTCGTCGCCGTCCGCCGGGGCGTGGCGCGGTGCCGTGGTGCCGGCGCCGTCGTCGTGCGCGACGTTCCGGGCGTCCACCACGATGGCCGTCACGTTGTCCCGGCCGCCGCTGCGCAGGGCGGCCTGGATCAGGGCGTCCACCGCCTCCTGCGGATCAGCCACGGTGCTGAGGATCCGGAGAATGTCCTCGTCCGGCAGTTCCCCGGTGAGGCCGTCGGAGCAGACCAGCACCCGGTCGCCTTCCTCCACGGGGAGGAGCCAGTAGTCCGCCTCCGTCTCATTGCCCGTGCCCAGGGCCCGGGTCACCACGTGGCGCCGCGGGTGGACGGTGGCTTCCTGTGCGGTAATCTCGCCGGCGTCAACGAGCTCCTGGACCTCGGAATGGTCCACGCTGATCTGCTCGAACCGGCCCTGGCTGAGCCGGTAGGTGCGGGAATCGCCGATATTCAGGACCAGCCAGTACGGCACGCCCATTTGCTCCACCACCACGGCACCCGTAAGGGTGGTGCCGGCGCGGGCGCCCGTGGCTTCGCGGATGGAGGCGTCAGCGCGGACCAGGTACTGCTGGAGGAGGGACGCCGTGATGTTCCGCTCCCCGGTGGTGACCTGGGGCATTTCGGCCAGGGCGCGCACGCAGAGGCCGCTGGCGATTTCGCCGGCCTCGTGTCCACCCATGCCGTCAGCCACGGCGAAGACCGGATCGGCGGCAATGTAGGAATCCTCGTTCAGCTCCCGGCGGAGTCCCCTGTCCGTCCCGTAGCCATAGGTGAGGCTGAGGCCCGGCCCCGGCTGGATGGTGGGGGAAACACTGGCGGGGTGCTGGTTCATGCCTGTCCTAGGTAAAAGGTACGGTCTCCAAAGTGCACGCTGGATCCCGGGGTAACAAACGTGGGGACGCCCGGCACCAGGGGGGTGCGCAGGCCGTCCGGGGTGGTGACGGCGCTTCCGTTGGTTGACTGCCGGTCCGTCACCCAGATGCCCGCACCGTCAGTGAGCAGGTGCAGGTGGGTCTTGGAGATGGATCGGCCGGGGTCGTCCACGGCCAGCAGCTGGGCGTGCTGTTCGCCCGCTTGCCCCACCGGGTTGCGGCCCACCAGGACGCTGCGGTCCAGCTGGAAATCGCGGCCGTCATCGAGCCGGATGCGGAGAACGGCCACCTGGGCGGGTCCGCCGGTGCCGGGGCGCACCTGGGTGCGTTCGACGTCGTCGTCCACGTGCTGTGGCGGCACCCGGTGGCCTGCGGGGGCATCCTGGGCTGGGGTGGCCGGCGGCGCGAAGGACGCCGGCGAGGTGTAGGGCATGGTCTGTGAGGGCATGGTGGCCGACGGCGCAGGCGCGTGGGGTGCGGAAGCCTGGGGAGCCTGGAACCGGGCGACAGATTGTGCTGCGGGGGCTTGGGGCGTGTTTGCCTGGGCCACCGGGGAGAGCACCTGCTGCACGGGCGGGAGGTCCAGGGGCGCGAAGCTGTAGGGTCCCTGGATGCCGCCGGTGGTGATGGGGTCCCTGCCGGCCTTGACGTCGAACACCAGGGTCTTGGCAGCGGTGTCGTTCCAGCCCCGGAGTCCGCCGTTCTTGTCCCATCGGTTGGAAACGACCACCAGCACCGCCCAGGCAGCACCCACCACGAGCAGCGGGCCGAGGATGAACAGGGCGGCGTCAAACCATTTGAAGACCGCTACCAGCACCGCCGCGGGCAGGGCCAGGAGGATGCCTGCCCCTGTGATGAGGCCGCGCAGGAAGACGGCACCGGCGCCTGGTGCGTAGCCGTCCTGGTCCGCGCTGCGGATGCCCATGGCCAGGTTGCCGGGGGTCTTGCCGGTGCGGGCTTCCAGCCCGAGCACCACGAAGAGGTAGGCCAGGGTGAGGCCCAGGCCAATGCCGCCGAAAAGGACCAGGGAAGAGGTGTCGTACACAATGAAGCCACCGCTCCTGGTCCGGGTGATCCCGGCGAATCCGATGGCGAACGTCACCACCAGCACCGCCACCCCGGGCAGCCAGTCGATGACGGCAGCGCCAAGCCGCTTGCCCGCCGCAGCCGGAACAAGCTGAAGGTTCACTGCCATTCCCGTTCCTCCCCCTGGAGCGGCTTCCACCCTGGTGGAACCGCCGGTCATGCCCGGCCCGGCGCCCGCATGGGGGCTGTTCCTGCCCCCGGGGGCCGTCTGTCCTGCGCCCGCCGGCCGACCTGCCGGGGGGCTTTCTACTACCGGGATAGTACCGGGAATCCCGGGCGCATGCGTGGGGCTCGCTTCCCGGGCACCGCTACTGTCGTAGCCCACCACAGGATCCGGGGTGCGCGTCCGGCGCGCCGCCCGGTTGGGCAGCGGCGCACCGCAGGCAGGGCAAAAGGTGGCACCCGCACGGATCTGCTGTTGGCAGCGCGGGCAGCGTTCGGGATCAGGCATCACTGCTGGCTGGGTCCTTGCTGGTCTGGCCCTGGCGCCTCGCGCTGCGGGGTTTCCGGCAGGGGCGCCGAAGTTGGGGCGGGCGTTCCGGCGGTCTTCCCCGCGGCGTTGCCGTCGGCGAGGCGGCGGCGGCGCGCAGCAAGGATGCCGCCCACCGCCGGGAGCGCCACGCGGCCGCCGCGCAGTTTGAGGCCATTGCCGGAGTTCATCGCGGTCCGGGCGTCGGCCAGCAGCGAACGGGGCGAGAAGCGTGCCTGCTGCCGCCGCCAGAATCCCATGCCGGAGGTCATTTCCTTGAGCGAACCATCAACGATGGTCCAGTACTCGCGGACCTCCTCCTCGGTGGGTTCCCCGGCTCCGAAGATCGAGGCGTCGGCCCGGCGCGCCAGCATGGTGGTTGTTCCCTGGGTGGCAGGGAACGCTTCGGCCAGCACGGCGGCGCTTTCGCGCCGCGTCGAGCGGGTGTCGACGGCGGCGCCCAGGTCTGTCGCGAGGCTCACCACCTCGTTCCATCCTCCGCCCACACGCTGGGCGGGGTGCCCGTCGCGGAAACGCGACTTCCGCCGTCGCGCCTTCAACAGGCCGATCAGCAGCAGCGGCAGCGCCAGGATCACCAGCGGGACCGCGACGACGCCCAGGGCGCCCAGGAGGGCACCCCAGAAGAGCCAGGGGTTGTTCTTTTTCTGGTCGGCGTCCAGCGCGTCCGGCGATGAATCCGGCGGCAGGTCTGCCGGTTCCTGCGGCGGGGGCGGCGGCTGCAGCACCTGCGGCTTGGGCTTGGACTTGTTTTCGGGGTCCGGCGGGATGGGAATGTTGTCCTTGGGCGGGGTGGGATCGAAGCTGACCCAGCCGACCCGTTCAAAGGCGACCTCAACCCAGGCGTGGACGTCCTTGCCGGTGATCTTCACCTCGCCGGCACCGTTCTCCGGGCTGGTCGGTTCAGGGTAGAAACCCATCACCACCCTGGAGGGGATGCCCAAGTGCCGGAGCATCAGGGACATGGCCACCGCGTACTGTTCATCGTCGCCCAGCATCTGCTTGGCCGTGAGCAGGCTGCGGATACGGGCGGAACCGTGGCCGGAGACGCTGGGCAGCTGGCCCTCACTGACCAGGCCGTTGCTGAACGCCCCGGTTTTCTGGAAGTGGGCTTCGATCTGGCGGACCCGGTCGATGGCCGTGGGTGCATCGGCGGACAGGTCGTTGGCCTGGGATCCCACCACCGGCGGCACTTCCAACGCGTCCGGGAGCGACACCTTGGCGAAGTCGTATTGCGTCAGCTGGCCGTGCTCGAGCTTGACGGGGTCGGAGACCTGGACGCTGTAGGAGTCGCCGCGGGACAGCCCGTTGGTGGTCACGGCGGTGTCGGAGCCGGGGTTGAAGTAGAGGCCGGCAGCAGCGGCGGAGCCGGACTGGTCAAAGCTGATGCCGGTGGTCTTTCGCCCGCCGGGGACAAAGTAGCCCTGGTAGTCCTCGATGTTGATGCTGATCGAGTAGTCGTTGGTGGGCACCACGCCGGATGAGTCGGCGAGGGTGTTGATGGATTTCGCATCCCCCACCTTGCTGAAGTTTCCGGAGCCATTGGGGTCCATGTTGTAGTTGGTCCCGTTGAAGGCATCCAGCGCGCCGAGCCGGACCCGGCCGTCCTTCGGGAGGCCCTTGACCACGAACAGGGTGTCGTCCTTTTTGTCCTTCACGTACGTCCGGAAGCTTGCCAGGGGCGTGATGTAGTCCTTGGGGTCGAACGGGGGCACCACCACGTTGCGGAGGACTTTCCGGTCTTCTCCTGCGCTGACGAGCGGTGCGGCCACCGCGGTGACCCCCACGCTGGCAGCAATGACCCCTGCCGCCATGCCCAGCCGGCGGATCCTGGCCCGGCGTGCAGCGGCCGTGTCTGTTTGCGGGTTGTTGACCGCCACCCGGCGGGTGTTGTTCCGCCGCAGTGCGTCGCGGCGGAAGGTGGCCCAGGCGATGCCGAGGACGGTCAGGCCGATGCCGCGTTCGAGTGTCAGGAACGCGGCGTTGGTGCTGAAGGCGATTCCGGTGACGAACAGGACCAGCACGGGCAGGAGGGGCAGGTAGGGGCTTTTGGCGCGCCAGGTCAGCAGCGCAGCGACGAGCGCCGTGATCATGGAGCTCAGGAAGGGGACAATGAGCACCCCGCCGGCTGTGCCCACAGGCACGCCGACCGTGAGCATGTCCTTCCAGGCGAAGACGACGCCGAGAAGCAGGGTCCGCAGCGAATCAAGGGTGGGAACAAAGCCGGCGATGGCAGCGCCGGGTACTGCCAGCCAGGTTCCGAGGACCAGGTAGGCGGCGAGTGCCAGGGCCGAAGTGATCAACAGCCCCAGCCGCAGGTGGGCGTTCGCTGCGCCGATGGCCAGGCCCAGCACGATTCCGCCGAACCCGGACAGCAGGTAGTACGGGTCCCCGCCGAAGCTGAGGCCGAAACCGAGCAGGCCCAGGCCCAGCAGGACCACCAGTGCCCCGGCGTCGAGCAGGAAATGCCATGGCGGCTGGCCGTCCACGAAGGGCGACTCCGTGGTGGCCGCCTTGCGGCGGGTACGGGTTGGGGGAATCTGCGTTTGCGGGGAGCGGCCCGGTGCGGTGCTCATGCGGCCGCCTTTCTCAGCACGATGGCAAGGTCGGCCAGGTCGCCGAGCGTCAGGACAGTCAGGTCTGCGATGTTGGCCCGGGTGGGGGCCACCCCGGCTTCCACCCTGACCGCCAGGCTACGTACACCCGGCGGGACGGAGGCGGCGGCGGAGCGGAGCTGGGTTGCCGTCACGTTGCTGCCCACCACGAAGAAGACCACCGAGGCGTTGGGCACGGTGTCGGCCAGGGTCCGGGCGAGGTCGACGGCGGTGCGGCGCATGGGGGCGCCGACGATCCGGGTCATGTCGTCCAGCATGTTGCGGCCGGTTTCGCAGCGCAGGGGGCCCTTTTGGGTCAGGACGTCCAGTTCACGCTGTTCGCGGATGGCCTGCCGGCCGATGGAGGCAGCCACGGAGATGGCCATTTCGAACTCGGTCTCGGAGGCGTATTCCTCGGTGTTAATGGACAGCGAGATGGCCAGGTGGGCGCGCCGGGTTTCCTCGAACTGGCGGACCATGAGTTTGTTGGTGCGGGCGGTGGTTTTCCAGTGGATGTGCCGGCGGTCATCGCCCGGCACATAGTCGCGCAGGGCGTGGAAGGAGACGTCGGCGCTGGAGAGGTCCGTGGTGGGCATGCCCTCGAGGTCGCGGATGAAGCCTGCGGCGGAGCCGGCCAGGGCCACGGTGCGCGGGTGGACGAAGAGGTCCTCCGGGTCGGTCCAGAGGACCTGCCGGCGCAGGAGGTGCAGCGGGTCGGCCCGGACGGAGCGGACCGGTCCCACCACGATGACGGCACGCCGTGCCGTGGGGATGGTGAAGAGGTCCTCGTGGACCTGGCCCGGCTTCATCCGGGGCAGGTGGAACACGGCGGTGGTGCTGCCCACCGGAAGTTCAAGGGCCGCAGGCAGCAACGGCCGCGCGGAGGTGTTGGAGACGGCGATGCTTCCGACCGCGCTGTCCCCCACCGCCACGCGGGTCCGGGCAAGGTCCAGGACCACGCCATAGGACGACCGGCCCAGGATGAAGGCAACGGCGATCACAAACATGGCGAAGGCGGCAATGGCCGCCGCCGTGGCCTCCTGCCAGCCGAAGGCCTGGCCGGTGGCCCAGAGCAGGATAGCTGCAGCCAGGACGGACCAGCCCAGGATGCTGACCACGGACAGCACCGGCCATGCATACTTCAGCCAGGTGTCCCGGACGGACCGCCACGCGGGCGTCAGGGCCTGGAGTGCGGTGCTGCTGGCTTCGGACCACACCGCGGCAGGGTGCAGCCGGGTGGGGCGGCCGTTCCGGTGGAAGAGTTGCCGGAAACGCTCCGCGAACCGGGTCAACGGGGTGCCGCTGGACGTGCCGTCGGACATAGGGGTGCCTTCGTTGTTGCGCTGGAATGGAATGGCGGGGGCTGCGGCGGTCGGCCGCAGCCGGCCGGCTCAGGCGTTGGTGCGCTGCTGCGGGGCGGCGACGTCGGCCAGGATCCGGGTCAGTACGGCCTCGGCCGTGGCGCCGGAAAATTCCGCTTCGGGGTCCATCACGAACCGGTGCGTCCACACCACGGGCGCCAGTTCCTTGATGTCATCCGGCAGGACGAAGTTCCGGCCCTGCGAGGCTGCCCAGACCTTGGCGGCCCGGACCATGGCCAGGGCACCACGCACGGACACCCCAAGGCGGGTTTCCGGGGCGTTGCGGGTTTCCTCGCACAGCCTGGAAATGTATTCCAGTACTGCGGTGTCCACGTGTGCCGTTGCGGCGAGGTCTGCCATGTCCGCCACAGCCTGGGTGGTGATGACGGCGGAGAGTTCCTTGGAGCGGTCCTTCAGGTTGCTGCCGCCCAGGAGCCGGACGGTGGAAGCGTGGTCCGGGTAGCCGATGGAGGTCTTGATCAGGAAGCGGTCCAGCTGGGCCTCGGGCAGGCGGTAGGTACCGGCCTGCTCGATCGGGTTCTGGGTGGCCATCACCATGAAGGGACGGCCCGCGGAATACGTGACGCCGTCCACGGTCACCCGTGATTCCTCCATGACCTCCAGCAGGGCTGACTGGGTTTTGGGCGAGGCGCGGTTGATTTCGTCGGCCAGGACGATGTTGTTGAAGATCGGTCCCTTGTGGAACTCAAACTTCTGCGTCTTCTGGTCGTAGATGGTCACGCCGGTGACGTCGGAAGGAAGCAGGTCAGGGGTGAACTGGATGCGGTTGTTGGAGCCCTGCACCGTAGCAGCCAAGGCCCGCGCCAGGGAGGTCTTGCCGGTGCCCGGTGCATCCTCGAACAGGACGTGCCCTTCGGCCAGCATGGCGGTAAAGGTCAGCCGGATGACGTGTTCCTTGCCCAGCACCGCCTGTCCCACGTTGGCAACCAGCTTTTCGAACGTATCGGCAAACCACTCGGCCTGCTCAATGGTCATGGTCATGAGATGTGCTTCCTCTGGTTGTGCGGGGTTTGTCGTGTTGTTGCGAAAGACCGGGTTGCCGAGGTCCTAGTAGCTGGCCGGGCAGGAGCCCATTCCGGCGGTTGATCCGGTGATGGTGTCCGCCCTGATGAACCGGTACTGGTTGGTCCACCGGCTGCCGTTGCGTTCGTAGATGTAGTACCAGCGGCTGGAGCCCCAGCCATCGCGGTAGCACTCGAGCCCCAGGTTGGAGCCCTGCGGCATCATGTAGGACGTGCAGTTGCCGGAACCCCAATGATCGCCGGTGCCCTTGGCTTCTTCCAGGCAGCTGTTTACCCGGACGACAACGTTCCACAGCTTGGGTCCCGGCGGCGGCGGCGCGGCACCGCTGCTGGACGTATCGCTGCCGATGCGTCCCGGCTGGCCGCCGCTGATGGCGCGGACCTCCAGCTTGTGCGTCTCGCCGTATCCAACGCTCTTGGAGAAGCTGCGCTGTGTGGTGTCCTGCCAGGCACCGTTGTCGAGGCTGATCTGGTATCCCGTAACAGCGCGGCCGTTACCGTCCGGCTGGTTCCAGGTCCAGGAAACCGTCTTGTCGCCCACGCCGCTGCTCTTGCTGCCGGTGACGTTCGGGGCAAAGGCCAGGCCATACGGGTTGACGGCGTTCGATGGTGCGCTGGCATCACCGGCTGAAGTGCTGCGTGTTGACACCGCCCACACCACCACGGATGTCTGCGTGCCGTTGGCCGCCGCCACCACGCCCCCGCCGGCAGGGATGGTACCGGAGCCCCCACCGGACGTCAGGCTGTAGCGGTAGGAAATTTCGCCGGGCGCCGAGCCGTTCCGCTGGGCGTCCGTCAGTGGCGTAAACCGAACGTCGATCTTGCCGCCGTTGCCGTTGGTGTCCACCAAGGAGGCCGAGGGAGCCGCCACCGTTCCGGGTTTGCCCACCGCACGCGTTGCAGCCGACGGCGCGCTGGTGCCGCTGGTGCCGGCCTTGTTGGTGGCTGACACTGTGAAGGTGTAGCTGGACTCCGAGTTGTCTACCGTGACGTTCTGCGACGTCCCGGAAACCTGCTGGCTGGCAATCGCGGCTCCGCCCCGGAGCGTGGTCAGGGTGTACGCGGAAACGGCGTCACCGTTGTTATTCGGCGCCGACCAAACCACCCGCAGCTGGCTCTGGGAACCCACGGGCGTGGCCTGTGCCACGCTTGGCGCCGCCGGCGTGGCGGGCACGCCGGCAGGCACTTCGGCCGCCGAATACGGGCTCCACTCGGATGGATCCTTGGCGTCATTCCGGGCCAGGACCCGCACCTTGTAGGACACGCCGTTCTGCAAGCCCTTCCACACGTAGCTCACGGACGTCAGCCCCTGGATCTGGGCGTTCTGGCCCGCCGGTGCCGGTGAGATTTCCAGGTCGTAGGACTTCACGGGCGAACCCTTGCTCGCCGGCGCGGCCCAATTGACCGCCAACTGCTTGTCGCCAAACTTCAATGACGGCGCCTGTGGCGTATCCGGCTTAACGTCCGGGCGGACATCGGCGGACGCCGGGGACCGGTCGGAATCACCGAACTCATTGGTAGCCATCACCTGGAAGTGGTAGGTGGTGTTATTCGTCAGGTTGTTCAGGGTGCACGTGTTGGCCGGGCACTCCTGCCGGAACCCACCCTCGCCGAACACCGTGTACTTGGTGATGGGCGAGCCCCGGTCCGCCGGTGCGGACCAGGTCAGCAGCGCCGTCTGGTCGCCGACGCTTTGTGCCTGTGGCGTGGTGGGTGCTGCCGGCTTGTCCTTGACGGTGAGCCGGACCCTGGCCGTGGCATGCCGGGAGCTGTCCTGCGTCTTGTCCTCCACGGTGTAGGCCACCACCATGGTTCCGGTGAAGCCCGGCGCCGGTGTCACGGTCACCGAGTCACCGTTGACGCCAACGTTGCCACTGCCCGTTTCAGTGTTGGCTGCGATGATCTTCAGCGGTGTTTCGGGGAACGGATTGGCGTCGTTGGCCAGGACGTTGATAGTGACGGGTTTGCCCGCCGCAGCGTTTGGCTCCACGTCATCATTGGCCACAGGCTTGGGCCGGTTGGAAGCCGTCACGGCGAGTTGGTACGTCGCCGTCGCTTCAAGCCCGCGGGGGTCAATTGCTTTGACCTGCACCGCGGCACGGGTTCCGGTTGCCGTGGAATCGGCCGCCGACACCTTCAGCGTCTTGCCTTCGATGCGTGCACTGAAACCGCCGGGCGAGTCGCCCACCACTTCGTACTTCATCTTCTCGACGTCGTCCTGGTCCGGATCTGAGGTGAGCTTCCCGAGGTCGGTGCTGGCCGAGTCACCCTTGGGAACATCCACGTTGGCGCCCAGCAGCTCCGGCGGGTTGTTCTTGTTGGGGTCCGGCAACACCTTGGTCCTGATGCTGAGGGTGGACTTGAGGCCGGCAGGATCATCCGGCCCGGTACCGTCGGTCACCTCGAAGGTCAGTGAACCGGGGCCCACGTAATCCGCACCAGCCGTGTACTTCAGACCGGTGCCGTCGCGCGTTACCGGATCGCCGCCGTCGGCACCGATGAGCTTGATCCTGTCCGCCTGGGTCAGCCGGGGTGAACGTCCTTCCCGGACCTTGACCCATTCCTTCAGGTCAACGTCGACGGATTGTCCGGCCACGACCTCCAGGACCTCGTCCTTGGCCAGGGTGGGGACCTGCTGGCCAAGGCCCGGCACCCAGATGATGGCTGTGGACTGCTGGCCGTCGACGTCTTCCACGGTGTACGGGATCAGCTGCGGCTGTTCGGTGAGGTCCACCAGGACGTTGCCGTTTCCGCCGGGCCGCGCGGTGGTGGCCTCGGTGCTGATTTTGAGGTTCTCGCCAACGCCGTCGGGATCCTCGTCGTTCTTGAGGACGGGAACGTCCACGGCGGTCTTGCCCATGGCCTGGGCTGATGTCACCCTGTCGTCGCGGGCGATCGGCGCCTTCAGCGGCACGTCGTTGTCCACCACCAGGCGGATGGTGGCCTGGGCAGTGGCGTCCCGGTCGTCGGCGACGGTATAGCGCACGTTGACGGTTCCGGCCTCGTTCGGGGCCAGGAGGATGATGCGGCCGCTGTTCCTGCTGACGGTTGCCTGCAGGGCGGGGTCGGCCTCGATGCCGTCGGTGAGGATGCGGATCCGGTCGCCGTCAGGATCGGTGTCATTGGCGGTAGCGTCGACGGCAATCTGCCGGCCGGGACGCACCCGGACCTCGTCGTCCACCGGGGTGGGTTTCTGATTCATGTCACCGCGGGGCGCGATGCCCACCGTGACGGTTCCCGTGTTCACTGCCCCCTGGCGGTCCACCACCTTGTAGCGGAAGGTGTCGGTGCCGGCACCGTCCCCGGCGGCGGTGAAGTCGATGAAGTTGCTACCTACTGTGGCGGTTCCCATGGCAGGGGTGCTGTCGATGCCCGTGAGCTGGACGGAGTCGCCGTCGGGATCGATGCCGTCGAGGGGAACCGGGATGCGGACGGTGCCCGCAGCCACCACGCGGGCTGTCAGGTTCCGCGGCTGCGGCCGGGAGTTCTCCGCGCCCTCGAGCGGGAGGATGTGGATGGTCACGGCGGCGGCGCTCTTCTGGCCCTGCGGATCCACCGCGTTGTAGATGGCGCGCACGGTCTTGGGCTGGCTGCCCGCTATGAACCGGAGGGTGTTCTCTGAGACGAAGCTCTTCCCGTCGGCAGGGTCAACCGCCTGCGGCAGGACGGGGTCCACGGTCAGTTCCTGCCCCTGCGGGTGGGTGTCGTTGTCCAGGACGGGGATGGTGACGACGTCGTTGACGCGGACATTCACCTCATCCGGCTTGGGCTGGGGTGCTTCCACGACAGCGGGGGCCGGCACGGGCACCACGGAGACACTGCCGGTGGCGGACTTCTTTCCGTTGGACATGGTGTATTCGAACAGGATGGGGTCCTTGGTTCCCAGGATGTCCGTAATCCGCAGGACGCTGTGGTTGATCACGCTGACGGACACCGTCGCGTTGTCCGGGAGCTTCACGGACTGAAGCACCAGGACACCGCCGGAGGGGTCGGAGTCGTTGGCCAGGGGGTCCAGCAGGACACTGCCGCCGGTGGGCATCAGGGCAACGTCATGGACCGCGACGGGATCGCCGCCGTCGTTGCCGGATTCGACGTCCACCCGGATGAGGCCCTGGCTGCTTTGGGGGCCGTTGCTGGCGATGTACGTCAGGTAGACGGGGCCCGGGGTGCTGCTGCGGAAGGTGAAGGTGCCGCCGTCGGTGACGGGGCCAAGTTCGGCGGGGCCGTTGGCTTCCACCTGGGCCAGGCGGAGGGCACCTCCGTTGGGGTCGACGTCGTTCTTCAGCGGGGAGATGACCAGATCCTGGCCCACCACGGCGGTGACGTGGTCGGCGTTGACCACCGGTGCCAGGGCTCCGGGCGGCTGCACGTTGACCACTACCTTGCCCGTGACGGTGGCGCGGCCGTCCCAGATACTGACCTGGACGTTCTTCTTGCCGGCAGTGGCGCCGGAATCCTGGAAAGTCAGAAGGCCGTCGCGCCGCACCTTGACCTGGTCCTGGTCGTTATCGGCCTTCGCGTCCAGCAGGACCAGGTCGTCGCCGTCGGGATCGATCCAGTCGGTGAGGATGTTCTGGCTGACGGTCTTGCCCTGTTCAACCAGCATGGTGGTGTCTTCGCCGCGCTTGAACTTGGGCGGCTTGTTCTCGTCCGGTCCCACCACGCTGAGCGTGACCTGGCCCGTGGCGGAGAGGCCACGGCCGTCCGAGGCGCTGTAGTTAAAAGTCTCGGTGCCCGGCTTGGCGTCCGCGGGGACGGTGATCTGGAAGGCGGTGCCGCCGTAGATGCTTTCCAGCGTTCCCGATTTGGGTGCAGCCTCGGGCGCCACGGCAGCCGTCAGGACGTCGCCGTCGGGATCGGAGTCGTTGTCCAGGACGCTGAGGATGGTGGTGCGGCCGGGGCGGACTCCGACGGCGTCGGGCTTGGTTTCCGGCGGACGGTTCGGTTTGGTGCGGTCCGGCAGGATGTTAATGGTGTTGTTGTCCGCCGACTCCTGGTCCTGGTCGTCGGACTGGTTCTTGGGCGGGATGACGTCGTCCCAGTTGTTCACCAGCTGCATGTTCTGGTTCACCAACCACACATTCCCCGAATTCACATCATTCAGGACCACCAGGTCCCGGTTCACCCGGAAAACATACGACGGCGACGCACTCGCCTTGGGCACCGCCACATTCTTATCATCAGCATCATTGACGCAATCCCGGACGTACTTGTTCGCACCCGACCACGCCGCATGCACGCACCCGCCCAACTGCACCGGCGCCGCAGGGACGCCCTCGCCGTCGAACCCCACGGTCTTCGCCGTTCCACCATCCAACGGCTGCTTCAACAACGCCTTCCGCGTCGCCACCGCCACCACATCACTGCCCGGCCCAGGCTGCTGCAACTTCGCATCCCGCGCATTATCCAACTGCAGCCGCTTCCCACCAGGCAGGAACAGGTTTCCCGCGGCAGCATCCAGCAGCACCGGCTGGTCCCCCACCACCGTCATCTGCAAATCCCCGGCACCCTTAAGCCCATCCCACGTACTGGACTCCGACGACACCACACCACCCTCGGCATCAACACCGGTCACCGTCACCACACCAGTCTTCGGATCCGCCGAATAAATCCGGTCATCAGACCCCACCACCGACACCAGGCCCGCCGAACCCACCAAAACCGGCTCGGACGCTTCCTTATCAAAACCATTCACCGTGGACGGCGACACCGCCCACACCTTCCCCGACGCAGCATCCGTCACCGAAATCGTCCGCGCTCCAAAACTCACATCAGCCGCCCCCGGCAACTGCTTATCCCCACCCAAACGCATATTCGCCGGCGACACCTGATTCAACGTCGAACCAGACTCATCATCAACAAACACCTCACCCGCATGCTGCAACACATCAAACGTCGACGACGCCGGCGTCACCGCACCATCCAACACCCGCGACGGATAATTCAACCGCCCCACAGCATTCCTGGACTTCGACACCACCCACACACCACCGTCATTCAACTCCACCTCAGTGGTCTTAAACCCCGGATACAACACAGCACCCATCACCACCACAGCCACCACAGCACCAAACGCCGTACCGGTGACCAGTTTCTTGTGTCGCTTTTTCAGCCCAAGCTTCCCCAGCAGAGTTGTCACAGCGTTAATTTCCCTCAGATTGTGTAGCCAGATGGCGGCCTGGTGGCAGGACAGGCAGCAGGCTTCCTTTTCCCCGGGGTAAGCCTACCGAATAGCGGAAACCGCCGCGATGGGGACAACTGCCCGGGCAATGGCAGGGCAGGAGGCCTAGCAATGCGGTGCCCCCAGCCCGGCGGGATCGGCAAGCGTGGTGTGGCCGGCGATCACGTAGCGGCCAACATTGCGTGCCGAGCCGGATTCAACCCGCCACCACCGGACGATGCCGTTGCCGGACCAGTTGTCGCTCTGGTCGATCCAGCACGCCACCATGATGCGGTCCTGGTCCGCCTTGTAGAACCAGGGTGGGCTGTCGGCGTTGACGCCGTCACAGTCGAAGTAGGGACTTGGCCGGTAGTTCGATCCGCCCAGGGTGAAGGTGCAACTCCTGACGAAGTTGGGGTCGGAGGTCTTGATCCGGGTTTCCCACAGGCCTTGCTTGCCCGCTGTGGCGCTGGCGGTAACCACCGCGCTGCCGGTGCCGACAGAGTTGAAGGTCTGGACCGCGATGGTGACGGTGTCACCGAAGTTGGCCGTGTTGACCGTCCGGCTGCCGGAAGGGGGAACGTTCTCCCAGCCGCCGTTGTTGATTTTGATCCTCGTTTGCGCCACGTCGTTGGTGCTGGTGGACGGGGAGGACCAGTTCAGGGTGGCGGACTTTTGGTTCACGCCGCCGTTTTGGCCGGACGCGGAGGGGGTGCCCGGGGAGCCGTACGGCGTGGCGGTGGCAGGGGTGCTGCCGTCAGAACTCGGGGCCACCGTGGAGTTGGCGACGACGGTGATACTAACGGCGTTGCCGTTGGTGAAGCCGCCGATGGTCTGGCCGGGCGTGATGGGCCCGCGGGCACCGTTGCTCGCGTTGTAGCTGTAGCTGACCTCGTTTTCGGCAGAACCATTTCGTTCCGCCGCGGTCAGTTTGCGGAAGTCCACCGTCACGGCGCGTCCTGCTCCGCCGGTGTTCGCCGGTGTGGCCGTGACCCCGGAGACCGTCGCCAGCTTGCCGGTGGCGCGCCGGGGCGCGGAGGGCGGGCTGACCGCGCCCTTGCCGGCCTTGTTCTCAGCCTGCACCGTGAACGTGTATGCGGCCTCAGAGTTGTTGGCGGTGAAGTTTGCGGTGCGGACGTTGCCGGGGACGGTCTGCGTCTGGGCAGGGGCGTTGCCGCCGCTCATGGTCACGTAATAGGTGCTGATCGGATCACCGTTGGTGTTGGGTTCGGCCCACGTGACCCGAAGCTGGTTCTGGGTCCCCACGGATGCTGCAACGGCGGATGCAGGTGCTGCAGGTGCCGCAGGGACTCCGGCGGGATTGTCCTCCGCGGAATAGGTCCCCCAGTCGGAGGCGCCAAGCTCGTTGACGGCCTGGGCGCGCACCTTGTACTTCACGCCGTTGGTGAGGCCGGTCCAGGTGTAGTTCAGCCCGGCAACCTCGTTCTTTACCGCGACGCCGCTGGCCGGTGGCGGTGAGATCTCCAGGTTGTAGTGCTTCACCGGCGAGCCCTCGGTTTTCGCCGCGGGCCAGGTGATGGCCATGGTCTTGTCCCCCGCCTTCACGGTGGGGGCTTCCGGTGGCGATGGCTTCTCGTCAGGCCGGATTTCGTTGGACTGCGGCGAAGCCTGCGAGTCCCCCACCTCGTTGGTGGCCAGCACCGTGAATACGTACTTCACGTTGTTGGTGAGCCCGCTCAAGGTACAGGTGGTGGTGGGGCACTTCTGTTCGAAGCCGTTGTTCGAGCGGACGGTGTACCCGGTGATGGGAGCGCCGTTGTCCGACGGCGGCGCCCACTTGAGCACGGCGGTTCGGCTGCGGACGTCGGTGGCGCTGGGGGCAGAGGGTGCGTCGGGTTTGCCGCGGACGGTGAGGCGCAGGCGGCCGTCCACCTGGCGGGACAGATCGCCCGTCTTGTCGGCCACGGTGTAGCGGACCACCATGACGCCCTTGTACCCGTCAGCCGGGGTAACGGTGATGCTGTCCCCCGACACGGACGGCTGGCCTGCTGCGGCGCCCGTCTCCACGGTGGCGCCGACGATCCGCAGGGGCGTATCCGGGAAAGGGTTGAAGTCGTTGGCCAGGACGTTGACCTGTTCCGTCTTTCCTGCGTTGGCCTTGTCCACAGCATCGTCGTTGGCCACTGGCAGGGGCCGGTTGGATGCTACGTGTCGTGCGGCGATGGTGGCGCCCACGGCGGGTGACCTGCCGTCGGTGACCTTCACTTGGATGTTCCCGGTGACGCCGATGCCAAGGGAACCATCGGCAGTGATGGCGAGCGTGGCGCCGTCGACCTTTGCGCTGAAGCCGGCAGGAAGCGTCCCGTCCAGTTCGAAGCGGAGGTTGTCCTTGTCCCGTTCGTCCACGTCCTTGGCCAGTCCGGCGAGGTCCACCGTTGCCGTTTCGGCCTTGGGGACGTCCACGGAGGTGCCGCTGAACGTGGGCGGGTGGTTGGCGTTGGGGTCCGGGACCACCTTGGTCATGATGACCAGGGTGGATTTCAGGCCGTCGGCGTCGTCAGGTCCGGAGCCGTCCGTTACTTCGAAGGTGATGGAGCCCGGGCCCACATAGTCCGGTCTGGCGGCGTAGCGCAGGGCTTTGCCGTCGGACTGGATGATGCCATCCGGGGAGCCGCCCTGGACGCGGACGGAGTCGGCCACGGTGATCCGGGCGCTGCGGCCGCTGCGGACCCGGACGTATTCGGACAGGTCCAGGGTGACGTCCTTGCCGGACATGACCTCAACGGGGTCGGTCTTGGCGAGGGTGGGGTACTGCGCGCCCTGGCCCGGGATCCACATCAGGGCGGTGGAGGTGAGGCCGTCGACGTCCGTGACCGTGTAGGGGATCAGCTGGTCTTCCGGGGTGAGAGTCACCACTACGTTGCCAGAGCCGCCGGGCCGGGCGTTCGGGTTGCCGTCGGGAAGGCTGACCTTCAACTCGGAGGCCACGCCGTCGGCATCGGAGTCGTTCTTCAGGACGGGGACGTCCACCGCGGTCTTGCCGAGGGTTTCGGCCACCGTCACGTGGTCGTCCTTGGCCACGGGGCGCTGGAGTTCGGCGTCCGGGCTGATCCGGACCCGGATCACGGCGCTGGCGGAGGCCTTCTTGTCGTCCTGGATGCGGTAGCTGATGCTTTCGTTGCCGGCGGTGCCCGGGGCGGTGAACAGCACTTTGGCAGCGTCCGTTGCCTCAACCTGCAGGTCGGGCCTGGCCTCGAACCCGTCGGAAACCAGGCTCAGCGGGTCGCCGTCGGGGTCTGAATCGTTCGCCAGGGCCTCCACGGCCACCTTGCGGCCGGGCCGGACGTCCACGGCGTCATCCACCGCGATGGGTTTCTGGTTGTTGGCCTCCGGCGGGGCGATGCCGACAATGACTGTGCCGGTGTTTTCGGCGCCGATCCGGTCCCGAACCCGGTAGGTGAAGCTGTCGGTGCCGGCAGCGTCCCCGGCGGCTGTGAACTCCAGGTAGCCGTCGCGCACCACGGCGGTTCCCATGGCGGGTGCCTTGTCGATGCCGATGAGCTGGACGGAATCGCCGTCTGCGTCGATGCCGTCCAGCGGCACGGGGACCTTGACGGTCATCCCGGCCACCACGCGCGCGGTCAGGTTTCGGGGCTCGGGCCGGGTGTTCCGGTCATCGTCCCGGGCGCGGATGCGGATGGTCACCTGCTGCGAGTCCACCTGCCCGGAGGCATTCTGAACCTTGTAGATGGCGTACACCGTTTTCGCCTCGGGCCCGGCCACGAACCGCAGCTGGTCTCCCGCCACGAACATTCGTCCATCGGCTGCATCGGGCTGCTGGGCCAGGTCCGGGAGGAGGGTGAGCTTTGATCCGTTGGGGTCGGCGTCGTTGGCCAGGACGGGAACAGTGACGACGTCGTTGACCCGGACCGTTGCTTCGTCCGGCTTTGCCTGGGGTGCCTGGAGCTTGGCCGGGGCGGGAACCATCAGCACCGCGATCTCGCCGGTGGCGGAGGACCGGCCGTTGGACACGGTGTACCGGACCGTCAGCTGGCCCTCGGCGCGGATGTCGGTGATCCTTACCACCGAGTGGTCCAGCACGGCCACGCTGACCGGCAGTCCGGCGTCGGCCGTCACGGACTGCACCACCAGCACGCCGCCCGCGGGGTCCGAGTCGTTGCCCAGGACATCCACCAGGACATCCCCGCCGGTGGGGAGCAGCGCGGTGTCCCGGACGGCCACCGGGGCGCCCTCGTCGGTGCCAGGCACCACGTCAACGCGCACCAGCTGCTGTGCGCTGGCCGGTCCGTTGGTCACCAGGTAGCTGACGTAGTGGGCACCAAGGGTCCGGGAGTTGAAGGTGAACGTCTGCTGGTCCGGGTTCAGGGTTGCCGTAGTCTCGGCGTCCGGGGTGGCCTGCGCCAGCCGCAGCGTCCCGCCCTGCGGGTCCGAATCGTTCTTGAGCGGGGTGATGACGGTGTCGGTGCCGGCAACGGCCACTACGTGGTCGGCGTTGGCGATGGGCGGCAGGGCCCCTGGGCTCCTGACGTCGACGGTGACTTTGCCTTCCGCGGTGGACTGGCCGTCGGAGACCGACACGGTGAGGACCTTGCGGCCCGGGGCGGCACCGGAATCCTGGAAGGCCAGCTGTCCGTCCGGGCGGATCCGGGCCTGGTCCAGCGGATCGCTGCTGGACACTGAGACGGCGAACAGGTCATCGCCGTCGGGGTCCATCCAGTCCGGAAGGATGTTTTGCGTGACCGACTTGCCTGACTGGACCACCAGCGTGGTGTTCCGGTTGGGCTTTTGCCGCGGCGCAGTGTTGGTGCCGGGCGGGATGACGTTGAGCGTTATGTCCGCCGACGCTGACAGGCCGCGGCCGTCGTCCACGGTGTACTTGAAGGTCTCACTGCCGGCCTTGTCGGCGGGCACGGCGACTTGCAGGCCCGTGGAGCCATAGATGGGCGAGACTGCGCCCGTTTTGACGCCTTCGGGGGTTCGGACAGTGAGGACGTCGCCGTCGGGGTCGGAGTCGTTGTCCAGGACGGGCAGGATGGTGGTCTTCCCGGCGCGGATGCCGAACTGGTCGGGCTTGGCCACGGGGGCGCTGTTGGGTTTGGTGCGGTCCGGCAGGACGGTCTGCTGGACCTCGTCGGCGGAGTCCTTGTCGGCGTCGTCCGAGGTCTGCTGCGGTGGGATGACGTCGTCCCAGTTGTTCACCAGCTGCATGTTCTGGTTCACCAACCACACATTCCCCGAATTCACATCATTCAGGACCACCAGGTCCCGGTTCACCCGGAAAACATACGACGGCGACGCACTCGCCTTGGGCACCGCAACATTCTTATCATCAGCATCATTGACACAGTCCCGGACGTACTTGTTCGCACCCGACCACGCCGCATGCACACACCCACCCAACTGCACCGGAGCAGCCGGAACCCCCTCACCATCGAACCCCACGGTCTTCGCCGTCCCGCCGTCCAACGGCTGCTTCAGCAACGCCTTCCGCGTCGCGACAGCAACGAAATCACTACCCGGCCCAGGCTGCTGCAACTTCGCATCCCGCGCATTCTCCAACTGCAGCCGCTTACCACCAGGCAGGAACAGATTTCCCGCAGCAGCATCCAGCACCACCGGCTGGTCCCCCACCACCGTCATCTGCAAATCCCCGGCACCCTTAAGCCCATCCCACGTACTGGACTCCGACGACACCACACCACCCTCGGCATCAACACCGGTCACCGTCACCACACCGGTCTTCGGATCCGCCGAATAAATCCGGTCATCAGACCCCACCACCGACACCAGGCCAGCCGAACCCACCAAAACCGGCTCCGACGCTTCCTTATCAAAACCATTCACCGTGGACGGCGACACCGCCCACACCTTCCCCGACGCAGCATCCGTCACCGAAATCGTCCGCGCCCCAAAACTCACATCAGCCGCCCCCGGCAACTGCTTATCCCCACCCAAACGCATATTCGCCGGCGACACCTGGTTCAACGTCGAACCAGACTCATCATCAACAAAAACCTCACCCGCATGCTGCAACACATCAAACGTCGACGACGCCGGCGTCACCGCACCATCCAACACCCGCGACGGATAATTCAACCGCCCCACAGCATTCTTCGACTTCGAAACCACCCACACACCACCGTCATTCAACTCCACCTCAGTGGTCTTAAACCCCGGATACAACACAGCACCCATCACCACCACAGCCACCACAGCACCAAACGCCGTACCGGTGAACCAGCGGGAACGCGGCAGGCGGCGCCACCGGGGCGCGGCGGAAGAAGGGATCTGGGCGCGCGGTTGTCCGAGCCGTGTCATGTGTGGAAATCCCCCGGTAAATCTAGGCTTCGTGCCTGCTGCCGGCATCACAGGACCCCGGGCACCACAACGATACCGCCATACGCCAACAAGTGGATAAATTCTTTCGGCCCGGTCCGTCCCGGACCCAAAGCCGCCGGAGCCTAGTCCAGGACCAGGCCCTTGCCGCGCCCGCGGGTCAGGCGGACGGGATTGATCTCGCCAAAGCCGCGCACATTCTCCGGGTCCTGCGGAATCAGGACGAACCGTTCGTCATGTTCCAGGGCGGAGGCTGTCATGGAATCCACCAGGACGGTACCAGGGTCCGCCAGGGTGGTCAGGCGGGCGGCGAGGTTCACGGTGGGGCCGTAGATGTCGCCCAGGCGGGACAGGATCCTTCCCCAGACCATGGCTACCCGGGCTTCCGGGAGGATTTCGTCTTCGGTGAAGGCTTCAGCCAGCGCCAGCGAAATCTCCGCACCCGCGGCAGGGGTTTCGGCGATGTACAGGACTTCGTCGCCCACGGTCTTGACCAGCCGGCCGCCACCGACGGAGATGATCTCGGCGCATTTGTTTTCGAAGCGCTGGACCAGCCGGGCAAGCGTCTTTTCGTTCATCCGCCGGGACAGGCTCGTGTAGGACACCAGGTCCGCGAAACCGACCGCGCGGGCCAGGGGCAGCGGCGCGTCGTCCTCGTCGCCTTCCCGGCCTTCCTCGCTGGCCTGCAGCCCGGCTTCGGCGCGGACCGCGAGGCGCTGGACGCCGGCGTTGAGCTGGCGGCGCCAGGAGTAGACCAGTACTTCCTCGAGTGCGTCCACCAAAGCGGGCAGCTCGTTGACCAGGCGCTTGCGGGCCACGGCGTCCGTGACACCCTGCTCGTGGACCATGTCCTCCACCAGCGCCTCGATCTGCCAGACCACCATGCGGTCGGTCATTTGCCCGATGGAGCGCGTCACCGAGATCGCCGCTTCCTCCGTGAGCTTGCCGGCGCGGACAAGGTCCACCACGGTGGACAGGGCCGCCTGGTCGCGTTCGGTGAAGGCGACGTCCTCGTCGCCGAAGTTGGGGAATCCCAGGGCACGCCAGAGCTTGCGGGCAGAAAGCAGTGAGAGGCCGGCCCCGGCCGCAACTTCACGGCGGCGGAGCTTGCGTTCCCCACCCAGGAGGCGGGCTTCGAGCGCCTTCATGGCCAAGCGTTCCGCGGACATGGCGCCGGTTGGCGGGTGACGGTCGACGCCGGGCAGCTCCGCGGCAGCACCCGGCCCGGTTGTGAAAGGGTCAGGCGAGCCGGCGTCGGACGACGCGTCGAAGGCGCCGGTTTCGATGCTCTCGACGCGTTCCTGCTGGTCCTCATCGGTCATCCCGTCCACCTTCTCTCATGTCCTCCGGAAATGCACCGGCTGGGTAATACGTCGCGCCGGGCTGGGCCCCGCTGTCCTCCGGCAGTTCCCCGATGGCGTCGAGGATGAAGTCCCGGAACCGGGCGACCTCGGGCACGTCGCGAAAGGTCACCATGCCCTGGTGCCCGGTTTCCAAGGATATATTCCCGGAACGCACCAGGCGCTGCAGCAACGATTCATGGACCGTCAGGTTTCGCACCGATGCCAGGTTCACCTGCTGGTCCCGCCGGTTCAACAGTCCGTACCTGGCCACCATCCGCTGGCTGGTCAGCGTGTACCGGGTGCCATGCCAGCGAAGAAGCCGGGGCAGGCAGTAGCCCAGCCACACAGCCGCCGCCGCGAGCACGCAGGCGCCCACCAGCCAGGGCGTCCACTGGCGGCCAAGGGCAGGCGCCACGCGTGCGGGGCCGCCGCGGATAACCCAGGCGCTGGCGAAGGCGGCCACGGCCGGCGCCAGGACGAAGGCCACGGCGGGACCGGCAAGCTTCCGCGGCTGCGGGCGGGTAGTGACGATGACCTGCTCCCCTGGAACAAGGGACCTACGCATAACCACCCTGCTGCGGCGCGTCCGGCGATGACCAGGGCCGCAGGTGCACCACATCGCCGGCCGTGACTACATGCTCACGCGAATCCCGGTCCACCACCAGGAGGGAGCCGTAGTCATCCAGGCGGGAGGCATGTCCAATGATTTCGTGGTCGCCGGGAAGCTGCGCGCGCACCTGCTTTCCCAAGGTGACCATCACGGCCTCCACCCGTTTGTGCAGCGATGGGCCGCCGGCCATGCCCGCCGCGGGGTCGCCGTCGGCGTTGCAGAAACTGCGGTAGAGGACAGCGAAGTGGGCCAGGTAGCTTTTCAGCAGCGCGGTGCGGTCTGTGGTGGTGGCACCCTCGATGGCCACGGACGTGGCGGTGGGCACGGGAAGTTCGTCTTCGCCCAGGCTGACGTTAAGGCCGGTCCCCAGGATGACGGGGGGCACGCTGCCGTCCACCATGGGACCGAGCTGGGCCAGGATGCCGGCGATTTTCCTGCCGCGGACCAGGACGTCGTTGGGCCATTTGAGCTCGGCGGGAAGGCCTGCCGTTTCCAGGAGCGTCTCGCGCAGCGCCAGGGCTGCGATCAGGGAAAGCCACGAGTAGCTCTGGGTGGGAAGGGGCCTGCCCTCGGCGTTCACCGGGCGCAAAACCAGGGAGACCGACACGGAACTCAGCGGCGGTGCCTCCCAGCGCCGGTCCAGCCGGCCCCTTGCCGCGGTCTGGTACTCCGCCGTCAGGACGGAGAGGTCAGGCCATGCCGCAGGGTCCACCGTGACGCCATGCAGGAGGTCGGCGTTGGTGGAGCCGGTGGAGTCCACCACGTCGATCCGGGGTATTCCCGTGGCGGAGAGGAAACGCTGGTCGGCCAGGTCCCCTCGGTTCAGGGGGGTACCCGGTGCGTGTGCGTCATCCATAGCTAGATCCTACCGAGCCGCGCCTGATCGTACCCAGCCTGCCGCAGTCCCGGAACGGGCACCGGGGACTGCATGAGGGCCCGCCTTAGAGGAAGATGTCCGGGACCAGCCGGTCTTCCGGTGCTCCCAGGCTGTAGGGGCGGAAGTCGGTCACGCCCGCGGCGGCCAGGACCTGCTCATCCGTGTAGAAGTTGCCCGACGGCAGCGCACCGGCACCGAGATTGCTGCCGGTCAGGATGGCGTGGGCGGCGTCGGCCATGATCTGCGGGCCGCGCGCGGCCAGCACCATGGTTTCGCCGTGGGGCATATTGCGGATGGCAGCCGTGTCGATCAGGGTACAGGGCCACAGTGAGTTGACCCTGATCCCGTCAGCCTTCAGTTCCTCGGCCAGGCCCAGGGTGGTCAGGCTCATCCCGTATTTGGCCATGGTGTAGGCAAGGTGCTTCCCGGCCCAGGAGGGGTGGAGGTTCAGCGGCGGCGAGAGTGTCAGGATCTGCCCCCGGCCCGAGGCACGGAGCGCCGGGAGCGCCAGCTTGGACAGCAGGAAGGTGCCGCGCACGTTGATGTCCTGCATGAGGTCGTACTTCTTCATGTCCACCTTGTCCGTGGTGGAGAGGTCGATGGCGGAGGCGTTGTTGATGACGATGTCGATGCCGCCGAACCGGTCAACAGCCGCGGCTACGGCGCCGGCCACGTCATCGTCCCTCCGCACGTCGCCCACCAGAGGCAGGGCCTGGCCTCCGGCCGCCTCCAGCTCGCGGGCTGCGGTGTGGACCGTCCCGGCGAGCTTGGGGTGCGGCTCCCCCGTCTTGGCAAGGAGCACAATGTTGGCCCCATCGCGGGCCGCCCGCAGGGCGATGGCCAGGCCGATCCCGCGGCTGCCGCCGGACAGCAGGATGGTCAGGCCCGCCAGGGAGCCGGCGGCCCGGTACGGGCTTTCGGAGGCATGCAAAGCATCGTCGCTTGAAGTCATGGGAACACTGTAACCCAACTAAGTTACTCATGAGTAACATTATGGAGAGGTTGTTGGAACGGCAGAAAATTGTAGGTTCCCTACAGCCGTTGGCGCCCAAAGCGTTACTAGACTTGCCAGCAGGGTTCGTCTTTTGTGTGGATGCTACTTAACGCTCCGCGCAGCCAGACCTGCCAGCCGACAGAATTGACCTGCTACAGAGCCGGAGACACTTGATGAGCCACGATCTGACAACGACTGCGGGAAAGATTGCCGATTTCCGCGACCGCCAGGCGCGTGCCGAACAGCCTTCCGGCCCCGAGGCCATCGAGAAACAGCACGCCCGCGGCAAGAACACCGCCCGCGAGCGCATCGCCCTGCTGCTGGACGAGGATTCCTTCGTGGAGTTTGATGCCCTGGCCGTGCACCGCTCCACCGCCTTCGGCATGGAGAAGAAGAAACCGCTGGGTGACGGCCTGGTCTCCGGCTACGGCACCGTGGACGGGCGGTTGGTGGCGGTCTACAGCCAGGACTTCACCGTGTACGGCGGATCCCTGAGCCAGGTCAACGGCGAAAAGATCGTCAAGGTCCAGGAGTTTGCGCTCCGCAACGGCTGCCCCGTCGTCGGCATCCTGGATGGCGGCGGCGCCCGCATCCAGGAAGGCGTGGCCTCACTGGCCATGTTCGCGGACATCTTCCGCAACAACGTCCACGCATCCGGCGTAGTGCCGCAGATTTCGCTCATCATGGGCCCCTCCGCCGGCGGTGCCGCCTACTCCCCCGCCCTCACCGACTACGTGGTGATGGTGGACAAGACCTCGCACATGTTCATCACCGGTCCGGACGTCATCAAGACCGTCACCGGCGAGGACGTCGACATGGAAACCCTCGGCGGTGCGCGGCAGCACAACGCCACCACCGGAACCTCCACCTACCTCGCCTCCGACGAGACCGACGCCATTGAGTTCGTGCGCGAACTGCTGGATTTCCTTCCGTCCAACAACCTGTCCGAGGCGCCCGTCCTGGGGCACCAGCAGGAGTTGGAGATCGACGACGACGACCTCGCCCTGGACACGCTGGTTCCGGATTCAGCCAACCAGCCCTACGACATGCGCGCCGTGGTGGAGCAGATCGTGGACGACGGGCACTTCCTGGAGATGCAGGCCCTGTACGCCCCCAACGTGATGATCGGCTACGGCCGCGTCGAGGGCCACACGGTGGGCATCGTGGCCAACCAGCCGCTGCAGTTCGCCGGCACCCTGGACATCGCCGCCTCCGAAAAGGCGGCCCGGTTCGTGCGCCACTGCGACGCCTTCAACATTCCCATCATCACCCTGGTGGACGTTCCCGGCTTCCTTCCGGGCAAGGACCAGGAGTTCCAGGGGATCATCCGCCGCGGCGCCAAGCTCCTCTACGCCTACGCCGAGGCGACCGTCCCCAAGCTCACGGTGATTACGCGCAAGGCCTACGGCGGCGCCTACATCGTGATGGGCTCCAAGAAGCTCGGGGCCGACCTGAACCTTGCCTGGCCTACGGCGCAGATCGGCGTCATGGGCGCGCAGGGGGCCGTGAACATCCTCTACCGCCGCGACCTCGCAGCGGTCGCCGAGGACGGCGGCGACGTGGAGGCCCGCCGCGCCCAGGTCATCCAGCAGTACGAGGAAGAACTCCTCAACCCCTACCAGGCAGCCGAGCTTGGCTACGTGGACGCCGTCATCGCCCCGTCGGACACCCGCATCCAGATCATCAAAGGACTGCGCGCCCTCCGCGACAAACGCGCCAGCCTTCCCGCCAAGAAGCATGGGAACATCCCGCTGTGATCCCCACCCCAGGGGCGCCGGAGCCCGACGAGACCCCGGAAACGGCAGAAGCAGCCGCCGCGCCGCTGTTTTCTGTTGTCAAAGGAAAACCCAGCGACGAGGAACTCGCCGCACTGGCCGCCGTCGTGCTTTCCCTCGGCGGAGAAACCCCCGCCCCGGCTAAGACCACCAGCGTGCGGCACTGGGTCCGGAGGCAGCAGTTGCGGCTCGCCCCCACTCCCGGGCCGGGAGCCTGGAAACGCAGCCGGGGCTGACCTCCTCCCTGCCACACTGACTGCGCGGAGCCCGGTAGTCTCGGCATGTGACTATCGACACTGCACCCGCCGCGCGCCCGCACACCCGGATCGACGCCGTCGCGGACACCTACACGGACACCCTGATCAGGCTCAACCCCACCTTTGCCACCACCCTTGGCCTGCCGGGACATGAGACGGAGTACCAGGACTTCTCCCCCGCCGGCGTCGCCGGTTTCGCGGAGGCAGCACGGGCTGCCCTCGTGGCCCTGGAGGGCCTGGAACCGGAAGACGACGTGGACGCCGTCACCCTGGACGCCATGCAGGAACGGTTGGGCCTGCAGCTGCTGATCCACGCTTCCGGCTGGGAATATGCGGAGCTGAACAACATCGCGTCGCCGGCCCAGGACATCCGCGCCATCTTCGACCTCATGCCCACCGAAACCGAGCAGGACTGGGAGCACATCGCCGGCCGCGCGCACAACGTGCCGGCAGCCATCAGCGGCTACACCGAGTCCCTGCGTTTGGCAAGGGATGCCGGGAAGGTGGCCGCTGCACGCCAGGTGCGGATCGTCATCGAACAGGTGACCAAATACGCCGCCGGGGACGGCTTCTTCGCCAAGCTAGGTGCCGGCGCCTCCACCTCCGCCGGGCCGTTGCCGGCGAACCTGCAGGAAATGCTCGACGCCGGTGCTGACGCAGCGCGCCGTGCGTACAGTGACCTGGCCGAATTCCTGCGCACAGAGCTGCTGCCCGCAGCGCCGGAAAAGGATGCCGTCGGCCGGGCCCGCTACGCCCTCGCTTCCCGGTCCTTCCTCGGCGCTGAAGTGGACCTGGAGGAAACCTACGCGTGGGGCGTCCAGGAACTGGACCGCCTCATCGCCGAACAGGAACAGGTGGCGCACGCCATCAAGCCGGGGACATCCATTGCCGAGGCCAAGGACATCCTCAACAACGACCCCGCCCGGCAGTTGAAAGGCACGGAGGCGCTGCAGAGGTGGATGCAGGATGTCTCGGACAGGGCGGTGGCCGAACTCGCCGGCGTGCACTTCGACATCCCCGACGTCATGAAGAAGCTCGAGTGCCGGATCGCCCCCACCGACGAAGGCGGCATCTACTACACCGGTCCGTCCGACGACTTCAGCCGCCCCGGCCGCATGTGGTGGTCAGTCCCCGCCGGGGAGGACACCTTCACCACCTGGGCCGAAACCACCACCGTGTACCACGAGGGCGTCCCGGGCCACCACCTGCAGGTCGCCACTGCAACCTACCGGCGCGAGCTGCTCAACAAGTGGCGCCGGAACGTCTGCTGGACCTCCGGCCACGGCGAAGGGTGGGCCCTTTACGCCGAGAAGCTCATGCAGGAACTGGGCTACCTGGACGATCCCGGCGACCATATGGGAATGCTGGACATGCAGCGCATGCGGGCCGCGCGCGTGGTCTTCGATATCGGCGTGCACCTGGAACTCGGGATGCCCGAACGCTGGGGAACCGGCACCTGGACCGCCGACAAGGGCTACGCATTCCTGAAGGAAAACCTGCCCATCAGCGAAGGCCAGCTCAACTTTGAGTTCACCCGGTACCTCGGCTGGCCCGGGCAGGCCCCCTCCTACAAGGTGGGACAGCGGCTTTGGGAACAAATCCGCGCCGAGCTCGAGGCGCGGCCGGGGTTCGACCTCAAGGAGTTCCATACCAAGGCCCTCAACATCGGCTCCGTAGGATTGGACACCCTCCGCCGGGCGCTGCTTTCCTGACTCGCCCATGCCCGGCGAGACATTAAGCACATCCGTGACGGGAATAAGTAACAATAGCCACCGTCTGCCTTGTATTTCCGGGGTTTTCCAGGTTCGTAGGCAAATGTGAATGCGTAATATTTCTCAATATTCTTTCGACGTGGTATGAGGTGGGGGTCTAGCTTGTTCTGGTGAGCACTCAGACAAGCACCCCCTCCCCCGCAGGGAAGACCGGATTCCAGCTCCCCAAGTGGGCGGGTTCGTTCGGCTTCCAGATCATTGCCGCCCTCATTGTGGGCCTCGGCCTCGGCCTGCTGGCCAAGTACACCGGCAGCACCAAGACCAACCCCAACGCCCTCGGCGCCACGCTGCAGACCATCGGCTCAAGCTACGTGTCCCTGCTGCAGACCGCCGTCGTTCCCCTGATCTTTACCGCCGTCGTCAGTTCCATTTCCAACCTGCGCCAGGTGTCCAACGCCGCCCGGCTCGCATGGAACACGCTCCTGTGGTTCGCCATCACGTCCCTGATCGCCGTGCTGATCGGCATCGGCCTGGGCGTGCTCCTGCAGCCCGGCGCCAACACGGGCATCAGCGGAGACGCCAAGTACACCGGCAAGTCCGGTGACTGGTGGGCCTTCCTCGTGGGCCTCTTCCCGAAGAACTTCCTCGGCCTGGGTGCCAGCTCCACTGTCGGCGATTCCGGCGCCGTCACCACGTCCATCAGCTTCAACGTCCTGCAGATCCTCGTCATCGCCATCGCGGTGGGCGTTGCCGCCCTCAAGGTGGGCAAGGCAGCAGAGCCGTTCCTGAACCTGAACGCGTCAGCCCTCGCCGTGATCCAGAAGGTGCTCTGGTGGATCATCCGCATCGCACCGCTGGGAACCGTCGGCCTCATCGGCAATGCCGTGGCCGTCTACGGCTGGGACACCATCGGCTCGCTGGGAAAGTTCACCGTGGCCATCTACGCCGGCCTGGTGCTCGTGCTGTTCGTGGTGTACCCGATCCTGGTCCGCAGCCATGGCCTGTCCATCAAGCAGTACTTCTCCGGCGTATGGCCCGCAGTGCAGTTGGCTTTCGTTTCCCGCTCCTCAGTGGGCACCCTCCCGCTGACCCAGCGCGTGACTGAACGCAGCCTCGGAGTGCCCCGCGCGTACGCCTCCTTCGCCGTACCGCTGGGCGCCACCACCAAGATGGACGGCTGCGCAGCCATCTACCCTGCCATCTCCGCGATCTTCGTGGCCCAGTTCTTCGGCATCCACCTGGACTTCAGCCAGTACCTGCTGATCGCCCTGGTCTCCGTCCTTGGCTCCGCCGCAACCGCCGGCACCACCGGCGCCGTGGTGATGCTCACCCTGACGCTCTCCACGCTCGGCCTGCCGCTGGCCGGCGTCGGCCTGCTGCTGGCCATCGACCCCATCCTCGACATGGGCCGCACCGCGGTGAACGTGGCAGGCCAGGCCCTGGTCCCCACCATCGTGGCCAAGCGCCAGGGCATCCTGGACGAATCGCTGTACAACGCACCCCGCAACGGCACCCCGTTCGTGGATGACAGCGATGCTCCCGCCGATGGTTCCGCAACGGACGGCACCAGCGCCGGGACCGCATCCCGCGAGCTGCAGGATGCCAACGCATAACGCGCCAGCAAAAAGACGTCCCCGGGATATGCTCCCGGGGACGTCTTTGCTTAAGGACTTCGCCCCAGCCCGCAGTGGGCGGGCAGCAGTCAGCGTCCGCCAATCACCCCGTTCTGGACTGCCTTGGTCACGGCGTCGGCTTCGGCCTGTGTGAGTTTGCCGTCCGTCACTGCCTTGTCCAGGCGGGTCTTGAGTTCGGCAGCGTGTTCTGACTGCTCCTCGCTGCGGATCTCCTGGAGGGCTGCCGTCACCTTGGCCTCGTCGATTCCCAGCGAGGCCGCCAGCGATTTGGCGAGGGCGGCTTCGCGGGCCGCGGGGTCCGGCTTCTGGCCGTCGGCGGGCGGAGTGGTGGGCTTGTTGGCTTCGCGGAAGGCCTTCAAGGCGTCCGTCACCTTGGCTTCGTCCACGCCGAGCTTCGCCGCCAGGGCAGAAGCCTGCTCCATGCCGTTGCCGCCGCGACCGCCGTGCCTGCCCATGCCGCCGTGGTCGGTTCCGGCGGAGCCGTCGGCCGAGGCACTGGAACTCGCGCTCGGGGTGGGAGTGGGCGCAGTGGTGGTGGCCGATGCCATGCCGGCCACGCCGATTCCTGCACCGAGCGCCAGCGCCGCGGCTGACAGGCCCAGGGTCATCTTCTTCGTGCGGGTCATTTCTCTGTCTCCTCATTCGCCGTCGCCTGACGGCTGCTGGTGATACGCCTCGCGGCGGGACATTTCCAGCATCGTCCACCAGGTTCAGGAAAGGCTGTCGGGAACCTTTCGTTCTCCTGTGAATCCAGATCACTACACCCGGGTAATTATTTGCATAGAGTGCAAAGTTGCACGTAGTGTAAGCCTGTGCCAGATCCGCTTTCCTCCCCGGAGACCCCGCAGGACGCCGTGCCCGCCGCCCCTTCCCGCCGCGAGCTGAACAAGGCCGCCACGCGCCAGGCCATTACCGACGCCGCGCTGGGCCTCCTGCGTTCCAAAGGCCCCGGCAACTTCACGGTGGAGGACATCGCCGACACCGCAGGAATCTCCCGCCGTACCTTCTTCAACTACTTCAGCAGCACCGACGCCGCCTTGGCCTCCATCGTCCATGGCTTCCTGGACAACGCCATCCAGCAGCTGCGCCTCCGGCCGGCGGACGAACCCATGCTGGAGTCGGCCCAGGCCGCCCTGGTGGCCCTGGCCGACCCCAAGGCCATCGCCCCGCTCGCGGAACTGTTCTCGCTGACCCAGCAGAGTCCGCTGATGTCCCACACGGAACTGGAGGCGTGGGACCACTGCCGGGCCCAGGTCTTCACCGTGGCCCGCGAACGCCTCGCCGGAACCCCCGGCGAGCGGGACGAACTCTACGTCCACGCCCTGGCCGGCTCCATCATCTCCTGTGGAAAGGCCGCCATGGAGGTCTGGTTCAGCCGGCGCGGCCCGGACCTCTCACCCGCCTCCCTGGCCGAACTCCGCCAACTGCTCATCGATGCCATGGCCCTGCTGGGCGCCGGCTTCACCACCACCGCTTTCCCATCCGCCACCCGTTCCTCCTGATCAGATCGGTCCTCCCGCATGGCACTCCTCCTTTACCGCCTCGGCAAGTTCTCGTACCGCCGGCGCTGGCTTGTCATTTCCCTCTGGCTTGCCGTCCTGGTGGCCGTCGGCGGTTCCGCCGCGGCTTTCCACGGCAGGCTGTCCAACAACTTCCAGATCCCTGGCACCGAGACCCAGCGGATCGCGGACAAGCTCAAGCAGGATTTGCCCGCAGCCTCGGGCGGAAGCGCCACGATCGTCTTCGAAGCCCCCGACGGCGGATTCACGGCCGGGAGCCGGTCGGCCGTGACGGATGCGCTGAAGAAGCTGCAAGCCCTCCCCGAGGTCCGCGGCACGGTTGATCCGTTCGCCACCCAGGCCCAGGTGGACCAGGCCGGCAAGTCCATCACCGACGGCGAACAGCAACTGGCGGCCGGCCAGGCGCAGCTGGATGCCTCCCGCGCCCAGCTGGAGGCGGGCAAGGCGCAGCTGGCAGCGGCTGAACAGCAGCTCACCGCCGCCGGTGCGCCCGCGGCCGTGGTCGAGGCACAACTGGGCCAGCAGAAGGCAGTTCTGGCCGCCGGCCAGGCCAAACTCGACGCCGGCGCACAGGAACTGCAGGCCAACAAGGCGAAGCTGGAACTTGGCAAGCGCCAGGCCCAGGCGGCCTCGGCCATCCGGTTCGTGTCCGCGGACAACAAGGCCGCCGTGGCCCAGGTGCAGTTCAACACCTCCATCAACGGCCTGGCCCCCTCGGTCCGCAAGCAGGTACAGGAAATCGCCCACGAGACGTCCTCCGCAGGCGTCAAGGCCTTTGCCAGCAAGGAAATCACCGAAGACATCTCGGCCCTGTTCGGCACAGCGGAGATCGTCGGCATCGCCGTCGCGGCCCTGGTCCTGATCCTCATGCTGGGAACGCTGATCGCGGCGGGCCTGCCGCTGCTGATGGCCATCATCGGCGTCGGTGTGGGCGTCGGCATCACCTTTGCCCTCTCCGGCCTGTTCGACATGAGCTCCATCTCCCCCATGCTGGCCCTCATGCTGGGCCTGGCTGTCGGCATCGACTACTCGCTGTTCATCGTCAACCGGCACCGGACCCAGCTCCTGGGCGGCATGGACCCTGAAGAATCCGTGGCCCGGGCCAACGGAACCTCCGGCAACGCCGTCGTCTTCGCCGGCCTCACCGTGATCATTGCCCTCGCCGCCCTGGTGGTCCCCGGTCTGCCGTTCCTCACCGTCATGGGGCTGGCAGCCGCAGGAACCGTGGCGGTGGCGGTACTGGTCGCCATCACCCTGACCCCCGCCATGTTGTCCCTGATCGGCCGCCGCATCATCTCCAGGCGGGCATGGGCCAAGTCCGAGGCCCACAACGCCGAACCGGGCCACGAGGCGGCGGACCTTGCCACCGACCGCGAACGAAGCACCCACGGGTGGGGCGGCCTGGTCACCAAGCACCCCTGGGTTGCGCTCGTCGCCGGCGTCCTCCTGCTGGGCACCCTGGCATTGCCTGCCACCCAGCTCCAGCTGGCACTGCCTGACGGCGGATCCGAGCCCGTGGAGTCCGAGGCCTACCAGGCCTACGACCTGACGGCACGCAGCTTCGGCGAGGGCGTCACCGGCCCCATCGTGGCCGTGGGCGAGTTCCCCGCGAACCTGGATGCGGCCCAGGCGCAGAGGCTGCAGTACGACATCGCGGACAAGCTCCGTGCCGTGGACGACGTGGTGGCCGCCGTGCCGGTGGCCCTCAGCGAAGACCGCCGCACCGCCGTCTTCCAGGTCATCCCCAAGGAAGGTCCCGCCAGCGCCAGCACGGTCAAGGTGGTCGCCGACCTCCGCGGCCTGAACGGGGAGATCAAGGCCGACTACGACGTCGCCATGGGCCTGACCGGCCAGACTGCCGGCAACGTGGATGTCTCCACCAAGCTCGGCGACGCCCTGCCGCCGTACCTGGCGATCGTCGTCGGACTTTCCCTGGTCCTGCTGCTGCTGGTGTTCCGCTCCATCGTGGTGCCGCTGCTGGCCACGGGCGGCTTCCTGCTGTCCCTGTCGGCCGCCTTCGGCGCCGTCGTGGCTGTCTACCAGTGGGGCTGGCTGGGGAATATCTTCGACGTGGCCAACCCCGGCGCCGTGCTGAGCTTCCTGCCCATCATCCTGATCGGCGTGCTGTTCGGCCTCGCCATGGACTACCAGGTGTTCATCGCCTCCGGCATGCGCGAGGCCTACATGCACGGATCATCCGCCAAGGAAGCGGTCAGGGTGGGGTTCCGGCACGCAGCCGCAGTGGTCACCGCCGCCGCGATCATCATGGTCAGCGTGTTCTCCGGCTTCATCTTCAGCCACCTCACCATGGTCCGGCCGCTGGGCTTCGCAATGGCCTTCGGCGTCCTGTTTGACGCGTTCGTGGTCCGGATGACCATCGTTCCGGCCGTGATGTACCTGCTCGGTGCCAGATCCTGGTGGCTGCCGCGTTGGCTGGACCGGATCCTGCCGGATGTGGACGTGGAAGGTGCCAGGCTCAACCGTGGCCAGGGGACGCCGGTGCCCGGCGAACTGGTCCACTAGGCTGGGACCGTGCTCCATCTGATCCTCGCGTCCCAGTCCCCCGCCCGCACCAAGCTCCTGGCCGAGGCCGGCATCCGGCACACCGTGCTGGTTTCCGACGTCGACGAGGCGGCCGTCCAGGAACGGTACGGCGTGACGGACCCGCACGACACCGCACTGCTGCTGGCCCGGGCCAAGGCGGAGGCCGTCGCATCCCTGCCGGAAGCGGAGGGCGCCCTGGTGCTGGGCTGCGACTCCGTCTTCGAGTTCGACGGCGAGGCGCACGGCAAGCCGTACACGGCCGACGTCGCCCGCGACCGGATGCTGCGGATGAGCGGCAGCGCGGGGGTGCTGCACACCGGGCACTGGCTGGTGGACTGCCGGGACACGGACGACGACGCCGGCGGCGGCCGCGGCTCGGGCGCCACGCTCGGGGCGGTCGCCTCCGCCGAGGTTTCCTTCCTGGACATGGCCCCGGAGGAGATTGACGCCTACATCGCCACCGGTGAACCGCTGCACTGCGCAGGTTCCTTCACCATCGACGGCCTGGGCGGCGCTTTCATCCGCAAGGTCGACGGCGACCCGCACGCCGTCGTCGGCCTTTCCGTCTCCACCCTGCGGGGCCTGCTCGCCGCCGCCAATGTGCGCATCACGGATCTCTGGCCGCCGCGGTAGGCGTGTACTTTTTTAGGCACCCTTGTAGCTTCCCTACAAAGGACGGCTGCTTTACACGCGGATTCCGCAAGTAATATCGGCGGAACCTCCAAAACCGCGCTAGGCTCCCTGAAGGAAAGAAGGAGACGCCTTGTCAGCAAATTTGGAGCAGTCCGCAGGAACCACGCAGCCCAGCCTCACAAAGGTGCTGATCGCCAACCGCGGTGAAATCGCCGTGCGGATCATCCGGGCGGCCCGGGACGAAGGCATCGCCTCCGTGGCTGTCTACGCCGACCCGGACCGCGACGCACTGCACGTCCGGCTCGCTGACGAGGCCTATGCCCTGGGTGGCACCACGGCCGCCGAGTCGTACCTGGTGATGGACAAGATCATTGACGCCGCCCGCCAGTCCGGCGCCGACGCCATCCACCCCGGCTATGGGTTTCTGGCGGAGAACGCCGATTTCGCCGCCAAGGTCATCGCCGCCGGCATCACCTGGATCGGCCCCTCCCCCGAGGCCATCTCCGCCCTGGGCGACAAGGTCCAGGCCCGCCACATCGCCGAGAAGGTCGGCGCCCCGCAGGTCCCCGGCACCGCAGACCCCGTGGAATCCGCCGAGGAAATCCTGGAATTCGTGGACAAGTTCGGCCTGCCCGTGGCCATCAAGGCGGCCTTCGGCGGCGGAGGACGCGGCATCAAGGTGGCCCGCACCCGCGAGGAAATCCCCGAGCTCTTCGAGTCCGCCGTCCGTGAAGCCACGGCCGCCTTCGGCCGCGGCGAGTGCTTCATCGAGCGCTTCCTGGACGCTCCCCGGCACGTTGAGACCCAATGCCTCGCCGACGCACACGGCAACGTCGTGGTGGTCTCCACCCGCGACTGCTCCTTGCAGCGCCGCAACCAGAAGCTCGTGGAGGAGGCCCCGGCCCCGTTCCTCACCCCGGAACAGAACCAGCGGCTTTACGAATCCTCCAAGGCCATCCTGAAGGAAGCCGGCTACCTGGGCGCGGGGACCTGCGAGTTCCTTGTGGGCCAGGACGGCACCATTTCCTTCCTTGAGGTCAACACCCGCCTCCAGGTGGAGCACTGCGTCTCCGAGGAAGTCACTGGAATCGACCTGGTCCGCGAGCAGTTCCGGCTGGCCCGCGGCGAGGAACTGGGCTACGGCGACCCCGAGGTCCGCGGCCACTCCATCGAGTTCCGCATCACCGGCGAGGACCCGGGCCGGAACTTCCTGCCCTCCCCCGGCACCATCAGTGTCCTGAAGAACCCCACCGGGCCCGGCGTGCGGATCGACTCCGGCGTGGAGCAGGGCGACGTCATCAGCGGTAACTTCGACTCGATGCTCTCGAAGCTGGTCGTTACCGGCGCCACCCGCACCCAGGCACTGCAGCGCTCCCGGCGTGCCCTGGAGGAAATGGTGGTCGAGGGCATTCCCACCGTCATCCCGTTCGATCTCGCCGTGGTCAGCAACCCCGACTTCGCCCCCGCGGACGGCCCGTTCAAGGTCCACACCCGCTGGATCGAGACCGCCTTCGTCAACGACATCCCCGCCTGGACACCCAGCGGCACCGCGGAAGAAGAGGCCGACGCCGGCGAACGCCAGCGCGTCGTCGTCGAGGTGGGCGGCAAGCGCCTGGAAGTGGTGCTCCCGGCATCCCTGGGCACCCCCGGCACCGCCGCAGCCGCCGGCAAGCCCGGCAAGTCCAAGAAGCGCTCACGTTCCGCAGGTCCCGCTGCCGCCACGGGCAACGCCCTCACTTCCCCCATGCAGGGAACCATCGTGAAGGTCGCCGTTTCGCACGGTGACGTGGTGTCCGAGGGCGACCTGGTGGTGGTCCTGGAGGCCATGAAGATGGAGCAGCCCCTCACCGCGCACCGGTCCGGCACCATTACGGGCCTGACGGCAACCGCCGGCGAAACGGTGTCCGCGGGCGCCATCATCGCCACGATCGAAGACTAGGAAGCCGGATGCTGGCACCAAGTTTCCAGGAAGAAGTGGCCCGCTACCACCAGGCGGTTCCCGAGATCACCCGGGGCAACACCGCCCCGATCAAGGAACTGTACTCCCGGCTGGACGACGTCACCCTGGCCAACCCGTTCGGCGGGATAGCCCGCGGCTGGGCCCAGGTGGAGGCCCGGCTGGACCAGGCGGCGCGGCAGTTCCGCGACGGCGAGATGCTCGGCTTCGATACCGTCACCTCCTACACGGCCCGCGACACCGCGTACCTGGTGGAGACCGAACACTTCCGGGCCCGCCTGGACGGCGCTGCCGCCACCGAGGAGTTCGCGCTGCGCGTGACCAGCATCTTCCGCCGCGAGGAGGGCTACTGGAAGCTGGTGCACCGCCACGCCGACCCTGCGGCCCGGTCCCAGTCCCGCCGCTCCCTGGCGCAGCCCACAGGCTGAGCGTTCGCCGGGCCTACCATCCGCCCCGGCTAGACATCCACCTATGCGGCGCTGCCACGCGCACGGCTGTGCTGGCAGGCGGCGCCGCCAGGATGCAGACTTAGCTCATGCTGCCATTCCTCCTCCTCGCATCACGTGCTGAAAATGCTGCCGCGGAGGATGAATACGCCGCCTACCTGAGGTACGGCGGGCTTGAGGAACGGGAGCTCCGCCGGGTCAGGCTTGAGGCCACTCCCCTGCCCGCGCTGGATCTTGCGGATTATTCCGGCGTCATCGTCGGCGGCAGCCCGTTCACCTCCAGCGATCCGCCGGAGCAAAAGACCCCGGTCCAGCACCGGGTGGAGCGGGAGCTTGCCGCCCTGCTGGACCAGCTGGTGGCCCGCGACTTTCCGTTCCTTGGCGCCTGCTACGGGGTGGGCACCTTGGGCAGCCACCAGGGCGCCGTGATCGACCGGACCTATGGCGAGCCCCTCGGCGCGGTGGAGGTGGAACTGACCGCTGAAGGCCTCCAGGACCCCATCCTGCAGGGCGTACCCCAAACCTTCACGGCATTGACCGGGCACAAGGAAGCCGTCCGCTCACTGCCCCCGCACGCCGTCCTGCTGGCACGGGCCGCCACCTGCCCGGTCCACATGTTCCGCGTCAGGACCAACCTTTATGCCACCCAGTTCCACCCGGAGCTGGACGCCGACGGATTGGTGACGCGGATCGATATCTACCGGGACGCCGGGTACTTTCCGCCGGAATCAGCTGAAGAGCTCATGGCCGCGGCACGGCAATTCACGATCACCGAGCCCATGGCGGTGCTGAAGAACTTCGTGGCCCGCTACGCCCGGTGAGCATGAAAATGCCCGGCGGGCCGGATGGCCGCGCCGGGCATTGTGGCGTTGGAGAATCAGGCCACGTTGTTCTCGTAGTCAAGGTCGCGGGTCTCGCGCGTCAGGAACAGCGCGATCAGGGTCAGCACGGCCATGGACGTCAGGTACACGCCCACCAGGACAGGGCTGCCCTTCGCGGCTTCCCACAGGGCCACTGCGATGAACGGGGCCACCGCGGCACCCAGGATGCTGGAGAAGTTGTAGCTGATGGCCGAGCCGGTATAGCGGACGTTCGTGGGGAACAGTTCCGGCAGCAGAGCACCCATGGGGCCGAAGGTCAGGCCCATGAGGGAGAAACCGAGGATCAGCAGGCCCATGGTGCCCACGAAGCCGCCGCTGAACAGCGGGACGAACAGCAGGCCGAACACGAAGATCCCGGCGGTGACGGCCATCAGCATCTTGCGGCGGCCGTACTTCTCGGCCAGCGGGCCGGAAACCAGGGTGAAGATGCCGAAGAAGACGACGCCGGCAATCAGCATCCAGAGGAAGTCGTTGCGGGAGTAGCCCAGGCCGGGAACGAACGCTGCGGCGGCGGCTTCGGACATGGGCTTGCCGGCCTTTTCTGCGGCCGCCTGTGCGCCGGCCAGGGTGGGCTTGGTGCCGTAGGTCAGCGTGAACGTGGTCATCAGGTAGAACAGCACATAGGTGGCCAGCATGATGAAGGTGCCCAGGATCAGCTGGCGCCAGCTGGACTTGAAGACGCGTCCCAGCGGCAGCTTGGCTACCTCGTTGGACTCCACCACCTTGGTGAAGGCGGGGGTTTCGATCAACTTGAGCCGGACGTAGAGGCCCAGGATCACCATGACGGCGCTGAGCAGGAACGGCACGCGCCAGCCCCAGGCCGCGAAGGCCTCCGGTGTCAGCGTGTAGCTTGCCACCAGGAAGATGACGTTGGCGATGATGAAGCCAATGGGGGCTCCGAGCTGCGGGAAAGTGCCGTAGACGGCGCGCTTGTTGGCCGGGGCGTTCTCGGTGGCCAGCAGGGCCGCGCCGCTCCACTCGCCGCCGAGGGCCAGGCCCTGGGCGAAGCGCATGACCACCAGCATGGCCGGAGCCCAGAACTCCCAGCCCGGAACCAGCGCCGTGGGAAGGCAGCCGATGAGGAAGGTGGCGATGCCCATGGTCAGCAGCGACGCAACAAGGGTTCCCTTGCGGCCGAACTTGTCGCCGAAGTGCCCGAAGACAATCGAGCCGAGGGGGCGGGCGATGAAGGCCACGCCGAAGACGGCGAAGGAGCTTAGCAGCTGGGTGGTTTCGTTCGCGCCCGGGAAGAAGAGCTTCGGGAACACGAGCACGGCGGCCGTGGCATAGACGTAGAAGTCGTAGAACTCCACGGTGGTGCCGATCAGGCTTGCCACGATGACGCGGCCGCGGGAGTTCACCGGCTGGTGCGAACCAGGCACCTTGGTGGTATCGGTGGATGACATGGGTAAACGCTTTCGTGTGACCGGCCGGGCGCAGGCAGTGCTGCCTCCCGGCTCGAATAGTTAGAGTTTGATCTTACTTCCCAACGTCCAGTCAATGGACGAAACGTCCACAATGCGGACCAGTGTTGTGGATCCCATATGCCGGACCCCCGCCGCCGCCTCACGCCGTCCGGCCGCCCCGGATAGGCAAAAGTCACAGCGCGTTAACAAACCTCGACCGTCCGCGAAACGAGCCGTCCCTACCTTGGAGGAACAACATTCCCCGAAGGAGGTAACCCGTGACTGTTGACCGCACCGTTGATGCCGTATCCGCCAGCGCACAGCCCGGCCCTACCCGCACTACTGACGCCCCTGCCCTTGAATTCCGCCCCGGCCGCTGGATCGCCAACTGGGATGCCGAGAACAAGGAGCAGTGGGAGGCCGCAGGCCGGGCCATCGCCCGCCGCAACCTGAACTGGTCCATCTTCGCCGAGTTCCTCGGCTTCGTCGTCTGGCAGCTGTGGTCCATCGTGGTGGTCCAACTCCCCGCTGCAGGCTTTACCTTCTCCACCTCGGAAATCTTCTGGCTCATCTCCATGCCAAGCCTGGTGGGTGCCACCCTCCGCATTCCCTACACGTTCATGGTCCCCCGCTTCGGCGGCCGCAACTGGACTATCGTGTCCGCCCTGCTGCTCCTGATCCCCTCCACCGGGCTGGCCCTCTGCGTCTCGAATCCGGGCACGCCATTCGGCGTCATGCTCCTGGTGGCTGCCCTGGCCGGCTTCGGCGGCGGCAACTTCGCCAGTTCGATGGCCAACATCACGTTCTTCTACCCGGCCCGGGAAAAAGGCTGGGCGCTGGGCCTGAACGCCGCCGGCGGGAACCTGGGCGCCGCCGTCGCACAGCTTGCCGTTCCCATCGTCATCACCCTGCTGGCCGCCGGCACCGTCAACCTTCCGATGGCCGGCTGGATGTGGGTCCCGCTCATCCTGCTCGCAGCCTTCGGCGCCTTCAAGTACATGAACAACCTCACCAGCGCCAAAGGCGACGTAGCCGGTTCGGTCGCGGCGCTGAAGGAACCGCACCTGTGGATCATGGCGCTGCTGTACATCGGCACTTTCGGCTCCTTCATCGGCTTCGCCGGAGTGTTCCCCAAGCTGATCAAGGACTACTTCCCCGCGTTCTCCTCCATCGCCGTGGGCAGCGTGGCCTTGTCCCTGGCGTTCCTCGGCCCCCTGGTGGGATCCCTGGCCCGCCCCTACGGCGGACGCATGGCGGACCGCATGGGCGGAGCCCGGATGACTGTATCCGCCTTCGCCGCCATGGCCGTGATCACGCTGACCATGATCTGGACACTTCCGCTCAAGAACTTCCTGCTCTTCCTGGTCCTCTTCCTGATGCTTTTCACTGCCAGCGGCTTCGGCAACGGTGCAACGTACCGGATGATTCCGGTCATCTTCGCCACGTCCAGCCGGGCTGCGCGCCAGGGTGCAAGCTCCGTGGCCACCCAGCGGCTCGCATCCTCCGCCCTCGGCCTGATCTCGGCGATCGGCGCCTACGGCGGCTTCGTGATCCCACAGGTGCTCAATGCCTCCAGCACCGCCAGCGGCTCCTACACTCCAGCCTTCTACGGGTTCGTCGGCGCCTACGTCCTCATGCTGGTGGTCTGCTGGACCTGCTACATCCGCAACGCCGGCCGGAACGCGATGGGACACGTCTAACATGGCCAAAAGCGCCGCCACGCACTGCCCCTACTGCGCCCTGCAGTGCGCCATGACGCTCACGTCCCCGGTGGACCTGGCCCCGGCTTCACAGCCGGGGCCGGGCCCCGTGCCTGCACCGGATCCCGCGCCCGCACTGGAGGTTGCCGGCCGGGATTTCCCCACCAACAGAGGCGGCCTGTGCCGCAAGGGCTGGACCTCGGCCAGCCTCCTGAACCACGCGGGCCGGATCACCGAACCCCTGTTGAAAGGCGCCGACGGCGTCCACCGGCCCATCGGCTGGGACCAGGCCCTGGACCTCGCCGCCGCGGCAGTGAAGGACGCCCGCGCCCGGTACGGTGCCGACGCCGTCGGTGTCTTCGGCGGCGGCGGCCTCACCAACGAAAAGGCCTACATGCTGGGCAAGTTCGCCCGGCTGGCCCTGGGCACCTCCCGGATCGACTACAACGGCAGGTTCTGCATGTCCTCAGCCGCCGCGGCGGGAATGCGCGCCTTCGGCGTGGACCGCGGCCTGCCCTTCCCGCTCGAAGCCTTGGACACCGCCAGCACCATCCTGATGCTCGGCTCCAACGTCGCCGAGACCATGCCGCCGTTCGTCCAGCACCTGCAGGGGGCCCGCGACGCCGGCGGCCTGGTGGTGGTGGATCCGCGGCGTTCCGCCACCGCGGCCTTCACGGCCGACGGCGCCGGGCTCCACCTCCAGCCCCTCCCGGGCACCGACCTCACCCTCCTGTTGGGCCTTTCCCACGTGGTCATCCACGAAAACCTGGCGGATGCCGCCTTTATCCAGGAGCGCACCTCGGGCTACAACGCCGTGGTCCGCAGCGTAAACGCCTTCTGGCCCGAACGCGTCCAGTCCATCACCGGTGTCCCGGCGGACCTCATCCGCGAAACCGCCCGCCTGCTCACCGCCGGTGCCCGCGCGGGCGGCAGCTACATCCTCACCGGCCGCGGCGTGGAACAGCACGTGGACGGCACGGACACCGCCACCGCGGCCATCAACCTCAGCCTCCTGCTGGGGCTGCCCGGCTCCGCCCGCAGCGGCTACGGCACCCTCACCGGCCAGGGCAATGGCCAGGGCGGCCGGGAGCATGGCCAGAAGGCGGACCAGCTGCCCGGCTACCGGAAGATCACAGACCCCGCCGCCCGCGCACACGTCGCCGCAGTCTGGGGCGTTCCGGAGGAGACAATTCCGGGGCCCGGCCTGCCCGCAGTCCAGCTGTTGAAATCACTGGGCCAGCCCGACGGCGTCCGGTGCCTTTTCGTCCACGCCTCCAACGTTGCGGTGGCGGCACCCGACGCCAACGCCGTCATCAAGGGGCTGCGGAGCCTCGACTTCCTGGTGGTGTGCGACTTCTTCCTGTCGGAAACCGCTGCGGAGGCGGACCTCATTCTTCCAGTCCTCCAGTGGGCCGAGGAGGAAGGCACCCTGACCAACCTGGAAGGCCGGGTGCTGCGCCGCCGCCGCGCCATCTCCCCTCCCGCCGGCGCCCGCAGCGAGCTCTGGATCATGGCCCGCCTGGCCGAGCGCCTGGACGCCCCCTCCACCTACAGCGAGGACCCGGAAACTGTCTTCGAGGAGCTCCGCCTGGCTTCCGCGGGCGGCCTGGCCGACTACTCCGGCATCGACTACGCCATGCTGGACCGCGGCGAGGCCGCCTACTGGCCCTACCCTGCGGGCGGCACCGGAACGCCCCGCCTGTTCAGGGACGGCTTCGCGCACGCCGACGGCAAGGCGGTCATGGTCCCGGTGGCGCCGCGCCGCCGTCGTACTCCCGCAGCTGAAGCCGCCGGGCACGCAACGGAACCCGCCGGCACAGCCATGACCCTCATCACCGGCCGCCTCCTGGAGCACTACCAATCCGGGGCCCAGACCCGCCGGGTCCCCGAGCTGGCCGCCGCGCAGCCCGAGGCCAGGATGCAGCTCCACCCCGGGGCGGCCGACGCCATGGGCATCGGCGCCGGAACGCTGGTGTCGGTGTCCAACGGGCGCGGAGAGGTGGTGTGCCGGGCGGAGCTCAGCACCACCATCCGCCCCGAGACGGTCTTCCTGCCCTTCCACTTTCCCGGGGCCGAAAGCGCCAACCGGCTGACTGAAGCCGCGACAGATCCGGTCTCCGGGATGCCCGAGTTCAAGTTCAACACCGTATGGGTCCGGCCCGTGGCCGCACCCGAATCCGCCCGCATGCTGCAAACGACGGAGGCCTCATGAGCGAGCAGATTGTCATTGTGGGATTCGGCCCCGTGGCCGCCCGGCTGGTGGACGAGCTCCTGCCCGCCGTGCGCAGCGGACACGCCAGGCTCAGGGTGGTGGGCCAGGAAACGGAGGCCGCCTACAACCGCGTCCTGGTGGTCGACCTGGGCGTGGGCCGGACCACCGCTGATGCCCTCGCCCTCGCCGACAGCGCCGAGCTGGTTGCGGAGGGCGTGGACGTCCGGCTGGGCGTCCGGGTTAAGCGCGTGGACCGGGCACGGCAGCAGGTGGCTCTGTCCGACGGCACGTCCGTGCACTACGACCGGCTGGTGTTTGCCACCGGATCCCGGCCGGTGATCCCCAACCTCACCGGCATCAATCCGGACCCCTCCTCCCCCGTGCTGCCTGCGGGCGTCACGGCCTTGCGCGACCTGCGCGACGCGGAAGTGCTGCGGCAGGCCGTGGCGGGCGGCAAGCGCGTGGTGGTCCTGGGCGGCGGCGTCCTCGGCTTGGAAACGGCGCTGGCCGCCGCGGAGGAAGGCGCCACGGTCACCGTGGTCCACAACGGCCCGCACCCGCTGGGCCGCAGCATCGACCGCGGCGGCGGGGCCGTCCTGGCTGCGGGGCTGCGCCGCTGCGGCGTCCGCGTGGCCGGCAACGCCCGGTCCACCGGCGTTGAGCACAACGCGCCCGACGGCGGGTTCTCGGCTTTGCTGCTCGACGACGGCTCAGCGATCGACGGCGACCTCCTGGTCATCTCCTGCGGCGTCCGTCCGCGGACGGAGCTGGCCGAGGGGTGCGGGCTGTCCACCGGCACCGGGATCCTGGTGGACCACCGGCTGCGGGCCCACCACGAGCCGCATATCTTCGCCATTGGCGACTGCGCAGAGGTGCGCTGCCCGGATCCCCGCTGCGCAGCCTGCCGCAACGCCAAGGGTCCCTCCGGCCTGGTGGGTCCTGGATGGCGGCAGGCCGAATGGCTGGCCGGCTACCTCACCCTGTTGGCCGAAGGGGCGGAAGCGGAAGCCGACGTGCTCCCCGCGCTGGCTCCCGAACAGCCCGGCGTCGTGGTCCTGAAAGCCCGGGGCATGAACCTGGCCGTGGCCGGGGACAACGCCGCCGAACCGTGGGACGAGGAAGCCCTCACGGCCGGAGCGGTCAACGGCAGGCCGCGCCTGCAGATCGCCCAGTGGGCGGATCCGGAGCACGGCCGGTACGTCAAGATGACCACCCGCGGCGGCGTGCTGGAAGGCCTGGTGGCGGTGGGCATGCCCCGGACCGCCGCCGAACTCGTGGGGCTTTTTGAGCGGGGTGCCGAGCTTCCCGCCGACCGGTCACTGCTCCTGCGCCTGGATGGACCGGACCAGCTGCCCGGGGGCGGGGCTGCCGATCCCGCGGGCACCGTCTGCCGGTGCGCGGGGGTCAGCGGGGCGGCCATCGCTGCCGCCGCAACCGGCGGCTGCTCCACCGTGGCGGACGTTTCCAAGTCCACCCGCGCGGGCACCGGCTGCGGCGGCTGCCATGAGGACATCAAGGGGCTCATCGAACAGCACTTCTCCCCAGCCTTGCCCTAACCTCGCAAACTCGGCCAGGGAACCCGACGGCCGCGGCCCCAGGCGGCCGCGGCCTGGCAGCTGCGGGGCTTTGGCCCCTTGGCGTCGGGATTCCACAGGGCTTGAGTGGTCCCAGGATTCCACTGTCAGCAGGAGGCACCGACGTCCTTGCCCATCATCCTGGCCCTCGCCGCCGTGGTGGCCGCCGCCGTGGCCGGAGCGGTCCTGGCCCGGGAGAAGGATCCGCAGCGCCGGGCCGGTGCACTGGTGAAAATAGGCGCGGCACTGATGACTGTCTTCACCGTGGCCGCCGTGGCTTTCATCAGCGGCGACGCCTTGGATCAGCCCGGCGGGATGGCGGGGCTAATGGCGGTCCTGTCCTGGTTTGCTCCAATGGTGGTCCTTGCGGCCCTCGCCTGGTTCCGGCCGGCCGGGGCTTCTCTCCTCCTGGTGGCGCTGGCCGCGCTGCTCGTCGCGGTCTGCGTGTGGTTCGCCCTCGATCCGGCGGCGGCCCGCAGCATCCAGGACTCGAACGGGCCGGTGGTGGCCGTCGGCGTTGTCGCCTTGGCCTTCCCGGCCTCCGTTCTGGGATTGAAGCGGACCGGCGCAGCTGGCTGGCTGCTGCTGGTATTGGGCGCGTTGCCATTAGTCATCACGCTCCTGGCCCGGTCAGGGCCTGCGGCCTCGCTTGCGGCGGCAGGTGTGGTCCCGGTGATCAGCGGCTTTGCCTACCTGTTGGCCGCACGGCTGGCCCGGCCGGGTTCGGAACCCCGGAAAGCCCGGTCAGTCCCAGCCTAGGCATTCTCCGGGCGCCCCCGCGGCCCGGGAACCGCCGACTGGCTCTTGACGGCGGCGTCCGCACAGCATGTGATGGACGGGACTGGCCCGCGCCCGTCCTCCGGGCCGGACGCCTGCCGTTCGGAACAAACGAAAGGACCCACCCATGTCCCTGCTCGACCCCGCCCTCTGGGAAGGCAAGATCTACCTCAACGGCTGGCGGGCGGGCGGCGGCGGTACCGGCACCAGCATGGAGCCGGCTACCGGTGGGCAGCTGGGCAGTTACGGCATCGCGTCCGTCGCGGACGTCCGCGAAGCCGCATCCGCTGCCGCGAAGGCACAAAAGGAATGGGCCGCCCGCAACCCCGAGGACCGGGCCGCGGTGCTGCGCCGCGCCGGGCAGCTCTGGGAAGAGCACGCAGCCGAGGTCCAGGACTGGATCGTGCGCGAATCCGGCGGCATTCCGCCCAAGGCAGCGCTGGAAACGCATATCGCAGCCAACGAATGCTATGACGCGTCGGCGCTGCCCTCGCTCCCTGCCGGGAACGTCCTCACGTCCAACGAAAACCGCTGGTCCTTTGCCCGTCGCCGTCCGGTAGGCGTCGTCTCCGTCATCGCGCCGTTCAACTTCCCCTTGATCCTTTCCATCCGCGCCGTGGCCCCTGCCCTGGCGCTCGGCAACGGCGTGCTGCTCAAGCCAGACCCCCGGACAGCGGTCTGCGGCGGCGTGACCCTGATGCGTATCTTCGAGGAGGCCGGCCTTCCGCAAGGCCTGCTTTCCCTGCTGCCCGGCGGCGCGGACATCGGGGCCGCCGTCGTCGAAGCTCCCGAAGTCCGCGTCATCGCCTTTACAGGCTCGACGGCGGCCGGCCGGAAGATCGGTGAAACGGCCGGGCGGCTGCTGAAGCGCGCCCACCTTGAGCTCGGCGGCAACAACGCGCTCATTGTGCTCCCGGGCGCCGACCTGGCCAAGGCGGCCTCTGCGGCGGCGTTCGGCTCCTTCATGCACCAGGGCCAGATCTGCATGGCCGCCGGACGCCACATCGTGCATGAGGACATCTACGACGACTACGTCGCCGCGCTGTCGGAGAAGGCCGCCCACCTGCCTGTGGGCGATCCGAAGAGCGGCACCGTGGCCTTGGGGCCGGTGATTGACGAACGGCAACTGCAGCGGGTGGACGGAATCGTCCAGGATGCGGTGCGGGCCGGCGCCCGGCTGGCCGCCGGCGGCACCCACGATGGCCGGTTCTACCAGCCGGCAGTGCTGGTTGACCTGGACACCGGCAGCCCCGCCTGGAAGGACGAAATCTTCGGCCCGGTAGCCCCGGTGATGAAGTTCTCCACCGTGGACGAGGCCGTGGCGCTGGCCAACGACAATGAGTACGGCCTCTCGATCGGGATCCTGGGCGACGTCGGACTGGCCATGACCATCGCCGACCGGCTGGACTCCGGGAAGGTCCACATCAACGAACAGACCGTTTCCGACGAGGCGAACTCGCCCTTCGGCGGCACGAAGAACTCCGGCAACGGCTCGCGGATCGGCGGCCACCACGCCAACATGGAGTCTTTCACCGAGATCCAGTGGCTCACCATGCGGCCGGACATTGCCCCCTACCCGTTCTAGGAGCAGGCCTTCTGCGTTCCCGGCACCCTGTGCGTGCCCCGGCGTTGGGCGGCGTCAGAACACAACGCCCCGTACCAGGCCGATGAGTTGTTCCTTCGTTTGCGCCGCCGATGGCCCGGTTGGGGAGATGAGGACCTGCGCGGTGAAAGTGGCCAGGTTCTGTCCCCTGACCACTTGGAGGGACAGGATGGTAATGGGCACATCTCCGGCCGGACGCAGCGACTTGGGACCGGCCTGTTCGGTACCCGTGAAGAACGTTGCCCTGTCGCCGATGCCATCAATCACCTCGCCTCCCCTGCCCGGGATGCCCAGTACCGTTCCCGCAGCCTTGAGGACTTCGATCGAGAAGACCATCGAGTCCGGGCCCGGCGTGCCAGGGGTGGCAAACGTATAGCGGCAGCTGGCCTCACCCGGCAGGAGCTGCGGCTCCGTGGTTGCCCCGAATGCCTGCTTGACCTGGCCGGGATCGAGCAGGGCGCAGACTGCATTGTTGGTTGTGGCCGGTGGACCCACCGGCGGAGCGGCCGGAACTTTGAGTTCTGTTCCGTTGCCCCAGCCGGCGTCCACAACAGCCTGCGACAGCGTACGGGCCATTGCGTCGCCGTCGGGCGCCGTGCCTCCGTTCATGGGCGGCCCGGTGACGTAAGGCATTTCAAGACCTCGCTGCCCCGGACGGCGGTCAGGACCACGTTCGCGGAGGCACCGCCGGCCTCGCCGCGGAAGTACCCCGTCCACTGCAGGCAGGCGAAGTCGCCGATGCCCATGACGGGTGAACAGTCGGAGGTTGCCTTCGCTTTGTCGTTGTCCGCGGCCACGGCCGGGGACGTCAGTGCAACCGAAAGGCCGGTCATGCCCCGCTCGGCCGACTTGTTCGAATAGGTGCACAGGTAGGCCTTGCTTCCCGGGGGCCGCTGCTCGCTGTTCTGGCCCATCGGCACCAGCCCGGGATCCACCTTCGCGGCGATCTGCGGGGTGATGAGGTTGCAGGCCGGGCTGCCCGTGCCTGGTTCTGGGGACGGCCCCTGGGTCGGGTTGTTCGGGGTGGACGGTCCGGCACAGGAGGCGGGGACCAGCCCGAGCACAGCAACCGCGACCGCGATTCTGAGCCGTCTGAGCCGGCCCACCAATATCCGCACAGCAACCATGGCATCAGTGTGGCGGTGCACGCCGCCGGCCCCAAGGGTCCAAAGTACCGGACAAGGAACGGTGCCGACGGCGGGGTGCAGCATACACATTCAGACGCCGAAGAGCCGTCCCGCCACGAGATAGGTTCCGTAGAGACCCGCCGCCAGGAGGACGCCCAGATAAGCGAGCACGAGCCGCGTGTCGCGCAGGAAGCATTTGGACCGTGCCAGTCCCCGCCGTCTTGCCTTCCAGTAGCCGGCGAATCCGAGGGCGGCAAAGGCAACGAGCGCGACGGGACCGGCCAGCCACCCCAGCAGCGCAATGGTGGCAAAGATGCACAGCCGGAGCGGATCGTAGGGTGCCTGGCCGGTGGGTGCGGCGGTGCCCGGACCTTGCGGGGTGGAGTGTGCTGCGGCGTGCCTGCGCACCAGTTGGGACGGCTGGGGTCCGCCGGCAATGCGCCGGGCATCAGAGGCCTGGTCCATGGATCCTCCCTAGGCCTGGCGCACCGAGAGCAGCCGGACTCCGGTCGCCGTGCTCATCCGCTGCCGCGCCAGCGCCGGCCATGCCTGGACGGCGCAGAAGGGCGCGCACTGGTGCTCCCCGTCGTCGCCCTTGGTGCCGACGTGGACGCAGCACTGCGTGAGCCGTTCCTCGATCATGGTGGACATGTCCATGAAGGGCTTGACCATGATCCTGGTGACCCGCTCGGCGAGGAGCCGGCGCAGGCGCTGCTGCTGGCCGGGCAGCTTGCCGGCGGCCAGGGTGGTCAGCGTTCCGATGCCAAGATCGCACTGCGTGCAGATGTTCTTCCAAAGATCCATGGTCCGTGGGTGAGACAGGGACGACTGCTCACTCAGCAGGTCCAGCAGCGAGGTTTTCATCAGGTTCCGCAGTTCCAGCGGAATGGCGCTGTCAGCAATCCTGTTGGCGATGCTGTCAGGATTGAGTTCGAGCCACGCCAGCAATTGGTCGTGGCCGATGAGAGCCGCCAGGGAACGCCAGGTGCCGGCGTCATCCTTGAGCATGTAGCCCACCGATGCGCAGTGTGGATGGGAGCACGGCAGTGCCGTCAGGTCGTGCCACGAGACCACGCCCCCGGTCTGTGACTCAAGCCTGTCCAGGACGCCTGTATGCGTGAGCCGGTCCAGGGGATCGATGCCGTGCCCGCGCCCGGAACCAAACACGGGCTGCAGCGCAACGCCGCCCACGAACGGGGTCTCCAGCGCACGCATCACCACGTCACCGATCTCACTGTCATTGACGCCCAGGGATGCCGTCATGGTCAGGGTTGTGAAGATCCCGGCCGCGGACAGCCGGGAGATGGCCGCGTCCTTGTAGCGGGTCAGGTCGCCGCCCCGGTGGTGGATTGAGGCCTCCCTGGAAGAGCCGTCGTATTGGAGGTACACCTCCACGCGGTCACGGTGCTGCGCCAACAGGGCAAGCAGTTCGTCGTCAGTGGCAATCAGCATGCCGTTGCTGTTCACCATGATCCGCACGATCGGCCGGGCCATGAGTTCGTCCAGCAGTTCCGCCAGGTACGGGTACAGCGTTGGTTCACCGCCGGACAACATCAGCACATCGAGGCGGTTGTTCTCACGTGCCAGGCGGGTATCGATATTGGCCAGCACCTCCTCCAGCGGAGCCACGCCCTGCAGTTGCGGTCCGGAGGCGGTGAAGCAGGTGGGGCACTTCAGGTTGCAGTGCTCGATGATGTCCTGGAGCAGGATGCAGGTGTGCTGGGTCTGCATGGCGGGAAGCCCGTAGGCATACGCCTCGGGGACGGGACGGAAATTGCCTGCCCGGTCAGGAACGTGCTGCTTGGTGGGGGCCTGCCATTTCTCCAGGTAGCTGAGGATCTCCGGGGACTCGTCGTAGAGCGTGCGGACCAATCCGTGGTCCGGGCAGCCGCGTTCAAGCCACACCCGCCCGTCGCGGATCAGCAGCGCCCCGGACAGCCGGCGGACCTCGCTGAGTGGAGGGTTGGTTTCGTGGCAACGGGGGCAGAACGCCGTGACGTACCGGTGGATCCGGTCACCCCGCAGCGGCTGGCCTGGCCCTGGCAGCTCTCTCGACCTCATTGATCAGTGCTCCTCTTCTCAGATTCGGGCCTGTGCAAGGACACCCACGCACAGTCCCCCGCCGAGCAACAGGAAGATGCCCAGCCCAAGCAGCATCCCCGCCCCGGTCAACGCAGTGCGGTGACTGACGGCAAGGACAATTGCCACTCCCAGGTACACGGCGATGGGGACGAATGCGGCGGGGCCCGCGAAGATGCTGTTTCCCCATGCCACCGGTGGACTGATGGTTGGTGCTCCGATGCCGATTGTTGCCCACAGGTACAGGATGTACAGCGCCAGGGCGCCGAAGACGGTTCCGGCCCCCAGGTAGCCATGCCGCGGTTCCCGCTGCCCGGGCGGTGGGGGCTCCTTCGCCGGTGGCGGCTCGTCCCTGTAGTTGTCCATTTTCAAGCCCGGACCTGGACAAGGAAGCTGATGCAGAGGCCCCCGCCGAGCAGGACAAAAGCGCCCAGGCCGATCAGCAGCCCCGCCCCCCAAAGGGACGTCCGGCGCCGTACTGCGAGCACGATCGCCACTGCGAGGTACAGGACGATGGGAATGAAGGCGGCGGGCACGGCGAGGAAGGTCACAGACCAGGCATAAGGCCCTTGGGCCATCGTTCCGAGCACATAAACCGCGTATAGAACCACGGCGCCAACCAGGGCTCCCAAACCCAGGGACCCACCCCGTGGTTGGATGTCCGGCGGCGGAAGAGGAGGCTGCCCACCGGGGGTTTCTTCGCTCATGCCACGGTTCCTTCCAGTTCGGCGCGGACCGGCTTCCGGAACACGCGCCGGACGCGCCAGGCCAGCAACGGAAGGACCGCCAGCAGGAACAGTTGGGGCCGGCTCAGGCCAAGCCAGAGGACCTCGTTTCCGCGGACGAATTCCACGAAGAACCTGAAGACGGCGTAGGCGCTGACGAAACAAATGAAGAGGTCACCGGGATGGGGCAGGGCGTCCCGGTAACGCCACATCAGGGCAAAAGCGGCCAAGTGGAAGGCGATCTCGTAGGCGAAGGACGGATGGAGGGCCACTCCCGCCGGTGCGCCGGCCAACGCAGCCTGGGCAGGGGTGAGGACAATCCCCCAGGCACCGCCGGTAGGGGTGCCCGGGAGTTCGGTGAGCAGGCAGCCCACGCGCCCGATAACCATTGCAAGGGCCACTGCAGGCGCCAGCAGGTCTCCCGTGGACTCCTTGTAACCGGTGAGGCGCTTGCCAAGGTGGACGCCGAACCAGGCACCCACCAGGCCGGCAAGGATGCTCCTGTCTCCGTTGCCCCACCAGTCGGCCAGGGAAACCTGCCGCGAGATGTCCCACGTGAGGACCCGCGACCCGATGGCGCCAAACGCCACGGCGAAACCGGCGATGGGCCACAGGCGGGGGTCGGTGAGGCCACGGCGGCGCTTCTCATAGGCGTAGAACAAGAGGGCTGCACCGATGCCCAGCCCCACCATGCCGGCATGCACCAGCGCATTTCCCGCCAGGGGAAGCCCAATCATGGGCAGAGTGTAACAACGGAACGCGCACCGAATGCGGGCCCTTCGGCCCTTACATGTGGACGTGCAGGCGGCGGGCTGCCTCGGAGATGGATCCGGTGAGCGACGGGTACACCGTGAACGTGCTTGCGACGTCGTCCACGTGCAGCTTCTGCTTGACGGCAATGGAGATGGGGAAGATCAGCTCCGAGGCGTTGGGGCCCACCACCACGCCGCCAATCACAGTGCCCGAACCCTTCCGCGCGAAGATCTTCACGAACCCGTCCTTGGCGTTGCGCATCTTGGCGCGGGCGTTGCTGCGCAGGGAGAGCTTGATGACGTCGGCCTGGTACTTACCGGACTCGATCTCGGCCTCGGAGACACCCACGTTCGCGATTTCCGGTGACGTGAAGATATTGGAGGCCACCTGGTGGAGCTTGAGCGGGGTGACGCCGTCGCCCATGAAGTGTGCCACCGCGATGCGTCCCTGCATGGCAGCAACCGAGGCGAGCGGCAGGACGCCGGTGCAGTCACCGGCGGCGTAGACGTTCGGGGCCGTGGTGCGGGAGACGCCGTCGACCTTGATGTGGCCGCTTTCGCTGACGGCCACGCCCGCCTCCTCCAGGCCGATCCCCGCGGTGTTGGGGATGGAGCCAAGGCACAGGAGGCAGTGGCTGCCCGTCACCTTGGTGCCGTCGGAGAGGGTGACCACCACGCCGTCGTCCGTGCGTTCCACGGTTTGGGCACGGGAGCGGGACAGGACCCGCACACCGCGGCGTTCGAAGACTTCCTCCAGGACGACGGCGGCGTCGACGTCCGAGCCAGGTAGCACGCGGTCGCGGCTGGAAACCAGCGTGACCTTGGAGCCCAGGCCGTTGTAAGCGGATGCGAATTCGGCGCCGGTGACGCCGGACCCCACCACGATGAGCTCCTCGGGCAGCTCGTCAAGGTTGTAGATCTGGGTCCAGTTCAGGATCCGTTCACCGTCCGGACGTGCCGTTTCCAGCTCGCGGGGGTGCGCACCGACGGCCAGCAGGATGGTGTCGGCCTCGACGGTCTCGGAACCGTCAGCGGTCAGGACCTCGATCCGGTGGCTGTCAAGGAGCCGTCCGGAGCCTTCGATGATCCGCACGCCCTGCTTCTCCAGGCCGTCGCGGATATCCCGGGACTGGTTGCGGGCGAGGTTGAGGAGGCGGTGGTTGATGTGCTTGAGGTCGGCGTGCATCACCGGGACGAAGTCGCCGCCGTCGACGTCGAACTTCACTCCCAGCTCGCCGGCCTCTGCAACCCGGGTCATCAGGTCAGCCGTGGCAATGAGGGTCTTGGAGGGGACTACGTCGGTGAGCACCGCGGATCCGCCGAGCCCGGCACGCTCGATCACGGTGACCGTTGCCCCCAGCGAGGCGGCCACCATGGCAGCTTCGTATCCGCCGGGACCACCTCCCAGGATTGCGATCCGGGGGGAACTGAAATCTGGATGCGTAGTCACAGTCATCCATTCTCTCCCATTGACGGCCCGACCACCAAGAAATCAGGGTGCTTTCCGGGCCTGCCGTGACCGGGGCAACAGGGGCGGCAGGATAACTTGTACTGGTGAGTACAACAGACTTCCTGAACACCGACCCGTTCGCCGCCGCCCGCGCCGCCGCGGACTACATCGCGGAAGAAACGGGCGTGGACCGCCACGACACCGCCCTGGTCCTTGGCTCCGGGTGGGGCGAAGCCGCCGACCTGATCGGCGAGACCACCGCCACCCTGTCAGCAGAGGAAGTCCCCGGCTTCCACGCCCCGGCCGTGGAGGGCCATGTGGGCACCATCCGTTCCATCCTGACCAAGGAAGGAAAACGGGCACTGGTCCTGGGCGCCCGCACGCACTACTACGAGGGCAAGGGCGTCCGCGCCGTGGTGCACGGTATCCGCACCGCAGCCGCCGCCGGGTGCAGCACCCTGGTCCTGACCAACGGCTGCGGCGGCCTCAACGAGGACTGGACCCCCGGCACGCCGGTCCTGATCCGGGACCACATCAACCTCACCGCCGCCTCACCGCTGGAAGGCGCCACCTTCGTGGACCTGACAGACCTCTATTCGCCCAGGATCCGCGGGCTGGCCCGGGAAGTGGACCCCACCCTGGACGAGGGCGTCTACGCGCAGTTCCCCGGCCCCCACTACGAAACCCCTGCCGAGGTGCAGTACGCCAAGCGGATCGGCGCGGACCTGATCGGGATGTCGACGGCGCTGGAGGCCATCGCGGGGCGTCATGCCGGCATGGAAGTGTTCGGCATTTCACTGGTCACCAACCTTGCGGCAGGCATCAGCCCCCAGCCGCTCAGCCACCAGGAAGTCATCGAGTCCGGCCAGGCGGCGGGCCCGCGCATTTCCAGGCTGCTGGCCGGCATCATCGCCCGGCTCTAGCGGGCCAGCCGCCCGGGGTGCGCCACGTGGGCGGGCAATGACGATAGCGTTATGCCCATGACGTCTTCCGATGCCGAACTTCGCCTGCTCGCCGAAGCCCGCGAATGGGCTGCCCAGGACCCGGACCCCGCAACGAAGGCATCGCTCCTCGAGCTGGTCCGCCTTGCGGAGGACGGCGACCCGGCGGCCCGGCAGGAACTGGAAGACAGCTTCCGCGGCACACTGCAGTTCGGCACCGCGGGACTGCGGGCCGCGCTGGGCCCCGGGCCGAACCGGATGAACCGGGTGGTGGTCCGCCGCGCAGCTGCCGGACTCGCGGCGTTCCTGGTGGACGCGGTAGCCAAGGCTGCCGCAGGCACCCGGCCGCGCGCCGTCGTCGGCTATGACGCCCGCCACAACTCGGACATCTTTGCGGCCGAAACCGCCGCGATCTTCACCGCTGCCGGCATCGAGACGTTCATGCTGCCGGCAGCCCTCCCCACTCCCCTGCTGGCCTATGCCGTCCGCGCCCTGGACTGCGACGGCGGCGTCATGGTCACGGCCAGCCACAATCCTCCGCAGGACAACGGGTACAAGGTGTACTTGGGGCGGCCCGCCGTGCCGGCAGATGGCGACGGCGCCCAGATCGTGGCACCGTACGACGCCGAAATCGCCGCGCGCATCAGCGCCGTGGGGACCCTGGACTCCATCGCGCTGGCAGCAGATGGCTGGACTGTCCTGGACAGTTCGCTCGCCGCCAACTACCAGCGGTCGACGGCGGCACTCGCCATGCCCGGCCGCTTTCCGGCACGGGACCTCCGGATTGTCCTGACACCGCTTCACGGCGTGGGCGGCGGAACAGCGCAGGAAGTCCTGAAGGCGGCAGGTTTCAAGGACGTCACCGTGGTGGCCGAACAGGCCGACCCGGACCCCGATTTCCCCACGGTCAGCTTCCCCAACCCGGAGGAACCCGGAGCACTGGATCTTGCCCTGGAAGCAGCGGAACGGCTGGACGCCGACCTCGTCATCGCCAACGACCCCGACGCGGACCGGGCTGCCGTGGCGGCAAAGGACCCCGATACCGGGGCGTGGCGCATGCTCCGGGGCGACGAAGTAGGCTCCCTGCTGGGCGCCCACATGGTGGCCCGGCTCGCCGACGGTGACACCGCAGTGGAGACGGACGGCCGCGGCGTGTTCGCCAATTCGATTGTTTCCTCGCGCCTGCTGGCACGGATCGCCGCGGCGGCCGGGCTGGCCCACGAGGAGACTTTGACCGGATTCAAGTGGATTTCCCGGGTCCCCGGGCTGGTCTACGGCTATGAGGAGGCGCTGGGCTACTGTGTGGCGCCGGAGCAGGTCAAGGACAAGGACGGCATTTCCGCCGCGGTCCTGATTGCCGAACTCGCAGCCACCGCCAAAGCCGCGGGCAAGACGGTCTTCGACACCCTGGACGAGCTGTACCTCCAGCACGGCCTGCATGCCAGCGACCAGCTCAGCATCAGGGTCGCCGACCTGGGACTGCTGGACGCCATGATGAACCGCCTGCGGGTTTCCCCGCCGGAGTCGTTCGGGCAGTCGGCCGTGGAGGTCTTCACGGACCTGGCCGAAGGCAGCGCGCAGCTGCCGCCCACGGAGGGCCTGCTCTACATCACCCGGAACCTGACCCGCGTGATCATCCGGCCCAGCGGCACCGAGCCGAAGCTCAAGTGCTACCTGGAGGTCATCCACCAGGTGGGTTCCGCGGCGGAGCTGCCGGCGGCACGCCAGGCGGCACGCGCGTCGCTGGATGAGGTCCGCCACGACGTCAGCGAGGCACTGGGCCTGTAGCCGGCCCCAGCCACCAAAGGGTGCCGGGCTTCCTGCACGCCCGGCACCTGCTCCTTTGTTTTTATGGGTTCCCCTGCGTCAGAGCTGCACCTCGACGACGCCGTCCCTGACCCGGGTGCCGAAGGCTGCCAGCCGCAGGCCCGGGGCCGTGAAGCATTCACCGGTTTCGAGGTCGTAGACCTCCTTGTGCAACGGTGAGGAGATGGTGGGGCGGGTCCCCTTGGAACCGAGGATGCCGCGGGCCATGACGTGGGCTCCCGTGGCCGGGTCCTGGTGCGCCACGGCGAAGACTTCGCTGGGGCCGGTGCGGAAGAGCGCCACCTGGCGGCCTGCCACCAGTGCTGCCTCACCCCATGCCGGTTCGAGGTCATCCACCATGCAGACACGGTGCCAGCCGGTCCCGAACCCGGCGGTGTCTGATTCGGCGGCGAGCGCCCCAAGTTCAAGTGTTGCCGTCATGTCCGGCTCCTTTCCCTGTGCCTGTTGTCCCTTGCATTGGCAGCTTTTGCGGCCGTGTCCCACGCTATGGTCCGGGTGTTTCAAAGGGGTGCGGTGAATGTGTCCGGCGCGTAAAAGAGACCTAACGCGGGCGGAAATGCGTTCGTGATGCAGAAGTTAAGTTGACGAAACAAATGGGAAACTGAGGCGAAACTGCCCCTTCCTAGGCTGGAGGCACAAGCTGCAGAGCACCGTCTGCGGCCCATGCGAAAGGCCCACAGTGACCGAACAGACTTCAAGCACAGAGACACCGCGCCGCATCGTCGTCGCCGGCGGCGGCCCCGCGGCCCACCGTTTTGCGGACGCCATGCATGCCCGCGGCCTCGACGGCTGGCATGTCACGGTCCTCACCGAGGAAGCGCACCTCCCCTACGACCGGGTGGCACTTTCCAAGGCCCTCACCGATGCCGGCGTGGACCTGACCCTGGGTACCGCTTCCATGTGGGACCACGGGTCATTGGCCCTGAAGACCGGCGAGCGCGTCGTGAAGGTCAACGCCGACGCCAGGACCGTGGAGACGGCCGCCGGCAACACGTACGAATATGACGAACTGGTGGTGGCCACGGGCTCGGACGCTGTGCGCCTGCCCATCCCCGGCGGTGAGCACGCCCACGTGTACCGGACGCTCGAGGACGTGTGGGCCATCAACAAAGCCATTGCCGAACTGACGGCAAAGCTTGGCCGCAAGATCAACGCGGTGACCATCGGCGGCGGGCTCCTGGGCCTCGAGTCGGCCGCCGGCACCGAGCAGCTCGGCGCCACCCCCGTGGTCATCAACGGTGCGCCCTGGCTCATGAACACGCAGCTGGACGAGGGCGCCGGCCAGGCCCTGGGCCGGCTCATCGCGGCCAAGGGCTTCGAAGTCCACGGCGGCGTGTTCCCGTCCGAAATTCTGACGGATGACGACGGCCAGGTCACCGGAGTCCTGATGGCTGACGAGCGCGTCATCCCGGCAGACCTGGTGATTGTCGCCGTCGGCGTCAAACCCCGCGACGAACTCTTCCGCGCCGCTGAGGGCGAAGACCAGCTCTTCAGCCTGGGCCCCCGCGGCGGGGTGGTCATCAACGATTTCTGCGCCACCGAAGTACCGGGCATCTGGGCCATCGGCGAGGTGGCCAACTTCGGCGGCATGTGCCTTGGCCTGGTGGCCCCCGCGAACACCATGGCCGAGATCGTGGCCGACCGGCTCCACGGCGGCGACGCCACGTTCCCCGGCTTCGACACCGCCACCAAACTCAAGCTCTCCGGCGTGGACGTTGCGAGCTTCGGCGACGCCTTCGCCCGGACCGAACGCGCCCTGGAAATCGTCTACGCCGACCCCGCCCGCGGGGTCTACCAGAAGATCGTCACCACCGATGACGCCAAAACCCTCCTGGGGGGCATCTTCGTCGGCGACGCCTCGCCGTACATGAGCCTGCGCCCGCTCCTGGGCCGCGAACTTCCGGCCGAGCCCGGCGCCTTCCTCTCCGCGGCGGGCGGCGGCGAAGCTCCCGAAACCGAGCTTCCCGACGACGCCACCCTGTGCTCCTGCAACAACGTCACCGCGGGGACCATCCGCGACGCCATCAACGGCTGCGGCGCCTGCGAGGGCAATGCCCCCGTCCAGGAACTCGGTGAGCTGAAGGGCTGCACCCGCGCCGGCACCCAGTGCGGCTCCTGTGTGCCGATGCTGAAGAAGCTGCTGGAGACCGAGCTGACCAAGTCCGGCGTCGAGGTCTCCAAGGCTCTGTGCGAGCACATTGAACTGTCCCGGCAGGAGCTGTTCGATGCCATCCGCGTCCTGGAGCTGACCTCCTTCGAGGAGATCATGGCCAAGTACGGCACCGGCGCGGGCTGCGACATCTGCAAGCCCACCATCGCCAACATCCTGGCCAGCCAGAACAGCGCCTACGTCCTGGACGCCGGCCGCGGCACGCTGCAGGACACCAACGACCGCGCCCTGGCCAACATGCAGAAGGACGGCACCTACTCGGTGGTCCCCCGCATCGCCGGCGGCGAGATCACTCCGAAGAAGCTCGGCGTCATCGCCGCCGTCGCCGAAAAATACAACCTGTACACCAAGATCACCGGCGGCCAGCGGATCGACATGTTCGGCGCCCGGCTGGAACAGCTCCCGGAGATCTGGAAGGAACTGGTGGACGCCGGTTTTGAATCCGGCCAGGCCTACGGCAAGAGCCTGCGCACCGTGAAGTCCTGCGTCGGCTCCACCTGGTGCCGGTTCGGTGTCCAGGACTCGGTGGCCATGGCCATCCAGCTGGAGCTGCGCTACCGCGGCCTGCGGAGCCCGCACAAGCTCAAGATGGGCGTCTCCGGCTGCGCCCGCGAATGCGCCGAGGCCCGCGGCAAGGACGTGGGCGTCATCGCCACCGCCGACGGCTGGAACCTATACGTCGGCGGCAACGGCGGGGCCACCCCCGCCCACGCCCAGCTGCTGGCCAAGGACCTGGACGACGAAACCCTGATCAAGTACATCGACCGCTACTTCATGTACTACATCCGCACGGCCGACCGCCTGCAGCGCACGGCCCGCTGGCAGGAAGAGCTCGACGGCGGCATCAAGCACGTCGAGGACGTGGTGGTGAAGGACACCCTGGGCATCGCCGAGGACCTGGAAGCCGCGATGGCCAAGCACGTGGACACGTACGTGGATGAATGGGCCGACACCCTCAAGGACCCCGAACGCCTGCGCCGGTTCCGTTCCTTCGTCAACGCACCCGACCAAAAGGACGACTCCATCACCTTCGTCCCGGACGAGCGCGGCCAGATGCGCCCCGCCACCCCGGAGGAAAAAGGCAAGGTCCTGATCGGTGCTTCCATCCCGGTCCGCTCCGCCACCACGGAAACCCCTGGAAACGAGGCATAACCATGCAGCTCAGTATCGACCTCACCGGCCGGACCGTCCTGGTGGCCGGCGCCCCTGATGCCGCGCGGCAGGCGGTGCGGCGGTACGAAGCCGCGGGCGCCGTCGTCCACCGCATTGGAAGCCCCGCCGAGGCGCGGCTCGTCCACGTGCCGGAACGGCTGTTCCTGGTCGCCGCCGTCGAGGACGGACAGCACGGCTGGGACGCCTTCCTGGACCGCTGCCGGCACGGCGGCATCCCGGTCGCTGCCGAGCCCGCCGCCGGCCCGGCCGGCCACGTCACCCTGGTGGGCGGCGGCCCCGGCACCGGCGATCTGCTCACCGTGGCTGCGGTCAAGGCACTCCGCGATGCCGACGTCGTCTTCTACGACCGGCTGGCCCCGTACCAGGAACTGCCGCTGCTGACCTCCGGCGAACTCGTGGACGTCGGAAAGAAGCCCGGGCACCACAAAGTCAGCCAGTCGGACATCGAAAAACTGATGGTCGAAAGCGCCCTGGCCGGCAACAACGTGGTGCGCCTCAAGGGCGGGGACCCGTACGTCTTCGGCCGGGGCGGAGAGGAAGTTGCCGCGTGCGTGGCCGCCGGCGTCAAAGTGCACGTGGTGTCCGGCGTTACCAGCGCCATCTCCGTCCCGGCCGCGGCCGGCATCCCGGTCACCCACCGGGAAGTCAGCCACATTTTCACTGTGGTTTCCGGGCATGCACCGCTTACCGAAGAGGAGCACCACCACCTTGCCGGGCTGGGCGGCACCATCGTGGTGCTGATGGGCATTGGCACCCTCCACCAGCTTGCGGCAGGGCTGCGCCGCGCCGGCATGCGCCCGGACATGCCCATGGCCGTGGTGGAACGCGGGTACCGGCCGGGCCAGCGCACCACCATCGCAGACCTCGGCACCATCACCTCGGCCGCGGCCGGCTGCAGCAACCCGGCCGTACTGGTCATCGGCGAAGTGGTGCGGGTGGCGGAAGCGAACCGGCAGCACGCCGGTGCGGCAGCCGACCTGGACAGGCTGGCAGCCTCGCTGCTGGGATCATGAAAGGATTGACCCCCATGACTGCACTTGCACCGGCCGAACCCACGCAGGCTGAAGAAGCCACTGACGCCGCGGAGTCGCCGCTGGAGGGATTCCGCATCGGCGTCACCTCGGACCGGCGCTCCCGCGACCTCATCGAAGCCCTGGAGCGGCGCGGCGCCGAAGTGCTGCACGCCCCTGCGCTGAAGATCGCCCCGGTCCAGGAGGACATGCGCCTCATCGAGGACACGCGGGCCATCATCGCCGCCAAGCCCGATCTCTGCATCGCGACCACGGCGTATGGCATGCGCCGCTGGTGCGAGGCCGCGGATTCCTTCGGAATTGGCGACGAACTGCTGGAAACGCTGGGCAGCTGCCGCATGTTCGTCCGTGGACCAAAGGCCCGCGGTGCGGTGCGCGCTGCCGGCCTTGCCGACGTCGGGATCAGCAGCGACGAAACCACCTCCACCCTGGTGGACATGCTCCTGGCTGAAGGCGTCCGGGGCAAGACTGTGGCCATGCAGCTGCATGGCTACACCGACGTCCGCCAGATCGAACGGCTGCGGATGTCCGGCGCCACCGTCCTGACCGTCACGCCCTACCGCTGGGTCAAGCCCGACGGCGAGGACCGGCTTCCGCGGCTCATCGACGCCGCCTGCACCGGGAACCTGGACGTCCTGACCTTCACCAGCGCCCCCGCCGTGGACGCCATGTGGAGCACGGCCCATGAGATGGGGCTCTACAAGCAGCTGGTGGAGAGCCTGAAACTGAATGTCACCACGGCCGTGGTGGGTCCCGTCACGGCCCAGCCCCTGCTGGACGCGGGCATAACGCCGCTGATCCCGGAGCGCTTCCGGATGGGTGCGCTGATCCGGCTGGTGTGCGAGCACCTGGCGCTGAACCACGTCCGGCGGCTGGATACCCGCTCCGGAAGCATCGAACTGCGGGGACGCAGCCTGCGCATCGACGGCCAGCAGGTGGAACTGGCGCCCGCTCCCCTGCTGCTCCTGCGTGCACTGCTGGGCGCGGGCGGCGCGGTCCTGTCCCGCGAATCGCTGTCCGACCTGCTGGAGCTGCGCGGCTCGGTGCACGCCCTGGACATGACCGTGAGCCGCCTGCGGTCCTCGCTGCCGGACGGCAAGCTGATTGAAACCGTGGTGAAGCGCGGGTACCGGATCCGGGTCTAGGTGACCGGGGCCAGGGCTTTTGTGTCGGCGGGCTGATGAATGAGAGATGCGTCACGGGTTCTGTTACCGGCCGGTAAATACTGGCGAACACGGGCCCGCTGAACAGCAACTGCGGGGAAACACCCCGGAAAAGACGCGGGCCTACGCTGTGTTCCATCACGAAGTTCCGGCCGCTTACCGGCCGCCAGCGAAAGGGCCAGCACATGTCCGCTCCGGCATCCTCAACGTCCACCTCCACCGCAACCCGCATTGTCATTGCGGGTGCCGGCCCCGCGGCCCAGGCCCTTGTAGCGCAGCTGGACCGCGCCCGGTTCACCGGGACCGTCACCGTGCTGAGCAACCGCGATGACACCCCCGAAGAGCTGCTGGAGCTTGCCATGCTGCCCCAGGTGTCCGTGCGGTTTGGCCAGCCTGCCAGCCACATCGACCCTGCCAACCGCACCGTAGCCACTGCCGACGGCATGGAGTTCGCCTACGACCACCTGGTCATCGCTACCGGATCGGCCCCGGTGGCAGGCCCGGTGGACGGTGCCGCGCAATGCCTGAACTATGCCACCATCGACGACGCACCGCGGGTCGCGAAGGGTGTGCAAAAGGTGGCCCGGGAGCTGGGACGGCGTCCGGTGGGAATCCTGGTGGGCACCGGCGCGGCAGCCGGGCAGGCCGAAGCCGTGCTGCGCGCCAAAGGCGTGCGGCCCATTCGCACCACTGCCCGCCCCGCCGCCATCATCCCCGCCGTTGTGTCCGGCACATCCGCCCGGCAGGCCGCGTCCGCCGTCGTCTTCGAGGATGGCAGCAGCATGACCGGCGACCTGGTGGTGATGGCGGAGGAGCGGGTGTCCCGCGACGGCCTGGCCGCCAGCGCGGGGCTGCAGACTGCACCCGGGGGCGGCATCGTGATCAGCCGGGACTACCGCACGTCCGTCCAGGGGATCTGGGCGATTGGGGATGCCGCAGCGTTCGACGGCGTGCGGCTGGGGCTGCTGGTGGCGGCGGCTTCGGCGGCAGGTGCCTGCGCCACCCAGTTGTTGAGTGCCGCGGCGGAGGCCCCGGCCCTGCAGGCGGCCTGAGCGCCCATGCCCGCCTGCGGGCCTCCTGCGTGGGGCCTGCTGCGGCGCGGCCCGCTGTGACAAGATGGTTCCCGAAACCGAGTCAACGCCGGGCCCACAAGGCCCTCCGAGAGGACCATCATGAGCAACGAAGCCACCGTTCACGCAGGCACCGCCGATCCGGGCCGGCCCGCGGACATCGCCTCCTACATCGACCACACGCTGCTCAAGCCCGAAGCCTCTGAAGCCGATGTGCTGAAGGTTTGCGCGGAAGCCGCCGAATATGGCTTCAAGTCGGTCTGCGTCAATCCGGTCTGGGTCAAGACGGTCACCACGGCACTTCGGGGTTCAGGCGTCCTCACCTGTTCCGTGGTGGGCTTCCCCCTGGGGGCCACACCCACGGATGTGAAGTCATTCGAAGCCCGCGGCGCGGTCCTGGACGGCGCGGCGGAGGTGGACATGGTGATCAACATCGCTGCCGCGCGGGCCGGTGACAAGGGCGCCCTCGTCGAGGACATCGCCGCGGTGGCTGAGACGGTCCACGCGGGCGGCGCCATCCTGAAAGTCATTATCGAAACAGCCCTCCTGACCGACGAGCAGAAGGTACTGGCGTGCCAAGCGGCCGTGGAGGCCGGCGCCGACTTCGTGAAGACCTCAACGGGCTTCAACGGCGGGGGCGCGACGGTTGAGGATGTGGCCCTGATGCGCCGGACCGTGGGCCCGGACGTGGGAGTCAAGGCCTCCGGCGGCGTACGGTCCCTGGCAGATGCTCAGGCTATGATTGCAGCAGGTGCAACACGAATTGGTGCCAGCTCCGGTATTGCCATCGTCAAGGGTGAACAGGGTTCAGCCGCTTACTGACCTTGGCCGGAAGCCGCCACAGATCATGCCCTTTGGGGCCGAGGAGGAACACATGTCCAGCCAGATCAACGCGTCCAGCAGGGACACGGCGTCCAACAAGGAGACCGTCCGGACCCCGCAGAACGAAAACAACCTCGCCACCAGCGTGATCCTGTTCGTGGTCTGCTTCGCCCTGTTCCTCGGCGCCATCTACTCGCTGTCCTTCCTCACCCTGGACAACCCGTGGCCCATGGCCGTGTGCCTGCTCCTCTTCGCCCTGGCGTTCTGGCTTCCGCAGACCATCTTTGGCCGCTCGGACTCCGCCGGCGAGCACTAAAGACCCTGGACGCTTCACAGGGAGGGACCCCGGACACTGTCCGGGGTCCCTCCCTTATCTGCTGGGGCCTGGTTCCGGCGGCTAGAACCAAAGCTTGATCCACGCCCCCGCGGCCGCCGCTACCCGGCCCCAGTGGTGCTGGGCGATGGCCCAGCCGGCCACGGACATCCCCACCATGGCGTAGGCACTCACCGGGATCAGCACCAGCCATTCCCGCTTGGAACCCGCCCGGCCCAGCAGTGGAACGGACAGCGCGCCGTTGGCACGCCAGACACTCCGCAACAAGGGCAGCCGGCGCAGCATCTTCGGCGGCCGGACCACCAGTGGCCACAGCAGCGGCACTCCCCCGGTGGTGATGAGGTCCCCGACGATGTGCACCACCACCCCGATCAGCATGGACGTGGGCAGCCAGGTCCACTGTTCTGGTGCATAGGCCGTGACCAGGCCAGCCATGACCAGGGCGAAGATCCAGTTGGAGATGAAGCCGCTCTTGGGAAAGAGCTTCAGAGCCTTGGCCGCGATGTTGATCAGGAACATGCACAGCAGCCCGGCCCCAATGGACAGCCGTCCCCAGCCGGTGTCCAGGTGGACCTGCGATGCCAGGCCGGCGAGGAACACGAAGAACGCCGCCCCCAGGATGGAATGCGTGCCCTGCCGGTGGCCGCCGCTGGCGTTCTCGATGCCCCGGGCGATCACGTTGGACAGCGGCGGCAGCGAATGGGCCACCGTGCTGGACCGGTGGTCCCAGTCGCACACCAGCGCGGTGCCGGCCGTGGCCATGCCGCCGATAAGGATGCCCGTGGGGTCCAGCGGGTACCAGCCCAGGGTGTAAGGGCCGGTGGACGCAACAGCTACCCACGCCGCGGCTCCCGACGCGGCGTGGTGTCCTCCCATCAAGTGCTAACCCACCGCCAGCGGGGCGTCGGAAAAGATGTTCCGGATGACGCCGTTGGCCCATTCCAGGATCTCGGCGTCCTGGAGGTCCCTGCCGCCGATCCGTGCCGTCTTGGGCTTGGGAATGAGGATGGCGTCCATGGCCGGCTTGGACTGCGACCCCGGATACATCCGGTTCAGCCGCATGGTCCTGGACTCCGGAAGCGATGCCGGGGAGAACTTGATGAAGTTGCCCTGCAGGGCCACGTCGGAGAGGCCGGCCTCGCGGGCGGCGACACGGAACCGTGCCACTTCCACCAGGTTCTGCGCGGGCAGCGGCAACTCGCCGTAGCGGTCCACGAGCTCCGCCTGGACCTCGTCAATGGACTCGTTGGTGAGGGCGGCGGCTAGCTTCCGGTACGCCTCCAGGCGCAGCCGTTCACCGGGAACGTAATCGTGCGGCAGGTGCGCGTTGACCGGCAGCTCGATCTTCATTTCCGCGGCCTTCTCTTCGGCTTCGCCGCGGAAGTCCGCCACAGCCTCGCCCACCAGGCGGATGTACAGGTCGAAGCCAACCCCCTGGATGTGGCCGGACTGCTCCCCGCCCAGCAGGTTGCCGGCACCGCGGATTTCCAGGTCCTTCATGGCCAGCTGCATGCCGGCGCCCAGTTCGTTGTGCGCGGCCACGGCCTTGAGCCGTTCCAGCGCCACCTCGCCCAAAGGTTTCTCCGACGGATACAGGAAGTACGCGTAGGCGCGTTCACGGCCGCGGCCCACACGGCCGCGGAGCTGGTGGAGCTGGGACAGCCCGTACTTGTCCGCGCCATCCACGATCAGGGTGTTGGCGTTGGAGATGTCCAGCCCGGTCTCGATGATGGTGGTGCAGACCAGGACGTCGAAGCGCTTCTCCCAGAAGTCCACGATGATCTGTTCCAGCCGGCTCTCGGACATCTTGCCGTGCGCCACCTCCACCCTGGCTTCGGGTACCAGTTCGCGGATCTTCGCGGCGGTGCGTTCAATCGTGGAGACCCGGTTGTGGACGAAGAACACCTGTCCCTCGCGCATCAGTTCGCGGCGGATCGCGGCGGAGGTCTGCTTGTCCGTGTACGGGCCCACATAGGTCAGCACCGGGTGCCGTTCCTCCGGCGGGGTGGCGAGGGTGGAGGTCTCCCGGATGCCGGTCAGGGACATCTCCAGGGTGCGGGGAATCGGGGTGGCGCTCATGGCCAGCACGTCCACGTTGGTCCGCATCTTCTTCAGCGCTTCCTTGTGTTCCACGCCGAACCGCTGCTCCTCGTCCACGATCACCAGGCCAAGGTCCTTGAATTCGAAATCCTTGGAGAGCAGCCGGTGGGTGCCGATCACCACGTCCACGGCGCCGCTCTTGACGCCCTCGGCGGTTTCCTTGGACTCCTTCGCAGACTGGAACCGGGACAGCGGCTTGACGCGGAGGGGAAAACCGGAGAACCGTTCGGTGAAGGTCTCGTAATGCTGCTGGGCCAGCAGCGTGGTGGGCACCAGCACGGCCACCTGCTTGCCGTCCTGCACGGCCTTGAACGCAGCGCGCACCGCGATCTCGGTCTTGCCGTAGCCCACGTCGCCGGATACCAGCCGGTCCATGGGGATCTCCCGCTCCATGTCCGCCTTGACCTCGTTGATGGTGGTCAGCTGGTCCGGAGTCTCCACGTAGGGGAAGGCTTCCTCCAGTTCGCGCTGCCAGGGGGTGTCGGGGCCGAAGGCGTGGCCGCGGGAGGCCATGCGGGCCGAGTACAGCCGGATCAGTTCACCGGCGATCTCCTTGACGGCTTTGCGCGCCTTGGACTTGGTGCTGGCCCAGTCCGCGCCGCCCATCTTGCTCAGGACCGGGGTGTCGCCGCCGACATAGCGGGTCACCTGGTCCAGCTGGTCCGTGGGGACGAACAGGCGGTCGCCGGGCGCGCCGCGCTTGGCAGGTGCGTATTCCAGCACCAGGTATTCCCGGACGCCGTCGCCGCCGCCCGCCACCTTGCGCTGGATGAGTTCCACGAACCGGCCGATGCCGTGCTGTTCGTGGACCACGTGGTCCCCCGCGACCAGTTGCAGGGGGTCCACGGCGTTGCGCCGCTTGGAGGGCATCCGGCGCATGTCCTTGGTGGACCCGGCGGAGGTCCGGCCCAGCAGGTCGGCTTCGGTGAGCAGGCCAAGTTTGAGCCCGTCCAGGACAAAGCCACGTCCGACGGCGGCGGTGGTCACCTCGATGATGCCCGCCTGGGGCTCGTGGTCAAGGCGGTCGACCCGGGCGCAGGGGATGTCGTTTTCGTGGAAGAGTTCCGCCAGGCGCTGCGCGGGCCCTGGGCCCTCAGTGGCCACCACGATCCGCCACTGGTCCCGGACGTGCGATCCGATGAAGTCCATCATCTCCGCAACGTCGCCCTGGTAGCCGCGGGGTTCACGGGCGTGCAGGTTCAGGACATCGATCTCCGGCAGCAGTTCCGCATCCTGCGCCAGTGAGGTGATGGACCACCAGGACACGCCGTGCGCCAGGGCCGAGCCGCGGGTTTCGGCCAGCGACCGGAAGCTCGCCGAATGAAGCGCTGCACTGGCCTGGGAGCTGAGGTCCAAAGGTGCGGCCCCGCCGTCGGACGCGGTGGACCATGCCGCCTCGAGGAATTCCTCGTTGGTGGCGGCGAGGTCGTGGGCGCGGGTGCGCACCTTCTCCGGTTCGATCACCACGGCGATGGAATCGGCCGGCAGCTGGTCCACGAACGGCACCATCGCGTCCACCAGGACCGGCGCCAGCGATTCCATGCCTTCCACCGCGATGCCGCCGGCGATCTTCTCCAGCATGTCCGCGGCGGCTGGAAGCTGGGATTTCAGCGTGGCGGCGCGGGACATTACGGAGGGGGTGATCAAAATTTCGCGGCAGGGCGGGGCGTGCAGTTCGGTGGGGTGGTGGATGCCCGGGGCGGACAGCGAGCGCTGGTCGGCCACGGCGAACCAGCGCATCTGGTCCACCTCGTCGCCGAAGAACTCCACCCGGATGGGGTGGTCCTCCGTGGGCGGGAAGACGTCGATGATGCCACCGCGGACCGCGAACTCGCCGCGGTGCGTCACCATGTCCACCCGGGCGTAGGCAGCGTCGGCGAGGCTCTTCACCACGCTGGTGAACGGAACATCCTGGCCCACCTTGAGGGTGACGGGGACCAGATCGCCCAGGCCGGCCACCACGGGCTGGACCACGGCGCGGACGGGAGCGACGACGACGCGCAGCCGGGCCGCCGTCGAACTTTCCGGATGTGCCAGGCGGCGCAGCACGGACAGCCGGCGCCCCACGGTGTCCGAACGCGGGGAAAGGCGCTCGTGCGGGAGGGTCTCCCAGCTGGGAAACTCGGCCACCGAATCCGCGGGCAGGTAGGCGCGCAGGGCTGCGGACAGGTCCTCCGCTTCACGGCCCGTGGCGGTGACAGCGAGCACGACGCCCGGCCCCGCGGCGTCGGCCTGTCCTGCCACGGCGGCGGCGAGCCCGTCCGCCATCTCCGCCAGCAGCACTGGACGCAGGCCGGCAGGGGCGCTGACCTGGTAGTCCTGGCTGCGCACGGCGAAGCCCCGCGCTGCCTCCGCCCCGACACGGGCGAACGTCTGGTCCGGTTCCAGAGCGCGGCGCAGCCCGTCCAGCGACGGGGCCGCACCGGACGTTCCGGTGCTGGATGTGCCGGCGGCGGACTGGCCGGGAAGACTCATGGCAGAAGCTCCTGTGGTGTTCAGCGAAAGCAAGCAGGCAACGCGAAAACCCGAAATTCGCTGCGAATCCCGGGGAGCTTCCAGCCTACCGCGCAGGAACGGCCTGCCGGCACGGAACCATCTGCGCGGGAATGGATCTAGGCTGGCAACGTCGAGCCATTTCCGCAGCCTTTTCCCGCAGCGCAGCAGTCCGTAAGGGCAGCCGCTGCGAATTCCAAGGGACGAACAGGAGCCAGCATGACCGCAATGAGTGCCACGCCAACACCCAGGACCGTCCTCGTTACCGGGGCCACCGGCTACATCGGCGGCCGGCTTGTGCCCAAGCTGCTCGAAGCCGGCCACACGGTGAAGGTGCTGGTCCGCTCCCCCGACAAGATCGCCGGCGTCCCCTGGCGCGACAAAGTGGAGGTGGTGCAAAGCAGCCTCGTCGACGGCGACGCCCTCCGCGAAGCGCTGTCCGGCGTCGATGTCTTCTACTACCTGGTCCACTCCATGGCGGCCGGAGCCGGGTTCGAAGCGAAGGAAAAGGCGATGGCCAGGACCGCCGCGGACGCTGCCGCTGCCGCGGGAGTGCAACGGATCGTCTATCTGGGCGGCCTGCACCCGCAAGGGGTGGAACTCTCCACCCACATGCGCTCGCGCGAGGCTGTAGGCAAGGTGTTCCTGGACAGCCCGGTGGACGCCGTGGTGTTCCAGGCAGGCGTGGTGATCGGCTCCGGCTCCGCCTCCTTCGAAATGATCCGCCACCTCTCCGAAACGCTGCCACTGATGCCGGCGCCCAGCTGGGTGCGCAACCGGATCGAAGCCATCGCCGTCCGCGACGTCCTGTACTACCTGGTTGCTGCCGCGTCCCTGGAGGGCACCATCAACAGGACGTTCGATATCGGCTGCCGGCAGGTGCTGACCTACGCCAGGATGATGCAGGAATACTCTGCGGAAGCAGGCCTGCCCTACCGGGTGGTGCTGGCGCTGCCCATCCCTGCGCCCAAGCTGGCAGGCATCTGGGTGGCGCTGACCACGCCCATCCCGTGGTCCATGGCGGTCCCGCTGGTCCAGTCACTCCAGCACGACGCGGTGTCCAACGAGCACGACATCGACCAGTACATCCCGCTGCCCGACGGCGGCCTGACCCCGTACCGGACCGCCGTGGCCCTGGCACTGGGCAAGGAGCGGGACGGACAGGTGGAGACCACCTGGGCCAGTGCCGGCGCGGATTCCGACCCCCTGCCCAGTGACCCGGAGTGGGCCGGACACAAGGTGTACATCGACGAACGGACGTTCCACGGCGACGTGGACCCGGCCCACGTGTGGACGGTCATCGAGGGCATTGGCGGGCGCAACGGCTGGTACTCGCTGCCGCTGGCGTGGCAGGTCCGGGGCTGGCTGGACAAGCTGACCGGCGGGGCCGGCCTGCTGCGCGGGCGCCGGCATCCCCACACCCTCGCTGCGGGAGAGGTGGTGGACTGGTGGCGGGTGGAACGGATCGAGCGCGGCAGGCTGCTCCGGCTGCGCGCCGAAATGCGTGCCCCCGGACGTGCCTGGCTGGAGCTCTCCGTGGAACCTGAAGGGGCGGGCAGCCGCTACCGGCAGCGCGCCATCTTCTTCCCCAAGGGACTGAGCGGCAGGCTGTACTGGCTCGCCGTCCTGCCGTTCCACAGCCTGATCTTCCCGGCCATGGCCCGCAACATCACCACCACCGCCCGGAAACTGGCCGATGCGGAGCCCGCGGCCACCACCCCGTAGGATGTTGGAGGCTTAATCCGTTCCCCACGTCCCAGGAGGACCCATGGCGCTGAGCGCAACCACCACCCTTCCGCACCCCGTTGACAGCGTTGCCGCTGTGCTGGTCAACGAGGATTTCCAGCGCCACGTCAGCCAGCTGGTGGGTGGCAGCCTCGAGTCCTTCACCGTGGACGGCGACATCGCCGGGGCTTTCAACACCACCTCCGTGCGCACCCTGCCCACCACCCGGCTGCCCGAAATCGCCCGGAAGTTCGTTGGCGAGAACCTCAAGGTGACCCAGGTGGAGAACTGGGAAGCACCCGCGGCGGACGGGTCACGCCAGAGCAACATCTCGCTGAAGATCGCCGGCGCTCCCGTGGACGTCACCGCCGTCCAGCGGCTGGTGGCCGACGCCGGCGGAACCCGCGTGGAACTTGAGGGCGCCGTGAAGTCCTCCGTGCCGTTCCTCGGCGGCAAGATCGCCGACGCCGCCGAGCCCATGGTGGCCAAGGCCCTGAACCTGCAGGCCGCCCAGGCGCAGGCCTGGCTGGAAAGCCACTAGCCCGTGCAGCTTCCCGTCTTCGCCGCGCTCGTCCTCATTGTTGCCGGCGTTTGGTCGCTGGTGGTGTGGCCGCAGTTCCTGCGCCGCGTCATGAAGGATCCGCGCGCCCGTGATGCCGCCGGCAAGGCAACGAAGTTCCTGACCGTGCACGTGGTGCTGGTGGGCATCTCCATGGTGCTCGGGCTGGCCACCGCCGTGATCGGGGTCCTCAGCCTGCTTGGCTGACCCCGCTGCAACCCGTGTTGGCACGAAACAGCCCGGGCTTCCCTCCTGAGCGGGGAAAGCCCGGGCTGTTTGCTGTCCGGCTCACGCTGCCTGGTTGAGCGCGTCCTCGGCTGCCACCCAGGAAATCATGGCGCATTTGACCCGGGCCGCGTAGCGGGCCACTCCCTCGAAGGCGGCGGCGTCCCCCAACAGTTCGGGATCGGCGTGGACCTTGCCCCGGGAGCGCAGGACTTCCCGGAAGCTGTCGATAACTTCATGGAGTTCGGCCACCGTCATGCCTTCGGCGAGGTCGGACAGAACAGATGCGGACGCCATGGAAATGGAGCAGCCGGCCCCGTCCCAGGCAATCTGGGCCACTTTGCCCTCCTGGACCGCAAGCCGGAGCGTGACCTCGTCCCCGCACACCGGGTTAAGCTGGTGGGATTGCCCGGTGGACGTGCCCTCCGGCGCTTCCGTGGCGGCCAGGCCGCTGCCGTGGCGGGCCTTTGAGTGGTCAAGGATGATCTGCTGGTACAGCTGGTCAAGGCTCATGATGTCAACTTTCGTGTTCTCCGCTAGGCGCGGAAGTAGGCCCGGACGCCGGCCACGGCTTCAAGGAAGCGGTCCACGTCGTCGGTGGTGTTGTAAAGGTAGGCGCTGGCGCGGGTGGTGGCGGTCAGGCCAAGGCGCCGGTGCAGCGGCTGGGCGCAATGGTGCCCCACTCGGACGGCAATGCCGCGGGAGTCCAGGAACTGCCCCACGTCGTGGGCATGGACACCTTCGACGTCGAACGCGGCAAGGCCAATCCGTTCCTTCCCAGCGGCCGGCCCCAGGACCCGGATGCCGGGGATGCCTTCCAGGCCCGCCACCATGCGCTGGCCAAGGTCTGCCTCCCACCGGTGGATGCGGTCCAGCCCCGTTTCGGTCAGGTAGTTGGCCGCGGCCGCGAGGGCAATTGCCTGGGAAATGCGCTGGGTCCCGGCCTCGAAACGCTGGGGCGCCGGAAGGTACTCCGCCCGTTCCATGGTGACCGTGGTGATCATCGATCCGCCAGTGAGGAACGGCGGCAGGATGTCCAGGAGCTCCTGCCGGCCGTACAGCACCCCGATTCCGGTGGGGGCAAGCATCTTATGGCCGGAGAAGACCGCGAAGTCCACGTCCAGCTCCTTGACGTCCAGGGGCAAGTGCGGCGCGGACTGGCAGGCGTCCAGGACCACCAGGGCGCCGGCGTCGTGCCCCAGGGCCGCCAGTTCCTGCACCGGGTTGATAATTCCCAGGACGTTGGAGGCGTGGGTGAAGGCAAGGACCTTGGTGCGTGGGCCAATTATGGCCGCGGCCTGGTCCATGCGGAGGCTGCCATCATCCGCGATGGGTATGAAGCGGAGGGTGGCCCCGGTGCGGAATGCCAGTTCCTGCCACGGAATCAGGTTGGCGTGGTGCTCCATTTCCGTCACCACGATCTCATCGCCGGGCTTCAGCGCCAATCCCTTCAGCGCCTGGTCCCCGCGCCCCTGGGCCGCCCACAGCCCGGCATTGGACAGTGCGTAGGACAGCAGGTTCAAGCCCTCGGTGGCGTTCGACGTCCAGATGGTTTCCACGTAGTCGGCGCCGATGAAGTCGGCCATGGTCTGCCGGGCATCCTCGAAGGCTTCCGTTGCCTCCACCGCCAGGTGGTGGGCACCCCGGTGAACGGCGGCGTTCCGCTGTTCGTAGAACTCCTGCTCGGCTTCGATGACGCTCAACGGGTTCTGCGAGGTGGCCCCCGAGTCCAGGTACACCAGCGGCTGCCCGTTGACCAGTTGGTCAAGGACCGGGAAGTCGTTGCGGATGCGCAGCACCTCGGCGTTATCCATGGCCGGGACGGCACGTTCCAGCGTGGCTGGCGTTGATACTACGGCCAAAACGAACTCCTTGGGCTGCCAATGGCTGACACCCAATTGTCCCACACACGGCTGTGGCGGCCGCCCGGGAGGGGCAGCCGCCACCGCTGCCCCGGGCTTCAGCCGAGGGAGCAGAGGGCCGGCGACGGCTGGGGGGAGAGTCTCGGTCTCAGAAGACTCTGACGTCGCCGGCCCCGTCTAAGCCCGGCCCCTGCGGGCCGGAAGTTGAGTGGGCCTCAATGTCCTGTCGGCTGCTCCGCGGCGTCCAGCCGGCCGCTTTGCTTTGCCTCCTTAAGTAAATCCCGCGGCGCCCTTCCGTACACGAGTAGGCAGTACTCGAATCCACCAGGCAGTACTACGGGGGCGCCCTGCGGCTACCCGCCGGTTCTCGATGGCGCGGCGAAACGCCTGGGGCAGCACTGATAACGGTCCCTGGAATGACTGAAGAGGCGCGGAACAGCGGCAGGGCGGACAGGACCTGGCCGGGACTCTACTTGGGCAGGGCCGACTCGAGCTCGTCGCGGCTCCGGACGCCAAGCTTGACGTAGGTCCGGTAGAGGTGGCCTTCCACCGTCCGGACGGAGACCATGAGCCGCTGGGCGATCTCCCGGTCCGTCAGGCCCTGTACTGCCAGCTCCACGATGTCCTGCTCACGCCGGGTGAGGCGGACGGCCGGCGCCGCTGCAATGAAGCGGCCTTCCCGGAACCGTTCACCCAGTTCGTGGTCGCACTTCTCCCGCTGGGCAACGGCCTGCCGGGACCTGCGCCGTTCTCCGGCCTGCTCCAGCACGGTACTGGCACGGGCATAGGCTTCCCGGGCCAGGTTCACAAAGCCTGCCTCCTCCAGCGAGGCAGCCGTTGCCATCAGGGTATCGCCGTCTGCACCCTCCCAGGCGGTGGCCAGGGTCAGCAGGGCTTCCGCCCACCGGCCTTCCACGCCACGGGCGGCGGCCTGCACCATGGGCACCACCGAGGGATCCCCCAGCTCCCAGCACATGGCCAGGACTTCGAGGAGGTTGCCGGTGCGCGCGGAAGCCTCCGTGGTGGTCATCAGGGTCTGCAGTGCGGCCAGGCCCTTGCCGTCACGGGCCAGGTACTCGGCGGCGGCTGCCACATAGGCCTCGGCGAGGAGATCGTGGGCGGGCCAGCCGGCTGCGGCGTCTTTGTGGTCCTGTTCCAGGCGCCGCGCCTGTTCGGCATCCCCAAGCCGGGCTGCTGCATAGAAGCCCAGGGCACTGCCAAACCGGTACAGCTGCAGGGGGTCGTTGAGCCTCAGCGCCTCCACGGCCGGCAGCAGGACCTGGTAGGCACGCTCCATCCTCCCCTGGCGGAGCAGCGAGTAGCCCTGGAGCAGCTGCAGGCTCCCGTTGAAGGTTGCTGCCCCCGGGCTGTTGGCCGCGGCGTAATGGTTAATCTCCCGCTCCGCCGACTCCCATTCGCCCATGGCCAGGTAGTCGGAGACGAGCCTCCCCAGCACGAATTCAGGGAAGAAGAACAGGCTGCCTTCCAGCGGTGGCAGCTCCGAGGCGGCCAGCAGGGCCGCCTCGAGACCCTCCACGGGACGCCCGGCGGAGGCCAGGGCATGGGCAAGGAGCCCCTCAGCCAGGGCCCGCAGCGGTTCCCCCGCTGTTCCGGTGCGGCGCGTCCGCATCCCGTTGACGGCGTCCTCCAAGGCCGCGACATTCACGTCGGCGCCGAGATGCAGAAGGTGCAGGAGCTCTTCCTGCCAACTGTCCTCACCGCCGGACAGTGCTGGGTGTCTTTCGACGTCATCTGCCACAACACCCACGGAACGGCCAAGGGCTTGGTGCGCCGAAACCCTGAGCATCAGGACGGCCGGCCCCTCGGTGTCATCTGCCAACGGAAGCCAGCATCCGTCCAGGAGTGCCGCTGCGTCAGCATACGCCCCTTCGTTGTACAGCGCCCGGGCCTGGATGGCCTGGGCCAGCGGAACCAGCGGGGGGTGGTGGATGCGGGCGGCAATGGAACGCGCACTGTGGTTGCGGAACCTCAGCAAGGCCTCTTTCGCTGCCGCCAGCATTTCCTCGTCGCTGACCCGGATGCCACACTCCAGGGCCCATTCCACCGACCGCAGCCGGCCCTCCCCCTGCAGCAGGGTGGGATTCTGGTGGGCTTTGACCTTTTCGAGTAACTGGAGGCTGCGGGAGACGGAAACGGTGTTCCGGATGGCCCCGGCGAAAAGCCCGTTCCACATGGAAAGTTCAGCGGGGATGCCAGGAGCCTCCACGATCATCTGCTGGTCCAACAGGGAACGGACCACTGCTGCCCCGCTGATATCTTCGATGACCTTTCGGCCCACCGGCCCGGCCAGGGCAATGAGCTTCAGGGCTTCCTGTTCCTCGGGCCCCCGCCGGAGATGGTCTTTGGCCACCACTGCTGCGAGCCGGGCACCGTCCGCGGGCAGCTCACCCAACAGCATCCAGATTCCGTTGCGCTTGGCCAGCACGCCCGCTTCAGCGGCGTCATGGAGCAGGGCATCAAGCAACCGGGGATTTCCCCCGGAAGCATTCCAGATGGCATCCACGGTGGCACCCGGCACTGTCCCATCAAGGATGTGGGCCAGGACTTCCTCGATCTGTTCATGGTTGAGGGGACGGAGGTCCACGCGCTCGGCCAGGCCGTCATACCAAAGCTGGTCCAGGGGCTGCGGCAGGCCCGGCCGCGGGCGGGCGGCGGCTACTACCGTTGCCCATCCGGCCGAAATCACCTCGGCGAGAACGCCCGCGGAGGCGTCATCCAGGTGGTGGGCATCGTCCACCACCAGCAGCACCGGCGAGCTGCCGGTGCCCTTGAGCTTCTCGAAATAGGACCACATGGAGCGGAGCACTGCCACAGGTGAGACGGACTCTTCAGCGGTGAGGTCCCCCGTGTAGGGGGTCAGCACCCCGAACGGCACCCCAGCCAGAGCAGAACTGGCATGGATGCGCAGGATGCTCATCGTTCCTGCGAGCCGATCCGTCACGGCATCCGTCACGGCAGACTTTCCGATGCCGGGGCCGGCCATGATGAACACCGCCTGGTGCGTGCCGTTCCGGACCAGGTTGCAGATCCGTTCCACCGGCTCCCGGCGGCCGGTAAGGAGCCGGTGCGCAGCCGCCGGCTTGTGCCCGTTAGACGAGTCCAGTCAGATCACCCCTTGAAGTCACGCCCAGCTTAGTGAAGACCTGGTACAGATGGCCTTCCACGGTGCGGACCGACACGCCCATTTCCATGGCGATGTCACGGTTTGAGGCGCCGCGGCCCGCCATCCGGGCAATTTGCCGTTCCCGGCTGGTCAACAGGGGGCTCCCGCTGCTGGGCACGATGGGCAGGTTGGACACGGTGGCGGCCAGGATGTCGAGCCGCGCCTGCGCAGTCCTTGCCGAGAGGGCGTCCCCGTCCTGCCGGGCGAAATCAACCGCCAACGCCATGCACCGGGCTTCAACGGCATCCAGCTCCAGGGTCGCTGCGAGTTCCCCGCCGGCAAGCAGCGCCTTGGCATCCTTCGTCCTGCTCCCGAGGGCAATCAGCCGTGAAACTTCGGCCAGCGGACCCTGGCGGTGGCCTGCGATGTCCTCCAGGAGGCGGAAGTCGGTATCGCTGCCATTCACGGTTGCAGCCAACAGGTACATGCCGCCCAGGGTGTGCCTGCCTGCTTCCAGGTTGCGGCGGGCACCCTGTTTCAGTCCGGCCACGGCCTCGGAGTCGCCCAGCCAGCGCCCGGCGACAAGGGCACAGAACTCGATGATGCTCTCGGTCGCGAACCCTGCCTTGCCGGTTGTCCTTTGCAGCTTGGCCAGGTACTTGCGGGCAAAAGCGGCGTTCCCGGTCTGCGCATAGGCCAAGGCCGTGGCAGCGTACGCCGTTCGCAGGGCCGCCTGGACCGGCTGCAGCTCCAGCTGCGCAGCGGCGGAGATCAGGGGTTCAAGGGCCGCCTCGCCCCGACCCGAGAAAGCGAAAGCCACCCCGGCCGCGAGTTCGGTGGCGGCGCTCCGGTACGGCAGCCGGTGGGGCTGCCCGGTGCTGAAGGGGCTGAGGAGGTCGATGCAGCGCCGCCACTGGCCCGCCACCAGCAGGACGAAGTAGGCCTCCCTTGTGTAGCGCTCACGGAGCCCAACGACGTGCGAGGCGTCAGTGAGCTGGCCGCCGAGTTGGCGCATGAGGCTCAATGCGTCCATCTCCCGCCCGGTCAGCGCCAGGGCGCTCATCAGGGTGATGGCTGACTGGAACCGGAACGCGGTGTCCGGGTTGGCCGCGGGATCGGCCGCCCGTTCCAGCGCGGGAATCATGGCAGCGTAATCGCCGGTATGGGCCTGGTATTCGAATTCGCTCAAGGAGATGCGGTTGGTTGCCACGGCTGCCGGTGCAGGCCAGACCGGATGCTGCGCCGTCCTCTCAAGCCATTCCCTGGCGGTGGCCAGCAGTTCGGGGACCTTGCCCTCATGCTCAGGGATGTAGCGCATCACCCGCGCCTTGGCGGCGACCACCTGGGCATACTCTTCGGGATCGAGGGCCTCGAGCTCGGGCCGGGAAATACTTTCCAGGGCTGCCAAGGCCTGGTCCGGCATGTCCAGCTGCAGGTATGCCGCAGCCTTTTGCCGCTGCGCGGACGCCCATCCGGCATCGGTCCGCTGCACCATCTCCGCATAAGTCAGGGCGAACCGGGGGTCGAAGAGCTGGACTGCGGCCTCGGCGGCCGCCAGCGCCAGCGCAGGAGCCAGTTCGGCTTCGCACTCGTGGGTCCAGGCGGCGAACGACATCAGTTCATCCACCGTCATGGTTGCCGGGTCCGGCTCCCTGCCGCCCAGGAGTACGTTGCGAAGCTCGCGACGCCGGGAGATGCTCAGCCAGGTCCTGACAACGTCCCCGATGTATTTCTCCCGCAGCGACACCCAGCGGTTCTCGGAGTCGTCGATCTCGAGCAGCGCACCGTCCTCCATGTCCGCAACCACATCCGCGCCATAGATCGCGGTGAGGCTCGACAATTCCACCCGCCGGGCGCAGGAGAGCATCTCGATGACCTCCCGGGCTTCGGGAGTTTCCCGTGACCAGCGGGAGCGGACGATGTCATCAAGGCTGGCGGCGCCGTCGAGCACCACCTTGTCCCGCAGCGTCCAGACCGAATCGGAGAGGACCAGGTTTCCGGAGAGCTGCTGTTCGGTGACAAGGGCTTTGAGCAGCAGCGGATTTCCGCCCACCATCTGGTGGTAGGTGCTGACCAGGGAGGAAGCGACCCGGTGTCCCAGCAGCGACAGCAGCACCTGCCTGGTTTGGAGCTCGTTGAGGTTGCTGAGCCGTACTTCGGTCAGCTTCCGGTCCGTCAGCAGCCAGTGGAAGTCAGCGGGGAGGTCGCTGGAGTTGGGGGCGACGGCAACGATTTTCGCGGTGCCGGTCAGCAGGACGTTCAGCAGTACGCCCGCGCTCATGTCGTCGATGCAGGCTGACGTGTCCAGCGTAATGACGCACGGCCTGCCGGCGGCGTCGCTGCGGATCAGTGAGGTGATGCCCCTGAGGATGGCGGTGGGCGACCCCATGTAGGCCTGCGGCAGCCGTGCCAGCAGGAATGACAGGCAACCGTAGGGGGTGGCGGATCCCGAAGGCCCGCTCCGAAGCTGCAGGGACCAGATATCGGGGCCAAGGTCCGCCACGGCAGCGCGGGCAAGGGAGGACTTGCCCACTCCCCTGGGGCCGGTGATCACCACGCCCAAGGAGTTTTCGCTGGTCAGGGCGGTGCGGACGGCGTCGAGGTGGGCGCTTCGTGCAGGCATGGACCATTGCTGGCCCTCCGGGGCCCCGGAGGTTGGCGTGGGCAGCCCGTCACCTTGCGGCGTTGACCCACGTCCCCAGCTGAGTGGCTCGATTGACATGAACTTTTCCCCTACATCCTGCAATAGCGGGATGTAGCCCCATTGCTCCCCCGCATAGGAAGAAGAGTACCCCGTGCCACAGACAGGGAAATAGGGCCGGAGGGAACTTTTACGATTCCGGTGGGCGTATTTCCGTTTTGGCAGGGTGGAACTTCTGCTGCGCGGCGGTGAGCCCCTCACGGAGCAGGGTCTCCACGGCGTCGGCGGCATCGTCCAGCAGGAAGGGTAATTCCTTGTGCTCCGCGGTGCCGAAGTCGCGTAGAACAAAGTCGGCAGTGTCCATCCGTCCGGGCGGCCGTCCCACCCCTACGCGCACCCGGAGGTAGTCCTTGGTGCCGAGCGCCTTGGAGATGTCCCGCAACCCGTTATGGCCGCCTTCGCCGCCACCGAGTTTGAGTTTGACCGTGTTGAAGGGAATATCGATTTCGTCATGCACCGCGACAACATGGTCTGCGGGGATGCCATAGAAGTTGGCCAGGGCGGACACGGGGCCACCGGATACGTTCATGTAGGTCATTGGCTTCGCCAGGACCACCCTGGGGCCGCCGATGCCCAGCCGGCCTTCGAGGACCTGGGCGCGGGCTTTGTGGGTCTTGAAGCCGGCACCGATGCGGCCGGCGAGTTCATCGAGCACCATCTGGCCGACGTTGTGCCTGTTGCCGTGGTACTGCGTGCCGGGGTTGCCGAGGCCAACGATCAGCCAGGTGTCAGTCATGGATTCAATCCTAGGGGGACGGCGTGGACAGGATGGCAGACCGAAGGGACGCCGGGCTGCGGACATGGCAGTGGCCGGGCCCCGGGAGGGGTCCGGCCACTGCGGGAACTGCGGAGTGGTTACTCTGCTGCGGCTTCTTCTGCTGCAGGAGCTTCCGCTGCTGCGCCCTCGGCGGCAGCTTCGGTTTCAGTTTCCTCGGCGATTTCAACGGCCTCGGAGATGTTGATGACCAGTGCCTCGGCGTCGGTCAGCAGGACGGTGCCCTTGGGCAGGACCAGGTCGGAGCCGTGGATGTGCTCGCCGGCGCCGCGGCCTTCGATGCTGACGACGACGGACTCGGGCAGGTGGGTGGCCTCGGCTTCGAGGGACACGACGGTCAGTTCCAGGTTGTGGACGGTGCCGGGGGCGGTTTCGCCTTCAACGTGGACCGGAACGTCAACCGTGACCTTTTCGCCCTGGCGGACGGTCAGGAGGTCGATGTGCTCGATGATCTGCTTTACGGGATCGCGCTGGATGTCCTTGACCAGGGCCAGGTGGCCTTCGCCGTTGATGTCCAGGGACAGCAGGGCGTTGGCGGTGCGGACCGCGAGGGTGGTGGCCTTGGCCGGGAGGGTGACGTGGATGGGCTCTGCGCCGTGGCCGTAGATGACGGCGGGGATCAGGTTGGCCATCCGTGCGCGGCGGGCGTAGCCCTTGCCAAATTCGGTGCGCAGTTCTGCTGCGAGCTTCTGCTCAGACATGGAAAACTCCTTGAAGACTAAACGGTGTTCAGCAAGGGCGGAGGTCTGGTGTGACCTTCAACGCCGGGCGGCCCGGAGGCGGCCCTTCAAGAAGGCGGTCCCTGCGAAAGGACCTGCAGACCCAGTCGATAACGGAGGCTATGCCCTCCCTCGCCAAGGTATCGCCTAAAAGACTACCAGCACGGCGACCTTTTCCTTAAATCCCCACCGGCCCCCTGAGCCCGCAAGCTCGCCCAGGGAACCCTGCCGGCGGGGTTTCGTCAAGTACTGTCCTAGGCCTTGCCGTCGAAGAGGCTGGTGACCGAACCGTCGTCGAACACTTCATGGATGGCCCTTGCAATCAAAGGGGCGATGGAAAGCACCGTGAGCTGCGGGAAGCGCTGGGACGAATTCAGCGGCAGCGTGTTGGTGACCACCACTTCGCGTGCACCTGACTCGGAGAGGCGCCGGGCTGCGGGGTCGGAGAACACGGCATGGGTGGCCGCGATGATGACATCCTTGGCGCCGGCGTTCTTCAGGACGGTGACGGCCCCGGAGATGGTTCCGCCGGTGTCGATCATGTCGTCGATCAGGACGCAGGTGCGGCCCTCGATCTGGCCCACGACGGTCTTGGAGACGGCCTGGTTGGGGACGGTGAGGTCGCGGCTCTTGTGGACGAAGGCCAGGGGCGCGCCGCCCAGCCGTTCGGCCCACTGTTCGGCGACACGGACGCGGCCGGTGTCCGGCGACACCACGGTGATGTTGTCCGAACCCACCCGGGTGCGGATGTAGTCGGCCAGCAGCGGGATGGCCATCAGGTGGTCAACCGGGCCATCGAAGAAGCCCTGGATCTGGGAGGTGTGCAGGTCCACGCTCATGATGCGGTCCGCACCGGCGGTCTTGTAGAGGTCCGCCACCAGCCGGGCGGAGATCGGCTCGCGGCCGCGGCCCTTCTTGTCCTGGCGGGCATAGGGGTAGAACGGCGAAACCACCGTGATCCGCTTGGCGGAGGCACGCTTCAGCGAATCGATCATGATCAGCTGTTCCATGAGGTGGTTGTTCAGCGGGGCGGGGTGGGCCTGGATCACGAAGGCGTCGGTACCGCGGACGCTTTCACCGGCCCGGACGTAGATCTCACCGTTGGCGAAGTCGTAGGCATCCAGCGGGAGGAGTTCGGTGCCGAGCTCCTTGGCGATTTCCCTTGCCAGCTCAGGATGTGCCCGCCCGGAGGCGAGCACCAGCTTCTTCTCGCCGTGCGCCGTAATTTCGCTCATTGTTACTTGCCCTCTTCTGTAGATGCCGGGGTACTTGAGGAGTCGTGGGTGGCCGCCTGGGCCAGCTCGGCGGAGCGGGTCCCCGGGCGGTGCGCCGGGACCCAGCCTTCGGTGTTGCGCTGGGCGGCGATGCTCAGGGCAAGGGCGCCGGCCGGTACGTCCTTGCGGATCACCGCGCCGGCGCCGCTGTAGGCACCGTCCCCCACGGTGACCGGGGCAACAAAGACCGTGTTGGAGCCGGTGCGGACACCTGAGCCGATCACCGTGCGGTGCTTCTTCTCGCCGTCGTAATTGGCCGTGATGTTGCCGCAGCCGATGTTGGTGTCCTCGCCGATTTCCGCGTCCCCGGCGTATCCCAGGTGGGACAGCTTGGAGCCGCGGCCAATGGTGACGTTCTTGGTTTCGTAAAAGGCGCCGATCTTTCCCTTTTCACCAAGCACGGTGCCGGGGCGAAGGTACGTGAAGGGGCCGACGGCGGCGCGCGGGCCGATCACCGAGCCGGAGCCGTGGGTGCGGACCACCGTGGCGCCCTCGCCGACTTCGACGTCGGTCAGGGTGGTGTCGGGGCCCACGACGGCGTCCCTGGCCACCGTGGTGGTGCCGTGAAGCTGGGTGTTGGGCAGGAGCCGGACGTCCTGGTCCAGGGTGACCGACGAATCGATCCACGTGGTGGCAGGGTCCACCACGGTCACGCCGGCACGCATCCACGCTTCCACGGTGCGGCGGTTCAGCTCTGCACCGAGGGCGGCCAGCTGGACGCGGTCATTGGCGCCCTCCACCTGCCAGCGGTCGGCGGTGACGACGGCGGCCACGCGGCCGCCTGCCTCGCGTGCCAGTCCCAGCACGTCGGTGAGGTACTTCTCGCCCTGGGCGTTGTCCGTGGTCACCTTGGCCAGCGCGTCACGGAGCACGGCGGCGTCGAAGGCGTAGATCCCGGAATTGACCTCACGGATCAGCCGTTCGGCCTCGGAGGCATCCTTGTGTTCGCGGATGCCGGTGACGGAGCCGTCCTCTCCGCGGAGGATGCGGCCATAGCCGGCGGCGTCATCCAGGACCGCGGTGAGGACCGTAACGGCGTTGCCGTCGCGCTCATGGGTGGCAACGAGTTCCGTCAGCAGCCCGCCGGACAACAGCGGCACGTCGCCATAGGTCACCACGACGGTGCCGGTGAGGTCCTGGTCAGCGTGCAGCGCCTCAAGCGCGGCTTCAACGGCCCGGCCCGTGCCCGGGACATCATCCTGGTCCACGATCACTGCCTGCGGATCCAGCGCCGCCACGTGCGCTTCCACCAGGTCGCGTTCATGGCGCACCACGATGGCAAGGCGCTGGGGGGCGATGCTGCGGGCGGCGCGGAGGGCGTGGCCCACCATGGACAGGCCGCCGATTTCATGCAGGATTTTGGGGGTACGCGATTTCATCCGGGTACCGGCGCCTGCTGCCAGAACAATTACAGCGGCCGGGCCGGCATTCTCGGGGATCACGTACGGGCTCTCCTTGCTTCGTTGTGCTGGCGCTTGGCGGTGCCCGGCGGGCCAAGCCGCCGGGCACCGGGTGCCATCCTCATGATCGCGCCCCGCGCAGCAGTTCCGCCCATAGGATTCGAACCTATACTCCACGGCTCCAAAGGCCGGGGTGCTGCCGTTACACCAGAGCGGACCGTGCCGGAAGTCTCAAGCCCCGGGCACAAGTCCCTATTTTGCCACGGGTTCAGGGCCCTGCGCGACACGGGGCGTTCGGCCGCCGCCCGTCCGGCTGAATCCCGCCGCCGGCGGTGGGGCATGATGGGAAGGTGAGCAACAACCTTCCGCGGATGCGGATGACTGGCCTGCAGCGCCGAAGCCAGCTGATCGACGTCGGCCGCGGCCTTTTCGCTGCCCGGGGGCTGGATGGAACCACCATTGAGGAAATCGCCGCCTGCGCGGGAGTGTCCAAACCGGTCATCTACGAACACTTCGGTTCCAAGGAAGGGCTGTACACCGAAGTGGTGGATTGCGAATTCCACATCCTGCTGGACGCCGTCAACGCCGCCCTGACCGAGCAGGCCAAACCGCGCGTCCTCGTCGAACGGGCCGCCTTGGCCCTGCTCACCTATATCGAGGAGCGCACGGAGGGTTTCCGTATCCTGATGCGCGACGCTCCCCCGTCGCAGCCCGAGGGCGCGTTCTCCACCCTGCTCTCCCACGTCACTGCCCGCGTGGAGCACATCCTCTCCGACGAGTTTTCCCGCCGGGGCCTCAGCGGCGAGGACGGCGCCATGTACGCCCAGATGCTCGTGGGCATGGTGGCCATGACCGGCCAGTGGTGGCAGGACAGCCGCCAGCCGGACAAGCACACCGTGGCCGCCCACCTGGTCAACCTCGCCTGGAACGGCCTCACCGGCCTGAAAAAGGACCCGGAGCTGCAGTCAGAGTTCTAGGCGCTGGTCACCTTCGCGGCGCAGGGCCGTCTCCGGCACCCAAGGTGACCTAGGGTGTGTCTCCTAAAGCTGCCAGCCAGATGCTGATTGCTCGGAGGACAGCTCCGCCGCGGTAGGTGAGTGCGAGTTTGTCGTAGCGGGTTGCCAGGGC